>NZ_JBMDIH010000002.1:7500-407500 GCF_051161885.1 Labrys methylaminiphilus subsp. lupini | reverse complement strand
TAGGTCGCCCAGGCGATCGGGCCCGGCGCCTGGGCATCGCCGATCACCTTGATGCTGCGGATGCCGCTATCGGCCCATTCGCCCTGCCGCGCCGTGAGAGCCTGCCACAGCCCGTCCTCCTGCTGGCGAGCGGTGACGAGCACGACCGCATCGGCCGCCAGCTCGGCTTCGGCCCCGGTATAGCTGCAGGCCGTGACCACGCCGCCGGCGCCGATGCGCGCCACCGTCCGGTTGAGCACGATCTCGACCCCGTGCTCAGCAAGCCTGCGATGAATGGCGCCCTGCTCCAGCGTATTGCGGGTCCAATCGGAGACATAGGCGGAAGGGGTCACCAGCGTCACCCGCGCGCCCTGGCGCGACAAGAGTTCGGCGAGCACACCGCCCATGTAATAGTGATCGTCGTCGAACAGCACGATCCTGCCGGCAGGCAGCCTGCCCTCCATCACATCATCGGGCGTGAAAACCGGCATCGCGACATCGATCGCCATCGGCACGACATGGGCACGCGCCACGCCGTCCCGGCGCCAGGTCGAGCCGGTGGCGAGCGCGACATGTTCGAAACCGAATCCGAGAATGTCGTCGACCGACAGAAGACTGTCGAAATAGATATCGACATTCGGCATCTGGCTGAGCTGGTACTGGCGATAATCGCGCACGCGACCCCAGGCCGACAGGCCCGGCAATCTGCATTCCCGCGCCACGCGGCCGCCGAGTTCAGTGCCGGCCTCTGCAAGCACGACCTTGTAACCCCGCATCCCCAAGGCGCGCGCCGCCTCCAGCCCGGCCGGGCCCGCGCCGACGATCAGCACGCTCTCGCTGGCGCCCTTGGCCTGCATGCGCTCGGGATGCCAGCCCTTGCGCCATTCCTCCATGAAGGTGGGGTTCTGGGTGCAGCGCGAGATCGACATCGTCATGTCGCCGGTAACGCAGATGTTGCAGCCGATGCATTCGCGGATGTCCTCGATCCGGCCCTCCTCGATCTTCCTAGGCAGGAAGGGGTCGGCGATGGAAGGCCGGGCACAGCCGATGAAATCGAGCGTGCCGGACCTGATCATCCGCGCCATCACGTCCGGCGAAGTGAAGCGGCCGACACCGACGACGGGCTTGGAGGTCAGTTTCTTGATGCCGGCGACCAGGCTTTCCTGCGCCGCCTCCTCCTTGAAGCGCGAAGGGCCGGAGCAATCCTCCCAGGCGCCATGGGCGAGGTCCCACAGGTCGGGCAGGTCGGCATGCATCTCGATCATGTCGCGGACCCCGGCATTGCCGAAACCGAGCTCGCCGATCATCTCGTCGAGCGAAATGCGCAAGGTCAGACCGCAGCTGTCGCCGATGGCATCGCGTCCCTCCTCAATCAACTCGCGCATCAGCCGAGAGCGGTTTTCCAGCGAGCCGCCATATTCGTCCGTTCTGTGATTGGTGGCTGTCGACAGGAAATGCTGGATGATGCCTAAGCCATGTGCGCCATAGAGGCAGACCAGATCGAAGCCCGCCTGCTTGGCCCGCCTGAAGGCGTTGCGGTGCCAGCGCCTGAGATCGCGGATATCCTGCCGATCCATGGCGCGGGCCTGGACCGGATCATTGGTGAAGGTGCGAATCGGCAGGGCCGAGGGCCCGCGCGGGACTTCCTTGGTATAGAGATTGGGGCCATTGATACCGGAATAGGCGAGCTGGATGCCAGCGAGGGCGCCATGCTCATGCATGGCCTCGGCCATCCTGGCCAAGGCGGGGATATCGGCGTCGTCCCACAGACGCAATTCGATGAAAGGGGTGATCTCCGAGGTGTGATGCATCTCGGTCTGCTCGGTGAAGATGACGCCCCAGCCTCCTTCCGACTTGATCCGCCGCATTTCGGCGGCAGCGGACGGATCGCGATAGCCGCCGCCATTGCAATGGGGGACCTGGTAGAACCGATTCTTGGCCGTCACCGGGCCGATCTTCATCGGCTCGAACAGAATGTCGTAGCGTGGATCGCGCATGAAATTCCCCAAAAGCGTTTTGCGATTTGACGGAGGCGGCAAGAATCGCAAAGACGCGTCGAAACAGAGAGCTGAAGCAAACGAGCGTTCAGCCATGAACGCGCTTTGCTCCAGTTGGCCGCGATCACACCACCCGGCAGATGCGAGGGCCGCGATGCCTCCCAAGGCGCTTTGCCCTGGAACATCGTCGCTCAGTTTCGGGGAGCCCGCAGCGGCGGCAAATTAGAGTTTTCCGATGCAATGGATCAGCTGGGCCGAAGCAGGGCGCCGCGAGGCACCCGGCCCCGCCGTCACCGCGCGCGCTGCTGAAGCGCCTGGCGCAGCATCACCGCGGCGGCCCCGAGCGTCTCCACAGGATGGGCCTTGCAATATTCACCGATCCAGCGGCGGATCGAGGTGCCGTCCTCGTCGATCAGCCAATCCTCCGCCCGCTCGGCCAGATTCGCCCCGCTCAAGAAACCGGCAACCCAGGCCGCATAGGCTGTGCCTTGGGTCGAATTGGCGCTCGCCGTCCATCGGTCGCAGGTCACGTCCATATAGCCGACGGCCGAGCGTCTCACTTCCTGGGCCAGAGCCATGCCGGAATGCATCATGGCCGACAATGCGATCGCTCCAATGACACCTCGCATGCCGTCAGCCCGGAAGATTCGTGTTGGCGGACATGGCGTGATCCTTTTCCAGCCGGGCCTGGAGGAAGGCGGTCAAATGCTGGTGCCCGTCCGCCTGATTTGCCACCGCGAAACAAGACTTTCGCAAAACGGCAAGTTTCGCCCGCAGTTGTCGGCGAACAGCCCTCAAGCTGTCAACCATCCCGCGCGACCGCTCCCGTGCCTGATCTCGCCACAGCTCAAAAGCAATCTCATGCCGGCGCATCCGATCGAATGTCTGCCCATCAAAACAAGGCCACGCCCTGCCGGAAGAGCTTTCCCCATTTTCGGGGTTGCCATTCCCTTGTTCGCCTTGTGCACCGGGCACCCATCCATCCTTCATCCAGCACCATATCCGCTTTAATTCACGAAGCGGTCCCTGTTCCTTCTGCAATTGATGCGAAGGCCCCTCGATCATGATCGGGCCAACGCAGATCGACGACCGGGTCTATGCGCTAAAGGGCCTTTTCGGCTTTCCGATGACCAAGCAAGTCTCGACCCTGTACTGACTTATGCCGTCGATCACCGGAAAGTGTTCCACGGGGGCCCACCGCCCTGTCGCCAATGATGTGAAACCGGATATGGGCGAAAACAAGGATCGGCAGGCAGACAGGCCGGCCCAGGCCCTGGTTTCGGGCCCTTTCGGGACATGCCGGGAAGACGAAATGAAGCTGACAGGGCATCGTTTGTGACGCCGAAGCCCTGGCCCGCGCGGCAGATCTCATCGCGGGTAGCAGATCCCGGAGCCAAATCAGAGGGCGAGCCGGCCAAAAGGGCCGGCCACTATTTTGCGGATGGGACATCCCCATCCCCCTCATGGGCTTTCTCAGTAATAGGCCGTGCAAACCCGGTTGCCGTAGGAATCATAGCCGACCTGGGCGCATTGGCGCTGACCGCCGCCATAGCCGTCATAACCCGGCTCGGGCTCACGGCTCGGGGTGGTGGCCGCGCCGACAGCAGCGCCACCCGCCGCGCCGATGGCGCCGCCGATGAGGGCACCGCGCCCCTTGTTCTTCGAGACACCGGCGCCAATGGCCGCACCGGCCACGCCGCCCAGCACGCCGCCACCAACCGCCCGGTCGCCGGGATTGTCCGACGCACATCCAGCCACCGACATAGCGACGGCGCCCGCCAAAACTGTGATCAGAATTTTGTTCATAGATCGGTCTCCGTTTGCCAGATTACCGCTAAGTAATGATTCGGTCGCAATCATGGCGAGCGTATTGCGTAGGTCTATTTTAACCCTGATCGGCGCTTGTCGATGGCTCCCGTCAATCTGATTTCTGACATTTCAATCGCCGCAAAATCGATCAACTTTCCCCGCGGCGCGATCGACTATCGGTGTCGTTACTCATTTGATGGAAAAACGTTATCTGAGCTCTTATCCCGCCTCGGAGGATCCCAAGGTCGCCGCAAGATCGCGCGTGAACTGACGTGCCACTTCGGTCGGTTCGGGCTGCACGCGCAAGGCGATATAAAATTGCGATCGCCAGACCAGGCCGGGCCCGTCGAGAGCCCGCATCTCGTCCCGTTCGACCCATTTGCGGGCGAAATGAACCGGCAGGAAACCGAGGAAGCAGCCGCTGCGGATCAGCACGGCCTGCGCCTCCATGTTCGAGACCGAAGCCGTGATCAGGGGATCCTGCAGGGCGGCGAGCTCGGCACGATGCAGATAGGGGCGCACGGTCATCGGGTGGCGGGCGATAACGGCGGGCGTGATTTCGGCCGCATCGCCGGCAAAGAGCGGATGGGTGTGTCCGCAATAGAGGGCGTGTTCCTCCACATAGACGGGCGCGTAATCGATATTGGCCTGGCGGTTTGGAAAGGGGCCGATGGCGACATGGATGTCCCCGTTCTGCAGCCCCTTGCTCAGCGCCTCGGGCGTGCCAACCTCCAGGCTCAGCCGAACCTGCTGCTCGCGCTCGAAAAAACGCTGCACCGCCCGATGCACCGGCAGATCGGGATTATCGGCCTCGCTGTCGACGATACCCACTCTCAAATGACCGGTGAGGATCTTGCGCAATACGCCAAGATTGGCTTCGCAGATTTCGAGCGATCCCAGCATGCGCTTGGCTTCATGATAGACCGCCTCACCCTTCGGAGTCAGCGAGAAGCCGCCGCGTCCGCGCTGGCACAGCGTAAAGCCTAGAGCGAGTTCGAGATCCTTGAGATGGGTGGAGATCACCGACTGGCCCGCGCCTAGAACGGCCTGGGCCCCGCCAAAGCCGCCATGCTCCACCACCGCGCAAAAGGTGCGCAGGTTCCGCACCATGTAATCGCTGATCCGCATCGTCCTCGCACGCCGGCCAATGTTCGACAGGGGTAAATTACATCAAATTTTCCGATGTAAGAATTGGAAAGTTTCGAAATACGAATGCTTCCGGTTGCGGCATGGTCCCGGGCCAATCGTTCGGCCGCCATCACGCCCGCAGAAGGCAGCAACACTGACGCCGGCCAGGACGACAGCTTGATGACCGAGATTCATCCAAGAGGGGAAACGTCCGCATGAGCAATCCGCACCCGGCCGCCGCGCCATCGGCCATATTGGAGGCCGGCCAGCAGCCGGCCGCATCGAACACGATCCTGCGCCGCGCCGCCTTTGCCAGCTTCATCGGCACTTTCGTCGAATGGTTCGACTACGCGGTCTACGGCTTCCTGGCGACGGTGATCGCCGTGGTGTTCTTCCCGGCGACCGACACGCGCAGCGCCCTGATGGCCACCTATGGCGTCTTCGCCCTGTCCTTCATCGTCCGCCCGATCGGCGGTGTGATCTGGGGCCATTTCGGCGACAAGTTCGGCCGTAAATCGACCCTGACGCTGTCGATCTTCATCATGTCGTCAGCCACCTTCGTCATCGCCTTTCTGCCGTCCTACCAGACGGCCGGCCTGGCCGCACCGGTGCTGCTCCTGCTCACCCGCCTCGTGCAGGGCTTTGCTGCCTCGGGCGAATATGCCGGAGCCGCCTCGTTCCTCGCCGAGCACGCGCCGGACCGCAAGCGCGGCATCTATACCTGCCTGGTGCCGGCCGGCGAGGCGGCGGGCCTGCTTGCCGCCTCCCTCTTCGTCGCCCTGCTCCACGCGCTGCTGACCACCGAGCAATTGCAGGAATGGGGCTGGCGCCTGCCCTTCCTCTTGGCCCTGCCCTTCGGCTATGTCGGCGTCTTCATCCGCCGCCGGCTCGAGGAGACGCGACACTTCAAGTCCCTGGAGGCCGCCCATCACGTGCCGCCGGCACCGGTGCTCGAGCTCCTCGGCAAGCACCGCCGCCAGGTGCTGATCGCCTTCGGCGGCACACTACTCAACGCCGTCGGCTTCTATCTCGTGCTCAGCTACATGCCGACCTATCTGGCGACCGAGCTCGGCATCAGCGAAACCGCCGCCTTTCTCGGCTCGACCATCGCGCTGACGGTCTATCTCGCCTCGATCTTCGTGATGGGCGCCCTGTCGGACCGCCTCGGCCGCAAGGCGGTCCTGATCGCCTGCTCGCTGCTCTTCGCCGTCCTCACCGTGCCGCTGTTCATGGTGCTGTCATCCGTCGCCTTCACCGGCCTTGGCAGCGGCGGCTTCCTGGCCATTCTGGGCATCTGGTCCCTGTTCGGCGCGCTGCTCGCCATGAATGGCGGCACGCTGCCGACCCTGTTGTGCGAATTGTTCCCCACACGCGTGCGCTATTCGGGCTTCGCCCTCAGCTTCAACGCGGCGAACGCCCTGTTCGGCGGCACCGCTCCCCTGATCGCCACCTGGCTGATCGGGGCGAGCGGCAGCAAGCTCGCGCCGGCCTGGTTCCTGGTGGCCGCCGCCTTGGTGACCCTCGCCGCCATCGCCATGACGACGGCCGGCCGCGCCGGCTCCACCCTCGACGACGATTAGAGGCAGCGCGGCGCAGCCCATCCCATCACCTGAACACTGCAAGGATCGATAATGAGCGAACACTCCTACGAAGCCGGGCGGCTGAACCTGCCCTTCGTCGGCATCTCCACCTTCGCAAAGCGCCCCTATATCGCCGATTGGCGCCACATCGACGCCGACGTCGCCATTCTCGGCGCCCCCTTCGACTTCGGCACCCAGTTCCGTGCCGGTGCGCGCTTCGGGCCCCGATCGGTGCGCGAAGCCTCCACCCTATTCAGCTTCGGCCATGCCGGTGCCTATGACCACGAGGACGACCGCATTTATCTGCCCGCCTCGGTGAGGATGGTCGATATCGGCGATGCCGATATCGTTCACACCGACACGCAAAGGAGCCATGCCAACATCAAGGCTGGCGTCGGCGCCATCCTCGATGCGGGGGCACTTCCGGTGGTGATCGGCGGCGACCACTCCGTCAACATTCCCTGCATCGACGCCTTCGCGGGTCGCGGCGACATCCACATTCTCCAGATCGACGCCCATCTCGACTTCGTCGACGAGCGCCACGGCGTGCGCTACGGCCATGGCAATCCCATGCGTCGTGCCGCCGAGAAGGCCTATGTCAGCGGCCTCACCCAGGTCGGCATCCGCAACGTCTCTTCCACCGCCAAGGAGGGCTATGACGACGCCCGCCGCATGGGCTCGGACATCTTGTCGGTGCGCCAGATGCGTGCGCTCGGCGCCAAGGGCGTGATCGATCGGATCCCGGCCGGCGCGCGCGTTTACGTCACCCTCGACATTGACGGCTTCTGCCCCTCCATCGCCCCGGGAACCGGCACGCCTTCGCATGGCGGCTTCCTCTATTACGAGGTGCTGGAAATGCTGCAGGCGCTGGCGCGCCGCAACGAGGTGGTGGGGATGGATCTGGTCGAAGTCGCACCCGATTACGACCATACCGGGGGCACCGCGATCCTGGCGGCACAGATCCTGCTGAATTTCCTCGGCTTCGTGTTCGAGGCTCGCATGGCCAAGGCCGCAGCCTGACGTCCGCCGCCATCGGCCGTTACAGCACGAAGCTCACCGGCCCCCCGCTCTCGGGATGGGGTATCACGCCCATCTCGATGCCATAGATGGACTTGAGGCAGGCGGGCGTCATGATCTCGGCAGGCGTGCCGCGGGCGATCAGGCGGCCGCCATGCAGCGCGACCAGCTCGTCGCAATAGCGCGCGGCCATGTTGACGTCGTGCAGCACCACGATGACGCCGATGCCACGCTCCCGCGACAGGCGCTGGACCAGGGCCAGCACATCGACCTGATGGGCGATGTCCAGCGCCGAGATCGGCTCGTCGAGCAGGAGGCAGCGCGTATCCTGCGCCATCAGCATGGACAGCCAGACGCGCTGGCGCTCACCCCCCGACAGGGTATCGACGAGGCGGTCGGCGAAGGGGCCGACATCGGCCAGCTTCATGGCCTCGGCGACCTTCTCGGAGTCGGTCTTGCCGAAGCGCCCGAACGGTCCGTGCCAGGGATAGCGCCCGAGGGCGACGAGTTCCTTGGACAGCAGGCTGGTCGCCGGCGGAATATGCTGCGGCAGATAGGCGACCTGGCGCGCAAAGGCCCGCTCGCCCCAGTCGGAGAGCGGTGTCCCGCCAAACCGCACGGAACCCGAGGTCGGCGCCTGCTGGCGCGCCAGAATCTTGACCAAAGTCGACTTGCCCGAGCCGTTATGGCCGACCAGCCCGATCACCCGGCCCGGTGCCAGCGACAGGGTCAGGGGCTGCAGCAGGACGCGTCCAGGGATGGCGAAGCTGACTTCTTCGAGCGCGAACAGCGGCACATCCGCAAGAGCCGGCGCTGGAACGGGCGCATTTTCGTGGGAAGCGGTCATATGCATCGGCATTATCACTTGAAGATGATGGGCACTGTAATGGCTTTTGCGCCGCCCGGTGGTGGTGGCAGTGAGCCAAGGCGACGGGCGGCATTGATGCCGCTGGCATCAAGACTTGGGTTGCCACTCGAACCGACGAGACGGGGAGATGAGACCTGTCCACTTGCGCTAACAGAAAAGGCCACGCGGACCGTGCCCTTCCCGCTCACCGACATCGAACTGGCTGCTCGCTGAACCCGAGTACCCACGGCGCGCCTCCAGGCGGCGAGCTCGTCGCCCATTGCCGAACCCTGTTGGCGCGGGGCCGTAGCCTGAACCGCCTGCTGACGCGGCGCGACGACGGCAGGCCTGGGCTGCACGACCGGACGCTGCCGTTCCGGCTCCTTGCGGGGCGCGGGCTTCTTCTCTTTCTTCGGCTTGGGCTGTGGCTTGGGCGCGGCCGGCAAGATCACCTCCGCCTTGTCCTTCGATGGCAGATCGGGCACCACCTCCGGTACAGGCTCCGGCGGCGTGATGGGTTCGATCGGTTCCGGGGGCGTTGGCTCGGGCTCGGGAGGGGCCTGCTCCGGCACTTGCTGAGGTTCCACCGGCGTGGGCTCGACCTGCTGCGTTTGAGGCTGCGCCGGCTCAGGTTCGACCGGCTGGACCGTCTCCGTCTGCGTCTCCTGCGTTGGCTCGGGCTGGGCCTCGGCCAATGTCTCCTGGGGTGGCGCTTCAGGCAGGGTGGTGGGCGGGGCCAGATCGAACTCGATGGCCGGCTCGGGATTGCCGACGGGAGGCGGCCCGATCGGGTGCCAGTCGCGGGCCACCCAGATGCCAGCGCCATGCACGAGCAGCATCACGGCCGCCGCTGCCGTCCACAAGGCGACGTTGGGCAGGGACAAGGCCTTGCTGGCCAACCTGGTGAAACGCGCCTGCTCGTTCATTGCGGGGGCACGGCGACCGTATTCGTGGCCTGGCCGGTATCTTCGAGACCGACCAGGGCGATCTTGAGATAGCCGGCATTGCGCAGGAGATTCATCACACTCATGATGTCACGATAGGCGACACCCCCGTCGGCGCGCAGGAAGACACGCTGCTCGCGGTCCGCCCCTGTGAGCTGGTCGATGGCGGGCTGAATCTGCTCGCGTGGCACACTGTTTTCACCGAGTGCCAGGCTCAGATCCTTCTTCACGGTGAGGAAGACCGGCTTGTCCGGGCGCGGCTGCACCTTGGCGTTGGAGACGGGCAGGTCGACGGCGACATCGACGGTGGAGAGCGGCGCCGCCACCATGAAGATGATCAGCAGCACCAGGATGACGTCGATGAACGGCGTGACATTGATGTCGGAAACTTCCGACAGGTCGCCGTCTTGTGGATCCTTGAGGGAGACACCCATGCCGTCAGCCCGCCGTCTGCGTCCGCGCGGATGCCAGCGCTCGGACCGGGGCAGCATTGCCATCCCGCTCCAAACGCTCCAGATCGCGCGAGACATGCTGCAGCACCTCGCCCGAGGCGTCCGAAAGCAAGGCACGGTAGCCGGCAATGGCGCGGGCGAAGACGTTGTAGATGATCACGGCCGGAATGGCGGCGACAAGACCGATGGCGGTGGCGAGCAAGGCTTCGGCAATACCGGGGGCCACCACCGCCAGGTTGGTGGTGTGCGACTGCGAGATGCCGATGAAGGAGTTCATGATACCCCAGACCGTGCCGAACAGGCCCACGAACGGAGCTGTTGCGCCGATGGTGGCGAGCAGGCCGGTGCCGCGCGTCATCGAACGGCCGGCGCGCGCCTCGATGCGGGCGAGTGCGATCGCCAGGCGCTCCTTGATGCCCTCGGCCGGCAAATCGTCCGAGCGCAACAATTCGCGGTTGGCGGCCGTCACGAGGTCGGCGACAGCGCCCTTCCCGGACTGGCGGGCGCCGATGGACTGGGACGCGGCCTCCAGGCTCTCGGCGGTTTCGAGCAAACGTGCCGCCGCCTGCGCCCGGCGCTTGGCCGCGAGCAGCTCGATGCCCTTGGCCAGCCAGATCGTCCAGGTCACCAGCGAGGCGAAGGCAAGCCCGATCATCACGCCTTTCACCACGATATCGGCCTGCATGAACATGCCCCAGGGCGACAGGTCATGCGGCAGGATGCTGGCCGCGGCGGCGACTGGATCGCCGGCCGGCGGGGGCGCATCCTGGGCGAAGGCCCGAACCGGCGCTATCAGGGCAAGCAAAACCATGGCCATAAGCGGCCCGTTGCGGCGAAAATTTACCATGTGTAGCTGGCCTTCAGAGTTGCGACGCGGCCCGCGCCGTAGTTGCAGCTATAGATGCCGGAGCAGCCCGCGACGTAACGCTTGTCAAAGACGTTGTTCACATTCAGGGCAAAGTCCCATGCCTTGTATTTGTAGTGCATGCCGAGATCGACGAGGGTGACGGCCGGCACCTTGTAGAGGTTCTGGTTGTCGGCATAGGACGAGCCGATATAGCGAATGCCGCCCTGCAAGCCGAGATTCTGCAGCAGCCCCTCCTGGAAGGTGTAGTCGGCCCACAGCGAGGCAGTGGTTTCCGGCACCACGTTCGGCCGTTTTCCGACCACGGTTGCATCCGTGTCCTTCTCGATGCGGATCTGCGAGGCGCTGAAAGCAGCCGTCATCTTGAGGGCATCGGTGACATTGGCCTGCACCTCGACTTCGACGCCGCGCGAGCGCACCTCGCCGAGCTGGTTGCTGAAGAAGGGGTGGGCCGTATCCGGCGTCACCACATTCTGCTTGGTGAGGTCGTAATAAGCCGCGGTGATCAGGCCGTCGAAGAAGGTCGGTCGATATTTCACGCCGGCTTCATATTGGACGCCGGTCTCCGCCTTGAAGGGACTGCCCGCAAAATTCGATCCGATCACCGGGTTGAAGCCGCGGGCAACCGAGACATAGGGCGTGATGCCGTTGGCGAAGGCGTAGGAAAGGCCGGCGCGGCCGCTGAAGGCACCCTCGACGCCATTGAAATTGGCGTTGCCGACCGAGGCGGTACTATCAGTCCAGACTCGGTCATAGCGCCCGTTCAGGGTCAGCAGCCAATTGTCGGCGAAACTGATCTGGTCCTGCAAATAGGCGCCAAGCTGATGCATGGTGTATTTCTGGCGCAGATAGGGCGTGACGACCCCGCCCTGCGGCGTGCCATAGACCGGATCGGTGGGACTGATGGGCGTGGCGTTGAACAATCCCTGCATCTGGTTGATGGCATAGTATTTGTAATCGAGGCCAAACAGCAGGTCATGCGCCAGCGGCCCGGTATCGAACCGGCCTTCGAGCTGATTGTCGGCCGAGAAGGTGTTGACCGTGGTGTGGTGCGCAAAGCCGGTGCGGTAAAGCTCATTGCCGGGGGTCAGCGGAAGCGGGTTTCCTCCGCCATAGTCGGCATCGGGATTGTAGTAGCCATAGGGGTAGGCATAGCGCTCGCGCGTATCGAGATAGGCGTAGCGCACGTTCTGGCTAAAGGTCCACGCATCGTTGAAATCGTGCTTGAACTCGTAACCGATCATCGCCTGCGAACGACGATACAGGTCGTCCGAGGGTTCGGCGGAATAGAAATCGCGAGGGATGCGCCCGAAGCGCGTCGGCTTCACCGTGCCGTAATAGGGCAGGAAGCCGCCCGTATGGTCGAGATCCATATTGGTGTAGTTGGCCAGCAGTGTGAGGCTGGTCGCATCATTGGGCTTGTAGGTCAGGGCCGGGGCGATGAAGCCCTGGAATCCCTTGGCCTTGTCGGTTTCATAACGCCCGCCCGCGATCCGGCCCGTCAGGCGATAGGTCCACACGCCGGCCTCGTCGATCTTGCCGCCGAAATCGAAGCCCGTGCTGGCCTGGCCCCAGCTGTTGATGCCCGCCTCGATCCGGTGCAGCGGCCCATCGGTCGGCCGCTTGGAGACAAGGTTGAGAATACCGCCGAGATTGCCCCCGCCATAGAGCGTCGAGGAAGGGCCACGCAGCACTTCCACACGCTCCAGAGCGTAGGGGTCGACATAAAAACTGCCAAAGGCATATTGGTAGAGCGGTAGGCCGTCGAGGAAGATGCCGGTCTGGCTGGCGTCGAAACCGCGGATGAACACCCAGTTGGTGCGGGGGTCGTAGCCATAGGGCGCGCCGGTCACGCCGGGGGTGTAGTAGAAGACCTCATCGAGCTTCTGGGGCTGCCGGGCCTCCAGCTGGTCGCGGCCGATCACCGTCACCGATTGCGGAATCTTTTCGATCGGCGTGTCGGTCTTGGAGCCGGCCGTGGTCTTCTTCGCGACATAGCCCGTCACCGGCCCCGTGCCGGTTCCGCCGCTGACGACGACGGGATCGAGCGCGATCGTTCCACCATTGCTCCCCACCTGTGCCCACGCGGCCGTCGCCGCGGCCAGCATCAACAGGCCCGATGCCGTCCCCATGGACAGCCTGACGCAAACTCCAACCCGCCGGTTCATCACCTCTGCCATCCCATGAAAAATAATATCGCGCGGCGTCAACCGCCCGCAACGCCATTGCGCAGACGTTTAGACCAACGGACTTTGCCATGTAAACAAACTTATAATAGCATTACTCAGATATATATTCATTTATACTTGTTATTGACTGCACAAATTATAAAAATTCTAAACTGCACGGGCAATGGAATGTTCTTTGTTGCAATAGATATACTTCAGGTGCCATAAGCCACCGCGATCAAAATTGAGTTCCTTTCATTGCGATGGACGCTCTCGTCCGATCACAGTTCGCCAATACATCAGTTCCTTCTGCGCGCGGAGGCGCCGTGAAATCGCTTGCCGCCTTTCAGCGGACGGCCCGGCGCCTCGGTGTCGTCATCCTCACAAGCCTGGTGTTCGCCGGGGGAGTTGCACGGGCCCAATCTGCCTCATGCCCCGAGCGCCTCGTGGTCCTGGACTGGACGGCGACAGCCATGGTGAGGTCATTGGGCATCAATCCCATCGGCGTGGGCGATGCCGATCTCTATCGCATCTGGGTGGGTGAACCGGCTCTGCCGCGGGGAACGCCGGATGTCGGCCTTCGCGATACACCCAGCCTGGAGACCATCGCAGCCCTCAAGCCGGACCTCATCATCGTCAGCCCGCTCGGCGCTGCCGCGCGCCCCTCGCTGCAACGCATCGCACCGACCCGGGAGGTGGCCGTCTACTCCGGAACGGGCGATCCCCTTCGCCATGCCGAAGCCGAGCTCGAAGCGCTGGCCAAGATAGTGGGGCGGGAGGCACAGGGGCGGGCTGTCATCACGCAGGCCGAAACCGAGTTTGCGAGCCTGCGCCAACGTCTCACGGGTACGGCCATGCCCCGCCTGCTCGTCATCCAGTTTCTCGACAAGCGCTTCGTGCGCGTCTACGGCCCCGCCAGCCTGTTCGGTGGTGCGCTGCAACGGCTCGGCCTCACCAATGCCTGGAGCGCGCCGACCAATGGCTGGGGCTTTGCCCTGGTGGGCGTTGAGAGGCTCGCCGCCTTTGCCGATGCCGAGATCGTGGTGGTCGATCCATTGCCCTCCGAAGCAAGCCTCGCGCCCAATACGGACAGCCTGTGGGGCAATCTGCCTGCGGTAAGGCAGGGCCGCGTAAAGCGTCTCGCCGCGACCTGGCCCTTCGGCGATCTCACGGCAGCGCAGCGCTTTGCCCATCTTCTGGTCGATGCCTTCAGCAAAAACAGCGCGGCGGATGGCGGCAATGCCCGGTTCTGACGCGCGCCGCCCCCTGTTTGCCTACGCGGTCCTGGGCCTGCTGGCCGTCATGCTGACCGCCTGGTGCTGGACGACGCAATTGCCGGCCCTGCAATGGTGGGGCGCCGCGCTCCATCCCCGGCTCGACGATCCGCAGCAGCTCGTCTTTCATTTCTCCGCCCTGCCCCGCGCACTCACCGCGCTGCTGGCCGGTGCGGGGCTGGGCCTGGCCGGCCTCCTGCTGCAACAGACCCTGCGCAATCCGCTGGCCTCGCCCACTACGCTGGGCCTGGAAGCCGGTTCGCAGCTCGCCTTGACCGTCGTCCTCGTCGCGGCCCCCGGCCTGCTCGTGCTCGGACGCCCGACGATCGCCCTGGCCGGCACGCTGCTGGCCCTGGGCTTCGTGATGGTTTGTGCGGCGCGTAACCACTTCTCGTCCGTCGCCCTGGTGCTGGCCGGCCTGGTGGCGGGCTTGTTCTGCGGTGCCCTCACCATCGCGTTGCGCCTTCTCAACCAGGAATATGTCGCCATCCTCTTCCTGTGGGGCGGCGGCTCGCTGGCGCAGCAGGACTGGATGGCGCCGGCGGCGCTCGCGCCCGCCATCGGCCTGCTCTATCTCCTGGCCGCTCTGTTGGGCCGCCCCTTCGAACTGCTCGCCCTGGATGAGGAAAATGCCCGTGCCCTGGGCGTACCGCTCAGCCTGGTGCGCGGCGCCGGCCTCCTCATCGCCGCCCTACTCACGGCCGTGATCACGGCCCATGTCGGGGTGATCGGCTTCGTCGGACTGGCGGCACCGCAGATCGCACGCCTGTCGGGGGCCCGCCGTTTTACCGCCCGGCTGATCCTGGCGCCGTTGACCGGTGCCCTGCTTGTGCTGGCTGTCGACGCCATCGTCGGACTGCTGGAAGCCGCAGGTATCATCGACCTGCCAACGGGCGCGGCAACGGCCCTGCTGGGGGCACCGCTCCTGCTCTGGCTTCTGCCGCGGCTGCGCCGCACCGAGCCGCCCTCCACGCAACGTTCCCTGGCTACGGGCACACACGATCGGACCCGGCTCCTGCCCTTGCTTGCTGTCCTGCTCGTCCTTGCCGCGATCGGCGCCCTGCTGATCGGCCATGGCAGCGCCGGTTGGCAGCTGATCTCGCCCGCCGATTTCGCCCTGGTCGAGCCCTGGCGGGCGCCGCGCGCCGCGATCGCCGCACTGGCCGGCGCCATGCTCGCCACCGCGGGCCTGCTGCTGCAGCGGATATCGGGCAATCCGCTGGCCGCGCCCGAGGTTCTCGGAATCGGTACCGGCGTTGCCTTCGGCATGGCCCTTGCGATGATGCTCGGCCAGACGACCGGCTTGGCGGCTCATACGGCTGCCGGTGCAGCCGGCGGCTTCCTCGCGCTCTTCCTGGTGCTGATGGTCGGCCGGCGCAGCGGCTTTGCCCCCGACCAGGTCCTGCTCACCGGCCTCGCCCTCTCAGCGCTGCTCGACGTCATCATCGTCGCCTTTCTCGCTCTGGGCGATCCCCGTGCGCCGCAAGTCCTCGCCTGGATGGCCGGATCGACTTATTATGCCGATTGGCCCAAAGTGCTGACGACAGCGGCCTTTGCCGCTCTGCTGCTGCCGGCCGCCCTGGCGCTGACGCGATGGCTCGACATCGTGCCGATGGGCCCCGTCACGGCCAGGGCTCTCGGACTGCCGGTCCACACCAGCCGGCTGTCGATACTGGGCATGGCCGCGCTGCTGACTTCGGTCGCGGTCATGGCCACGGGTCCGCTCACCTTCGTCGGCCTGGCCGGGCCCCATATGGCGCGCCTGCTCGGCTTGCGCCGGGCCTGGTCGCAAATCCTCGGTTCAGTGCTGATCGGTGCGCTGGTCATGGTCGTCGCCGATGCCCTGGCGCGCACAGTGATCGCGCCCCGTGAATTGCCGACCGGCATCGTGGCGGCCCTGATCGGGCTGCCCTATCTGATCTGGCAGCTCGGGCGCAGGGCTCATTGAAGGGTTGAAGACGATGAACAGCCCAATGGTGGCGATGGCCCCTCCCTGGCACGAGGTGTATATGCTGCCAAAGCATTTTGCGATTTGACGGAACCACCTAGAATTGCAAAGACGCTCGGGCCAATCCGTTGGATTGGCTTGGAAACAAAGAGCCGGAGCAAAGTACGTTCAGCTAGGAATGCACTTTGCTCTGGCTGCTTGATCTGTTCTTGCCTTGCGAGGAGAGCCCCGGCGGCCTTCTCGACGTCCATTCATTCGTTGTTGCTTGATCACCATGGCCTTACTGAAACGCTTTGCCGCCTATTATTTGCCCCATCGCGGCCTGTTCCTGCTGGACTTTTCCTGCGCGATCGCTTCCGGCTTGTTCGAACTCGGCTTTCCCGTCGCGATCAAGATCTTCATCGATACGCTGCTGCCATCCGGCCAGTGGCATCTGATCACCCTGGCCTGTGTCGGCCTTCTGGCCGTCTACATCGTCAATACCGGCCTGATGGCAATCGTGACCTATTGGGGCCACATGCTCGGCATCAACATCGAGACCGAGCTGCGACGCAAGGCGTTCGACCATCTGCAGAAACTGTCCTTCGGGTTCTTCGACAACAACAAGACCGGCCATCTCGTCGCGCGGCTCACCAAGGATCTCGAGGAGATTGGCGAGATCGCCCATCACGGGCCGGAGGATCTGTTCATCGCGGTGATGACGCTGGCCGGCGCTTTCCTCCTGATGTTCTCTCTGCATGTCGAGCTCACCCTCATCACGGCCATGGTCGTGCCCGTGACGGCCTGGGTGACACTGCGCTACGGCGGCCGCATGACCAAGAACTGGGGTGCTCTCTACGACAGCGTGGGCAGCTTCAACACCCGCATCGAAGAAAATGTCGGCGGCATCCGGGTGGTGCAGGCTTTCGCCAATGAGGACCACGAGCGGGCCCTGTTCTCGCGCGACAATCACGATTATCGCCGCACCAAGCTGCAGGCCTATTGGCTGATGGCCGCCTCCAACTCGCTGAGCTATCTGAGCATGCGGCTCACCCAGCTCGCCGTGATGATCGCCGGCAGCTATTTCGTGCTGACCGGCCAGCTCAGCCATGGCGGCTTCGTCGGCTTCCTCCTGATGATCGGCGTGTTCTTCCGTCCCATTGAGAAGATCAATGCGGTGATCGAGACCTATCCCAAGGGCATTGCCGGCTTCCGCCGCTATCTCGACTTTCTCGACACCCGGCCTGATATCACCGATCGCCCCGATGCCCGGCCGGCCCCGATGCTCACCGGCGCCATCCGTTACGAAAAGGTCGGCTTCGGCTACACACCCGACCGGCAGATCCTCTCCCATCTCGATTTGTCGATCGCGGCCGGCGAGACGGTGGCCTTCGTCGGGCCGTCGGGCGCCGGCAAGACCACGATCTGCTCGCTCCTGCCCCGCTTCTACGATGTCACCCAGGGCGCCATCACCATCGACGGCATCGACATCCGCGACCTGACGCTACGCTCCCTGCGCAGCCAGATCGGCATCGTGCAGCAGGACGTCTTCCTGTTCGGGGGCACCATCCGCGAGAACATTGCCTATGGCCGCCTTGAAGCGGGTGAGGACGAGATCCTCGAGGCAGCCCGCCGCGCCCGCCTCGACGGCGTGATCGCCGCGCTGCCCAAGGGCCTCGACACCCTCATCGGCGAACGCGGCGTCAAACTGTCGGGTGGCCAGAAGCAGCGCCTCGCCATTGCCCGCATGTTCCTGAAGAACCCGCCGATCCTCATCCTCGACGAGGCGACCTCGGCGCTCGATACCGAAACGGAGCTCGCCATCCAGCAGGCTCTCGCCGAGCTTTCGAAGGGGCGCACGACCCTGGTGATCGCGCATCGCCTGGCGACGATCAAGAATGCCGATCGCATCCTCGTCGTGGACGGCGGGGGCATCGTCGAACAGGGACGCCATAGCGATCTGCTGGACAAGTCCGGAATCTATGGGCGGCTGCACCGGGCGCAATTTGCCTGAAGCAGCCTTTGCGTCCTTGCGATTTGCCGCAATCGACGGAAATCGCAAGGACGCGCCAGAACGGCGAACCAAAGCAAACAAGCGTTTCCGTCTAAATGCGTGTTTCTGCAGGCCGACATGGCCGAGTACCAGCGGGATGAGCGCCCGCCATCGTGCTCGCACCAGAAAACAGTGTAAAATTACTATATTTTTCGATATTTTCTTAATAAATACTAATTCTTATCTTTATATCATTCTAACAATTTGTACAAATTAGAATAGATATAAATCATTTTCATTGAGTAGCGCTGCTTTTCTGGATAATGCTTGGCCACTTGCCCGGTCATTGCCGCCTGCCCACAGAATTCGCCCCATGAACAGCCGCAGCCACGACATCGAAACTCTTTATGCCACGGAGCGGTCTCGCCTGGAGCGGACGCTCCGGCGCAAAGTCAGGAGCCGGGATGCGGCGCTCGATCTCATCCAGGACATGTTCCTGCGGATCTGGGAGCGCACCAGCGACACGACCGGCAACGCTTCAGCCTTCCTGACCCGTTGCGCACGGAATGCGGCGATCGATCATTTGAGGTCGGAATCCAGGCGCGAGCGGCTGCAGGAAGACACGCTGTCGACCCAGTATGCGGCCTCCCCCGCAACGCCGTTCGAAATCCTGTCGGCCCGCCAGAACCTGCAATCCCTTCAGAATACGATCGCGGCGCTTCCTCGGCAGACACGGCACATTTTCCTGCTGAACCGTATTCACGGACATAGTTTCGTGGAGATCGCCACGACCCTGGGCATATCGGAGCGCACGGTGGCAAAGCACATGGCGCGAGCGCTCGCCGCATGCACCGCAACCGATGGCGCATCCGCGCAAGGAGCCTGAGGCCACCACCGCCTATCCCCCCAAAGACGCTCGTCCCCGGCGAACGTGCCGGCGGGCATCGTGTGGCAGGCACGCCCGGCGCAGTCGGGTTATAGTGCGCCGATTCTCTATCGCACGGTGCCATAGACGAAAAAGCGGTTTTCGAGGCCACAGATCATGGCGCCCCCCCAATCCTCCCCAGCGGATGTCGAACAGGAGGCCAGAGACTGGTTCGTTCGACGCCTCGGCGGATTATCGCGGGCCGAGCAGGCAGCGTTCGAGAGCTGGCTTGGCGCCAATCCCGCTCATGCCGACGCCCTTCGCAGGATGGAGCAAGTCTGGAGCGCCGCCGAGCAGCCCGCTCGCCAACTTGCCACTCGCGAAAATGAAGCGCTCGCGCCCTATCTTCACGCCGTCGACAGGAGTCGGCGCCAGCACCGCAACTTCCGGCGGCTATCGGCGGCGACTCTGGTGCTGGCCCTCGGCCTGGGCGGCGTCCTCTGGCTGCAGAACCCCCATTTGCTGCAGAAACTGATGGCCGATCACAGTACCGGCCGTGGCGAACGGCGCACCGTCACGCTGTCCGATGGCTCGAAAGTGCTTCTCGACGCCGACAGTGCGCTCGACGAAGCTTTCGACAAGACCGAAAGACAGGTGAAGCTCGTGCGCGGCACCGCTTCCTTCGACGTCGCGCCCGGCAAGGCTCCTTTCGTCGTGCGCGTGCCGGACGGCGACATCAGGGACATCGGCACCCGATTCGACGTCAATCTCGGGGACGACGGCACTGTCGTCACGCTCGAGAGCGGCAAGGTGGCCGTCAAGGCCGAGCATCTCGGCGAAGCCCTGCTGGACGCGCCGGGCCAGCGCCTTCGTTTCGACAGGCAAGGGCTTGGAGAGATCGAACAGGTCGATCTCAAGGATGCGCTGGCCTGGCGCAAGGGACGCTATGTCTTCTACCGGGCCAGGCTGTCCGAAGTCATCGAGGAAATCGCGCGTTATCGCCAGGGAAGGATCGTCGTCACCGGTGCGGGCCTGGGCGACCAGCTCGTCACCGGCAGCTTCAGCCTGGCCGACACGGATGCCGCGCTGCAGTCGCTGCAGGCCAGCGTCGGCTTCCGGATGACTGCCCTTCCCGGCGGCCTCGTCGTGTTCATCCGGCCGTGAGGACGTGGTCTGCTATTGCGACGACAAGTGCACCGAAGTCTGATTTGCGCCCATCAAGTTTCCGGCATATACATGGCATATGCATGAGGATCCTGGTATGGCGCATCCGCTCACCTCACCACCGTCGAAGCAGGTCAAACTCTTTCGCAACAACCGCAGCCAGGCTGTACGGATCCCGGCTGAGTTCGCGCTGCCCGGGGATCGCGTGCGGATCACCCGCGATGGCGACAGGCTGATTCTCGAGCCGGTCCCGACAGATGGCAATGACCTGCTGACATTGCTCTCTGGCTGGGTCAAAGAGCCGCCTTTGGGCAAGGAGGACGACTTTCCCGATGTGGACAAGGGCTTGTTGCCCCTCAAGGATATCGAGCTTTGAGCAATGCGCGCTACATGCTCGACACCAATATCGTATCCGATCTCATTCGCCATCCCGATGGGAAAGCCGCCCGGCACATCGCTGGGATCGGTGATCACGGCCTCGCCGTCAGTATCATAACCGCCTGCGAGCTGCGGTTTGGAGCCGTCAAGCGCGGCTCGGGTAGGTTGCAGGAGCGTGTCGAAGCCATCCTGCAGCGATTGACGATCCTGCCCTTCGATGTGCCGGCCGACGGTAAATATGCCGATATTCGAGCCGCCCTCGAACGTGCAGGCACCCCGATTGGCCCCAATGATTTGTTGATCGCCGCCCATGCCTCCGCGGCGGGAATACCTCTGGTCACGGCCAATATCGACGAGTTCGCACGCATTCCCGACCTCGTCCTTGAGAATTGGTTGGCGTAGCGCACCTTAATAGAAGCGACCCTGTCCCGATCGACTTCGGTTCCAGATCTCCTGCGGCAACAAAAATCTTCGCCAAGGGGTTCAGTGAGCCCCTCCCTCGAACGTGAAGACCATGGAGGCTGGTAATCCGCAGGTGCCGAGACCGCGGTTTGCCGGTGATCGATGATCGAGGGGACAGGTTGCGATGAGTAGGCATGGCGTGAGGCGTGTGGCCGGGAGTATGGCGGCCGCCATGCTGTTGGCTGCGACGGCGGCAAGCGTGGGAGTGTCCACGGCTCGGGCTGAACAGCCCGCGGGACAGCGTTTCAGCTTCAACATTCCGGCGCGGCCGATCCCCCAGGCACTGAACGAGATCGGGCGCATCTCGGGTCTTTCCGTGGTCTTCCGCGAGAACAATCCCATCAGAGCGCTCGGTCGCCCGGTTCGCGGTTCGCTGACGGTGCAGCAGGCGCTTGCCAGGCTGCTGGCGGGGTCCGGCCTGAACTATCGCTTCAGCAATGCCACCACCGTCACCGTCCTTTCCGCCGACATCACCGCAAGCATCGGCGGGGCCGAGAACGCCAATGCCATCGAACTCGATCCGGTGACCGTCTACGGCCAATCAGCCTGGGCCCCGGTGCAGGGCTATGTCGCCCGCCAGAGCGCGTCGGGCACCAAGACCGATACGCCGATCATCGAGACGCCCCAGTCCATCACCGTCGTGACAAAGGACCAGATGGTGGACCAGAAGGTCACCTCCCTTTCCGACGTCCTGACTTACACCCCGGGAGTCGGCATGCAGTCGCAGGCCTTCAGCCGGATGACGGATGACGTCATGCTGCGCGGCTTCGATGTCGCGACCGGCAATGGCGGCATGCTGCGTGACGGCATGAAGCTGCAGTCCAATGTCTATGACAGCTCCCAGGAGCCCTACGGCCTGGAGAGGGTCGAGGTCTTGCGCGGCGCCTCCTCGGTGCTCTACGGCCAATTGGCGCCGGGCGGGGTCATCAACGCCATCTCCAAACGCCCAACGCCGACGCCCCTGCACGAGATCAATCTCGAATATGGCAGCTATGACCGCAAGCAGGCGTCCTTCGATTTCTCCGATGCCCTGACTGCCGACGGAACCCTGCGCTACCGCCTGACCGGCCTGGTCCGGGACGCCGATACCTGGGTCAAGCACATACCGGACGACAAGGTCTATATCGCGCCCGCCATCACCTGGCAGCCGAACGATGCGACGTCCCTGACGCTGCTGGCGAGCTACCAGCACGTGAATACACGCTTCATCACGCCGCTCTACTGGAGCGATGTCGCGACCGGGCGTATCCCGCGCAAGCTGTTCCTGGGTGAGGAATCCTTCGATCGTTTCGTCGGCGATGCCTATACGATCGGCTATGCCTTCGAGCATCGTTTCGACGAGACGCTGAAGCTGCGCCAGAATGCCCGCTACTACTATTCCGACGTGCGCTGGGACTACATGCAGGCAGGTCTCCTGCCGGTTACCAACGGCCAGCTCGCGCGGCGGGCCAGCGCCCGAACCGAGCGCTCCTACGGTATTACCGCCGATACCTCGATCGAAAAGAGCTTCGAGACCGGCCCGCTCAGCCACACGCTCCTGACCGGCTTCGACTATTACCGCCGCAGCTACGACTCGCACCGCTATCGCGGCTCGATCGTCCCGCTCAATATCGACAACCCCGTCTATTCCGGTTACCCGGTCATCAACTATGCCGTCGATCGCGGCAGCGACAATCTCAGCGACCAGTTCGGCATCTATCTGCAGGACCAGATTCGTCTGGGCAACCTGACCGTATTGCTCGGCGGGCGCCATGACTGGAGCCGTGCAACGGTTCTGAACTACCAGACCGGCGCCAAGACGAACCAGGACGACAGCGCCTTCACCGGCCGCGCCGGGCTGGTCTACCGCTTCGACAACGGCATCGCGCCCTATGTCAGCGTCAGCCAGTCCTTCGCACCGCAACTCGGCCTGGATTCACGCAGCGGCACGGTGCTCAAGCCCAACAAGGGCCTGCAATATGAGGCGGGCGTGCGCTACCAGCCGCAGGATAGCAACCTGCTGCTCAGCGCCGCCGTCTACGAGCTCACCCAGCAGAATGTCAGCAGCTTCGACGCTTTCGGCGATGTCTACCAGGTCGGCAAGGTCCGCTCGCGTGGCATCGAGCTGGAAGCCCATTCCTCCTTCGGCAATCTCGACCTCGTCGCCAGCTACGCCTTCACCGACAGCAAGACCCTGCAGAGCGCGGTTCCTTCCACGGTGGGCCGTCCTGTGGACTTGGTGCCCCGGCATTCCGCGGCGTTATGGGCAAGCTACAAGTTCGACGATCTCGGCGTGCGAGGGCTGAAGATCGGCGGCGGGCTGCGCTATGTCGGGGAAACCTATATCGCCGACAGCATCGATGTATTGGGAACGCCGACCCACGTGCCGGACTATCTGCTGGTCGATGCCATGGCGAGCTACGATCTCGGCGTGATCGACAAGAAGCTCGACGGCGCCAGCCTGACGGTCAATGCCCGCAATCTGTTCAACAAGAAGTTCTACACTTGCGCCGGTTCGACGGGGTGCCGCTATGGGGAACCGCTGACGGCAACCGCGACGCTGTCCTATAAATGGTAGCTCTTCCGCCAGGGCAGGCCGCCGTGCGGCGCGACCTGCTGTGCGCTGCTCTGGCTCTCCCTTTCATCGCCCTGATGGGAACTCCGGCACGTGCGGCGAGCCCGCCTCGCCTGGTCGCGCTGGATCTTCTGGCGACCGAGCTTCTCGTCTGGCTCGGCATCAGCCCCGTGGCGGTGGCCAATGTCGCCCTGTATCGCAGGCTCGTCGCACAGCCGGTGCTGGCCGAGGAAGTTCTGGACCTCGGCCCCCTGCTGGAGCCCAACGCCGAGCTTCTGCAGGCGATCCGGCCTGATGCCATCGTGCTGGCCGCCTGGCAGGCCGGCCCGCTGCGCCGCCTGCGGGAGATCGCGCCGCTGTTTCCCCTCGATGCGGCTTCGGCCGGCAAGTCCGGTGTCGGCCAGGCGATCGAGTTGCTCGGCCGGCTGGCGGAACTGACCGGACGGACGGAAGCCGCACAAGCGCTGACATCGCAGCTGGAAACGGTCTTCGCCGATGCACGCGCAGCCCTCGCCGGGCGGACCCGGCGTTCCCTTTACGTCGGCCGCTTTGCCCAGGACGGCCGCACGGTCGCTCTGTTCGGGGGAACCGGACTGATCGGCGACAGCCTGTCCCGGCTCGGCCTGATCAATGCCTGGCGGGGCCGGGTGAACGGATCGGGCGTGATCTCGGTGGGCATCGACCAGTTGGCGGGCGATCCCGAGGCCCGGATCGTGCATTTCGATCGCGGCGAGGAAACCAGCAATGCCCTGGCCCGGCTTGCCGACAATCCGCTCTGGCGAGCACTGCCCGCCGTCAAGATGAACAGGGTGACGATGATGCCGGTGATCTACCCCAATGGCGGCGTCGCCTCGGCGATGCGCTTCGCACGCCAGCTCGCGGAGAGCCTGCCGCGTGATGCCTGAGTCCCGACAAGCCTCCGGCGGCCATGGCAGGATCTTCGGCTGGATCTTCGTCAGCTGCGCTCTCATCGGCCTGGCAGGGGCCCTGTTCCTGCTCAACCTCGCCCGCCTCGTTCCGCCCGCAGGTTGGCCGGCCCTGTTGGCCGGCAGCGACGACCTGCGCTCGATCATGGCCCGGGATGGGCTGCTGCCCCGTTTTTGCGTCGGTCTCCTCAGCGGCGGCGCGCTGGGACTGGCCAGCGTGGTTCTCCAGCAGGTGCTTCGCAATCCGCTCGCCGAGCCGGGAACATTGGGGATCTTTGCCGGGGCAAAATGCGCTATCGCCGCCGCCATCATCTGGGCTCCCGGCCTGTTGTCCCTGGGTTGGGACCTGCCGGCGCTCGCCGGTGGCATCGGCGTGGCCGCCATCGTGCTGCTGTTCTCGGCCCGATCCAATTTTGCACCGGCTACGGTCACTCTGGTGGGGCTGATCGCCTCGCTCTCCTTCGGCGCTTTCGGCACCATGCTGGTGCTCACCCATTTCGATGCGCTGGGCGATCTCTACATCTGGGAGGCCGGTTCGCTCATCCAGAACGGCTGGGGGCCCTTGCTGGCGCTGGCACCGAAGCTCGGCCTGGTGTCGCTGGCGGTCCTGCTTCTCCTGTCTCCTCTCTCGGTCATGCAGATCGAAGGTGCGGAGCGGCTGGGCGTGCGCACATCGCTGGTCAGGGCGGCGACCCTTTTCGCCGCTGTCGGCCTGAGCGCGCTGGTCGCGAGCGCGGTCGGCCTGATCAGCTTCCTCGGTCTTGCCGGTGCAGCCATCGCGCGCAGCGCCGGCGCCAGGCGGCTGACCACCCGCATGATTGCCGCGCCCCTGATTGCTGCCGGACTGCTGGCCTTGACGGACCAGGCCCTGCTGGCGCTGACAGGCGGCATCGAGATTCCAGCCGGCATTGCCGCCATGCTCCTCAGTATTCCCCTGCTGCTCTGGATGTTGCAACGCGCGCCGGCAGCAAGAAGCGCTCTTGCCATGGTGACCGTGCCGATACGTTTGCAGGTCGGCACCGGCCCGGCCTTTACGGGCCTAGGTGCGGCTCTTGTTCTGAGTTTCGCCCTCGCCGCCATGCTCGGCCCCGGGCCTGACGGCTGGCAATTCGCCCATGGCAAGCTGCTCACCGACCTGTCGATCTGGCGGCTGCCGCGCATCACGGCCGCCTGCTGCGCCGGCGCCATGCTCGCCATGGCGGGCTCCCTGCTCCAGCGCCTGACCCGCAACGAGATGGCAAGCCCGGAACTCCTCGGCATTTCGTCGGGAACCGCCCTGATGCTTCTGGTGGCAACCTTGTTCCTGCCGAGCCTCGACCGCTATGGCACGGCCGCGCTTTCCTGCCTGGCCTGCCTCGCCATTCTGGCCTGCGTGCTCTGGCTGGGCCGGCGCTCGGCCTTCGCCCCCGACCATCTTTTGCTGATCGGAGCGGGCCTCGGCGCATTGCTGGCCTCGCTGCTATCGATCCTGCTCGTCATCGGCGACCCCCGTATCCTGCGGGTGATCGGCTGGCTGTCGGGCTCGACCTATTCGGTCGATGCCGCCGAGGCGCGCGCTATCGCCCTGGCAACGGCCCTCGCCTTGTTGTTGCCTTTGCCCCTGGTGCGCTGGATCGGCCTTATGCCGCTGGGCGAGCCGGTCGGCCGCTCGCTCGGCGTGCCTATCGCCGGTGCGCGCCTCGCCATCCTGCTGGTCGTATCCATTCTGACCGGCATCGCCACCCTGTTCGTGGGGCCGTTGAGCTTCGTCGGCCTGATGGCGCCCCATATGGCGCGACTTCTGGGAACCAGGACCGCATTGGCGGAAATCTACGGCTCGGCTCTCATCGGCGCCGTCCTGATGGTCCTCGCTGACTGGGTGGGCCGTACCATCGCCTTTCCCTGGCAGATCCCGGCCGGGCTGATCGCCACCGGCCTCGGCGGCGCCTATTTCATCATGGCGGCCTGGAAGCGGTGACCACCACGCTCGCCACCATCTTCCGGGGACCGCTCGCCTTCCTCGCCGACAATCTGGCGCTTGGCGACGACGCCCGCCCCTTCGTTCCCGCGGCCGCACTGGTCGAGGGAGAGGGGCTGTTGCCGCTGCTGGCCCGATTCGCCGGGAACTACGACAGGCCGGAGCCGATCGCCGTAGCGACGCTCTGGTCGAAATGGCACTTTTCGATCCTGATCCCGCCTGTCTTGGCCGCGAATATCATCGCCGACTGGAGCCTGCCGATCGGAATCGGTGAGATCGGCGTGATCACCTCCGAAGACGGCCGGACCGCCGCCCTGCGCCTGCCGGATGCGGGAGACCGTCTTGCCCCGCACACGATCCGCGAGCGCTTCGCAGAGCTGGTCGATGGCCATCTCACCCCGATGATCGCGGCGATCTCGCGGGCGAGCGCCCTGCCCCGGAAGGTCTTGTGGAGCAATGCCGGAACCATCGTCGAGCACAGCCTGGGCGAGTTCGAGACATTCTTGGGAACGGATCATCGAGGGTTGTCCCAGGCCCGCACCCTGCTGGCGACACGGCGATGGGAAGACGGTGCGAGCAATCCGCTGTTCGAGCCCGTCCGCTACAGCGCCGAAAAGGGGCGCAGGCGCCGGATCTGCTGCCTGCGCTATCGCATGGACGGCCTCAAGCTGTGCAAGACCTGCCCACTTTACTGAGGGCTGCTCAGGCAGCAGCCGCCCGTGCCGCCGCGACGAAGGCCGCGACCTTGGCCGGATCCTTGCGAAAGCCGCCCGAGGCCAGCGGGCTGTTGGTGTGGGTGAGCGAATCCACCGCCCAGGGACGCACGGCGCGTATGGCCTCCCCGACATTGTCCGGGCCGAGGCCGCCGGCCAGGATGACGGGAAGCTTGCTGCGCACGACGATCTCACGGCTGAGCGACCAGTCATGCGTCACGCCGGCCGCGCCGATACCGCCGATATGGGCGGCCACCGAATCGAGGATGAAGATATCCGCCACCGGCTCGAAGGCTGCGGCATGGTCGAGCGCCTCGGGGCCCGTCATCGGGATCGCCTGCAGGATCTTCAGCCCCGGATGGCGGGCGAGAAGCTCGCTCCGCAACGCCTTCACCACCTCGGGCGTGACCTTGGCGATATCGCCGCACAGATGCAGCACGTCCGGCCTGACGGCATCGACCATGGCGGCGATCGCTTGCGGGTCGGCCTCCACCGACAAAGCGACGCGCGTCGCCTTGCCCGCGAGGGCATCGACGATCTCGCGCGCCGCCTCATTGCTGATTTCCCCAGGAAGGCCGCGATTGGAGGGCGTCACGCCCAGGCAATCGACACCGAGCGCAGCCAGCTCAAGCGCCTCGGCGGCGGTCTGCATCGTATAGATCTGTACTTTCATGATTGGCCTTGTTCAGATGGATTTGGGGAGGATGGCATTGACCATGCGCTCCTCGTTGAGCTGAGCGGTGTCGGGCGCACGCGCGACCAAAGCGGCATAAAGGGCATCGACCAGCGTCAGCTGCGCGATCTGCGCGGCCATCGGCTCGCTGCGCAGTTCATGGGAGACGCTGACCAGCACGACGTCGGCAAGGCGCGCCAAAGGCGAACGCCGGTTGCCGGTGATGCACAGGGTGGAGGCGCCCTGCGTCCTGGCTTCCTGCAGGAGGAGCACGGGGTCGTTGGTGATGCCGGAATAGGAAATGGCCACGGCCAGGTCCCCCGGCCCAAGCAGCGAGGCATGCATGAGCTGGAGCTGCGAATCGACCGGTGCGTCGCAGCGCAGGCCCAGGCGAAAGCAGCGCTGATAGAGGGCCTGGGCCACGATGCCGGAACCGCCGATGCCGCCAATCAGGATATGGCGGGTGCCGGAGACGAGATCGAGAGCGCGGGCGAAGTCGCCCTGGTCGAGCATCGACAGGGTGTCGCTGATGGCCTGGATGTTCGCATTGAAGACCCGGCTGGCCCAGCCGAGGTCGCCATCGGTTCCGGCTGCGCCCTCATCGGGCCTGGCTATCGAACGCTCGCCCGTATCCCGGACCAAAGCGAGCTTGAGATCGGTGAAGCCGGCAAAGCCCGCGGTACGGCACATGCGCAGGACCGTGGTATCGCTGACCTCGACGGTCTGGGCGATGGCCGACATGGATTGGCGGATCGCCAGATCGATATGGTCGAGGACCCACAGCGCCACGCGCCGTTCCGATTCCGACAGTGCAGGCAGCGCGCTGCGCAGCCGGCTCGTTGCCTGCCCCCCAGCCGCGCTCTTGGCTTGATCGATCATGCCTGCCTCGAATCTTGCACTCGCCGTCCAGCTCCTAGCACAGCTTTGTTTGTGGTACTACTGTAGACATGTTCATTTCAATGTGGCACCACTGCAATTAATCGAACCGAGCATTCGGAACCGGTGGGGAAGGATTGAAGACATGCGTTTTCGCGCACTCGCACTCGGCATCGCCGCGTCCTTGGCGATGAGCCTGTCGGCGCTGGCGGGCGAGCTGACCTTCTGGCACGCCTATTCGGGGCAGAAGGACAAGGTCGACTTCATTACCTACGCCCTGGACGAATTCGCCAAGGCCCATCCCGACATCAAGCTCAACGTGGTGGCGGCCGAGCAGTCGGCCTACAAGACCAAGCTCAACACCGCCATGGCCTCCGGCAACCCGCCGGACGTGTTCTACACCCTGCCCGGCGGCTTCCTCGGCGCCTTCGTGGCCGGTCACCAGATGTATGCGCTCGACGCCGATCTCGCCAAGGATGGCTGGGGCGAGAGCTTCCTGCCGACGGCCCTGGCGCAGACCAGCATCGGCGGCCACGCCTATGCCGTGCCGATCGACATCGATGCCGCCGTGTTCTGGTACAACAAGGCTCTGTTCGCCGAGAAAGGCTGGACGGTTCCGACCAGCTACGACGAATTCCTGGCCCTGTGCGAGAAGATCAAGGCCGACGGCCTCGTGCCGATGGCGCTGGGCAACAAGGATTCCTGGCCGGCCACCTTCTGGTTCCAATATCTCGAAATGCGCCTGAAGGGGTCGGGCCTGGTTTCCGACATCGTGGCGGGCAAGGCCGACGTCGCTCTCGGTCCGGAGGCCACCGAGGCCTTGACCCGCATCGCCAGCCTGTCCTCCAGGGGCTATTTCCCCGTCGGCTTCAACGGCATGAGCGACCAGGAAGCCAATATGCTCTTCCTCAACGGCCAGGCCGCGATGATGCTCAACGGCACCTGGCAGATCGGCGCCTCCGCCGACGCGCCTGAGGGTTTCGAGCTCGGCTTCTTCCCCTTCCCGACGGTGGCCGGCGGCAAGGGCAATCCCGGCGACGTGCTGGGCGGCGTCGCGGCGGCCTTCGGCATCGCCGAAAAGACCGCCAACAAGCAGGACGCGGTCACGCTGCTGCGCTTCCTCACCTCGCCGGCGGTGATGACCAAATATGTCGAGCTGCGCAAGACCATGGTCACCGTCAAGGGCGCCACCACGCAGGCGGCCGCGGGACCGGTGCTCTACGCCATCAGCAATGATCTGATGAGCAAGGCCGGCAAGCTCGATCCCTTCTACGATACCGCCATGCCGCCCAAGGGAACCGATGCCTACTACACCTCGCTCCAGGGCGTGCTCGACGGTTCGGTCGCGCCGGTCGATGCCGCCAAGCGCGTGGAAGAAGCCCTGAAGGCGAAATAAGACGCGCCTTCCGGGAAGAAGAGAGCATTTCATGGCAGCGCAGGAAGCAGGAAAGGACCCGTCGGCAGGCCGCGACGCGCGTTACGCGTTCGCCTTCCTGTTGCCGGCGCTCATCCTGGTCGGCCTCTTCGTCGCCTATCCCGTGCTGCATTCGGGCGTGCTGTCCTTCTACCAGTGGAACGGCTCGGCCGCCCCCGTCTTTGTCGGCCTCGACAATTTCGTCCGCCTGGCCGCTGACGGCTTCTTCTGGGCGGCTCTCGCCCGAAACCTCGCCGTCGCCGTCTCGGCCATCGTCCTGCAGGTGCTGCTCGCCCTCGCCATCGCCTATTGCCTGGTGCGCGTCGTCGGCGCAGCCGGGCGCTTCTTCCTGTTTCTCTATCTCGTCCCGGTGATCGTCAGCGAAGTGTGCATCGGCCTGCTCTGGCGCTTCATCTACAACCCTTATTTCGGGCTGCTCAATGCCGGGCTGAAGGCCGTCGGCCTCGGCAGCCTCGCCTCGGGCTGGCTCGGTCAGTCTTCCACCGCCTTCGCCACCGTGGTGGCGGTGATGAGCTTCACCTATCTCGGGCTCTACGTGCTGCTGTTCGTGGCGGCGATCCGCAACGTGCCCGAAAGCGTGTTCGAGGCGGCCGAGCTCGACGGGGCCGGCCATTGGCGCTCCTTCGTCTCGGTCACCGTGCCCATGGTGTGGGATACGGTGCGAGCCAATGTCCTGCTCTGCATCATCGGCTCGCTGAAGACCTTCTCCCTGGTCTTCGTGTTGACCAATGGCGGTCCCAACCATGCCAGCGAAGTGGTCTCCACCTATCTCTACAAGGTCGGCTTCAACGCCTTCGAGATGGGCTATGCCGCCACCATCGGCTTTGCCCAGATGCTGCTGACCGCCATCGGCGCCTTCATCATCTTCCGCTCGCTGCGCGGCCGCGCCGCCGGCAGGGAGGCGTGAGCATGCCGGCCCTGTCCCGCTGGAGCCCGACGCGCCTCGGCGTCCTCGCCTTCCTGTCGCTCCATGTGGCGATCGTGGTGTCTCCCTTCGCCTGGATGGCCTACAGCACGCTCAAGACCAACAAGGAATTCATGCGCTCGGTGTGGTCGCTGCCGTCAGCCCCGAGCCTCGACGCCTTCGCCCAAGCCTGGAGTAATGGTGCGCTCGGCACCTATTCCCTGAACTCGCTGATCGTGATGGCCGGCTCGACCCTGCTGGCCGTCGCAGCCGCCACGGCCGGCGGCTATGGGCTCGCCGTCTACCGCCCGCGCTGGCTGGCCGGCGTCGAGGCCGGCCTGATGGTCGCCATGGCGATTCCCGCTTATGTCGCGCTGGTGCCGCTGGTGGTGGTTCTGCGCACCATGGGCCTGCTCGACACCCATCTCGGCGTGATCCTGCCGACGGCGGCCTTCAACGTGCCGGTGACGCTGTTCATCATGCGCGCCTTCTTCGTCACCCTGCCGCGCGAACTGATGGACGCGGCACGTATCGACGGCTGCAGCGAATTCGGCATTTTCTGGCGCATCGCGGTGCCGCTCGCCCGGCCGGCCATGTTCACCGCCGTGATCGTCAACATGATCTGGGTGTGGAACGACTTCCTCTTCCCGCTCGTCTTCATCAACACGCCGGCGAGGAAGACGCTGCCGGTCGGCCTGGCCGACTTCGTCGGCGAGCACATCACCAACTATCCGGTGATGCTGGCCGCCATCTTCATCGCCGCCCTCGCCCCGCTCGTCCTCTTCGTCCTGTTCGAACGCCAGATCACCGCCGCCCTGACCGGCGGCGCCGTCAAGGAATGACACCTCAAGGAGTGCCCGCATGTCGTCCAAAGAGCTCGATTTCGCCAGCCGCGCCGTGTTCTATGCGCCCGAGCCGGAATCGCAATCGATCAGCTATCCCATCTACATGTCGGCCAATTTCCAATATGCCGGCGACATCTACGACCAGATCGTAGCCGGCGCGCGCAAGGACGTGAACATCTACAGCCGCTGCGGCAATCCCACCGAATACAAGCTCGAGGAACATCTGGCGCAGTTGACCGGGGCGGATGCCTGCCTTGCCACGGCCTCGGGCATGGCTGCGATCTCTCACGCGCTGTTCGGCATCCTCAAGGCCGGCGACCATATCGTCACCGACCTCACCACCTATTCCAGCACGCACGAATTCTTCGACCATCGCATCGGCGATTTCGGCATCACCGTGAGCTTCGTCGACACCACCGACCCCGCCCAGGTCGAGCGCGCCTTCACCGACAAGACCAAGGTGCTCTATTTCGAGGCGCTCGCGAACCCGACCATGAAGGTGCCCCCGATGCGCAAGCTGGTGGAGCTCGCCCATAGCCGTGGCATCGCGGTGATCTGCGACAACACCTTCGCCAGCCCCGCCGTGTGCCAGCCGCATGCCTTCGGCGTCGACGTGGTGGTGGAGAGTGCCACCAAATTCATCGGCGGCCACAACGACGCCGTCGGCGGCATCATCACGCTCAAATCCGAGATCCTGCCCAAGGATTGGCTGGAGGACGTACGCTGGAACACGCTCAACAAGCTGGGCGCACCACTCTCGCCCTTCAATGCCTGGCTGCTGCTGCGCGGCGCCCAGACCCTGGCGCTTCGGCTCGAAAAGCAGTGCGCCAACGCCGCCGCCCTCGCCCGCTATCTGGAAGGGCATGACAAGGTCAAGCGCGTGTTCTATCCGGGCCTGCCCTCGCACCCCAACCACGCCACGGCCAAGGAGCAGCTGCGCAATTTCGGCGCGATGCTGTCCTTCCAGGTGGAGAGCGAGGAGCACGGGGTGCGCCTGCTCAAGCGGCTGAAGCTGTGCTCCTTCGCCGCCAGCCTCGGCGGCCTGCGCACCACCACGCAGATGCCGGGCACCATGGCCTTCCTCGACATCCCTTCGCAGGAACGCCAGGCCATGGGCATCGTCGACGGCCTCGTGCGCTTCTCGGTGGGGATCGAGCATGCTGACGACATCATCGCCGACGTCGCCCAGGCCATCGACCAGATGCACATCGTCTAGAATAGCCTCGCCCCAGCCTATGAGTGCCCAAGGAGAGATCGTGCCGGCAGTGGCAGTCCTCGGCGACATCAATGTCGACCTGACGCTCCAGGTCCCCACCTATCCGCCGGAGGGCGGCGAGGGCATCGCCGAGCGCCAGAGCCATGGCCTGGGCGGCTCTGCCACCAATACCGCGCGGATCCTTGCGGGCCTCGGCTTGCCGGTGCACTTCATCGGCAAGACCGGCAAGGACAGCTGGGGCGACTGGTGCCTCGGTGCGATGAGGCAGGCCGGCGTCGAGACAGGATGGGTGCGGCGGGACGAGGCCGAACCCACGCAGCTCAACGTTGTGGTGGTCAGCGCAAGCGGCGAGCGCACCATGTTCGCCTATCGGGGCGCCAATGTGCGGTTGAGGGCGGATGAGGTCGATCCGGCCGCCCTGGCCGGCACGGCTCTCCTGCACCTGTCGGGCTATGCCTTGCTGCAGGCGCCGCAACGCGAGGCCGCCCTTTGCGCGGTCGCGCAGGCGGCGTCTGCGGGTATTCCAGTCAGCCTCGACATCCCCGCCGGCATTACCGGCACCATCAAGGAAACGGTGCTTGCCCTTCTGCCCACCATCGACACGCTGTTCCTCGGCGAGGCTGATGCCCGTCTGCTCGGCGCCTCCACCGTTGGGCCAGCTCTCGATCGGGTCGCCAGAAACCTTATCGAGGCGGGTGCCAGGAATGTCGTGATCAAGCGCGGCGCCCGGGGGTCGCTCCTCCATAGCCGGCAACAAAAACTCGTCTCGCCAGCCGCCAGGATCGAGGCCGTCGACACCACTGGTGCCGGCGATGCTTTCGCCGCCGGCTATCTCTTCGGCATCGTCAACGACTTGTCACCGGCCGGTGCCAGCGCCCTTGCCAATGCCGCCGGTGCCATCGCGGCCACGACCCTCGGTTCCGGCGCCGACGCCGTCGATCGCCAAACCCTGTTGGCGATGATCGGGAGCATGGGCATCGAGTCCTCGCAGGCCGGCAGGATCGCGGCACTCCTGGGTGACGCACCCATTAGGCCGGATTGACTGGCTTCAGTCCCCGTCATCCGGGATGTTCAGGACATGGCCGCAAGCCTTGCAGTGCACCGCATCCGTCTCATGCCGGGAGAGCCCGCATTGGGGGCAGCTGAAATTCACCTTGTGCGGCCGCACGATCGCCTGGGCGAGGCGGACGAACAGCGACACGCCGATGATCATGGCGACGATGGAAGTGAGCTTGCCGAGATTGCCGGGCAAGGTGATGTCGCCAAAGCCCGTCGTCGTCACCGTGGCGACGGTGAAGTACAGGGCCTGGACATAGCCATCGAAGCCGTTGCCGTAGAACATGGTGTAGACGAAGCTGGAGATCAGGAACAGGAACACCGTGAGATCGATCGCGGCGCGCAACGTGTCTTCCATCTGCCGGTAGCCCGACTTGCGCAGTGCCAGCGTGAACAGATTGCTCTTGCTCAGCGACCAGATGCGCAGCACGCGCAGGAACAGGTTGGAGAAGAAAGCGGGTACCAAGAAGGTGGCGAGAATGGCGACATCGATCCAGGTCATCGGCCGCAACGCCCATTTCTTCAGGCTGGGCGCAACGAGCGCGCTAGCGGCGAGTTCGAGCACGATGATCGCCGCGACGATGGCATTGATGGCCGTATGCCAGGTCTCGTTCTTCATGCTCGGCCCGGCGATGAAGAAGACGAGAATGCCGACATCGATGACGAAGCGCAGGATCTGGAAGCAGACGGCCCGCCGGCTCGAGCCGAAATAGAGCCCCCGGAGCGTATGGCGGATCTCAGCAAGCGCAATCATGCCGCTTTTCCTCTCGACCAGGGTCTCCTTGTCCGACCGGATATTGTGCGGGATTCGGACGGAGCCAAAGCGCGTTTGGGCGGAAACGCTGCCCTACCCTAACGTCGCGCTTCGCCGAGTCCCTACGATTCTTGTTCATCCGCGCCGTTTACTCACAAGGCTGCGCGAGCTCGCCATCCCCTTCGGTACACACGCTCTCGCACCGCGCCATCGCAAGATGCGCTCGCGCGATAAGCTGCCGGTAACATCTTGACGACGTCGGAAGGGGATGCAACCATAGTCCCTAAATAAGATATATATTCCATTATAATGAATTCCGGGGAGGATCCATGAAGCGTGCGTTCAGTCTGGCCGCGGCTCTTGCTGCGCTGTTATTGCCGGCAATCGGCCCGGCGGTGGCGGGGCCTGAGAAAGGCGGTGTCATCGACGTCGCCACCATCGGCGAACCGCCGACGCTCGACCCGATGGCGAGCGCCACCGACATCGTCGGCATGGTCGGCCAGCACATCTTCGAAACCCTGTTCACCTTCGATCGCAACTGGAACGTCACGCCGCTGCTGGCCGAAGCGCTGCCCACGGTGAGCCCGGATGGCAAGATCTATGAGATCAAGCTGCGCCAGGGCATCACCTTCCACGACGGCAGTGCGATGGATTCTGCCGATGTCGTCGCCTCCCTCAAGCGCTGGCTGACGGTTGCCTCCCGCGGCCAGCAGGTCGCTCCGCTGGTCGTCGATATCGCTGCCGCCGCCCCGCTGACGGTCCGCATCACGCTCAAGCAGCCCTATTCGCCACTGCCCGCTTTGCTCGCCTTCAACAATTCGGCCGCCGTGATCCTGCCATCCGAGGACCAGGACACGCCGCTCAAGCAGGTCATCGGCACCGGACCCTACAAGCTCAAGGAGCGCAAGCCCGATCAATATATCCAGCTCGTGCGCTTCGAGGGCTACCGCTCGCGTGACGGCGAGCCCGACGGTTATGGCGGGGCGCGCAAGCAATATCTGGACGAGATCCGCTTCGTACCGGTTCCCGATCCCAATACCCGCATCGAAGGCGCGGTCTCCGGCCAATTCGGCTATGCGGACTCGCTGCCCGTCGAACAGTTCGACAGGATCAAGTCGGGCAAGTCGGAGCCGGTGCTGCTCGAACATTTCGGCTGGCCGATGATCCGCATGAACGCCAAGCAGGGCGTCCTTGCCGACATGCGCGTGCGCAAGGCGGTGCAGCTCGCGCTCAGCGAGAGCGACATGCTGGCGGCCGCCTTTGGCGACACCAAATTCTATGCCGTCGATGGCGCCATGTATCCGCAAGGCTATCCCTGGCGCACGGATGCTGGCGTCGAAGGCAACTATGATATCGCCGACGCCGAAAAGGCCAAGGCCGAACTGAAAAAGGCGGGCCTCGGCGAGGAGGTGCCGCTGCGCATCCTCACCAGCCGCCAATATGAGTTCCACTACAAGATGGCGCAGGTCGCCACCGAATATCTCAAGCTCGCCGGCTTCAAGGTGAAGATGGATGTCGTCGACTGGGCAACACTGGTCCAGCAGATCCAGAACCCGGCATCCTGGGACATCTTCATCACCCACAGCCCCTTCCTGCCCGAACCCGCTTTGATCAACATCCTGGCGCCGGCCTCGGTCGGCTGGTGGGATACGCCCGACAGCCGGGCGGCGGTCGATGCCCTCAACGCCACCTCCGATCCAGCCGAGCGGGTCAAGCACTGGCAGCGCGTGCAGGAGCTGATCATGACCGAAGCCCCGATCGTCAAGATCGGCGACTTCAACGCCCTCTCGGCCAAGTCGCCCAAGCTGAAGGGCTTCGAGCCCTCGCCCTGGCCGGCCTTCTGGAACGTCTATCTCGAGAAATGAGTCGCCTGCGGCGGCGCTGCCGTCGAGGTCGCGCAGCACCGCCCTGTAAGAAGGCCACGGCATGCTGACATCTCACGCTTTCCAGATAAAGCAGCGACCGATGGGGAAGGGTGGCACCACCACGCCAATGATGGCTGGATTTGTACCACTCTCCCCCACCCGACCTCGCTTCGCTCGCCCACCCTCCCCGAAGCCGGGGAGGGATTCGCGCGCTCCAGCCGGCTTGGTCGAGATGTGTGCATGTCGTAGCGCAAACAGGGTGAGTAGCTGCTGCGACGCAAGTCACCGTCGGGAATGACAGTGTTTTCAATGCCCAAAGCCACTTTGCCAGAAAGTCGCATGCCATGACCACCTCTTCCCTTGCCCCGGCCGCCGTCGCCGAGATCGATGCCCTCTTCGCGCCCTGGGCCAGCGAGACCTCGCCGGGCTTCATGGCGGCGGTGACGCTCGGGGGCGTCGTTGTCTATCAGCGCTGCAGCGGCATGGCCGACCTTGCCCATGGCATCGCGTTGTCGCCGACCTCGGTCGTGCGCATCGCTTCCCAGAGCAAGCAGTTCACCGTGCTGCTGACCTTGATGATGGAAGCCGAGGGCAAGCTCTCCCTCAGCGATGACGTCCGCGACCACTGCCCCTGGTTGCCCGCCTATGAGCAGCCGATCACCTTGAGGCACCTGGCCGCCAATACCAGCGGCCTGCGCGACATTCTCGACACCATGATCCTGGCCGGCATTCCGATCCTGGCCCCCTCCTCCCGCGCCGCCGCACGCGCCGTCGTCGCCCGCCAGAAGGGTCTCAACTTCCCGCCCGATACGGACCTGCTCTACTCCAACTCCAATTTCCTGCTGCTGTCGGAAATCCTCGAACAGGTCTCGGGCTTGTCGTTCAACGATCTCCTGCGTGAGCGCATCACCGGCCCGCTCGGCATGCACGACACCAGGCTGATGCTGCGCGACGACGAGATCTATCCACGCCTCGTCACCCATCATCGCCGCGGCCCGGACGGCGCCTGGCTCAAGGCCGCCTGGGGCATCGCCATCGGCGGCGAGGGCGGGCTGGTGTCAAGCCTCGAGGACATGCTGGCCTGGCAGGCCAATCTCGCCCGGCCGAAGGTCGGCGACGCCGCGATGATCGCCCGCATGGAAGCGCCCGGCGCGCTGATCAACGGCATCCCCTCCCCCTACGGCCTCGGCCTCGTCACCAACCTTCACCGCGGCCTGCGCTGCGTCGGCCATAGCGGCTGGATCGCCGGTTCGCGCTCGGAATCGATCCGCATCCCCGACCGGGATCTCGGCATCGTCCTCCTCGCCAATCACGACGATTTCTCGCCCTATGCCCTGACCCGGCGCGTCGCCGACATCGTCCTGGGCCTGGAAGGCGGGCCAGCGCTGTCACCCTCTGCGATCGCCTTGCTCAACGAGCGCGCGGGCACCTATCGGGAGGACGGCACCAGCGCTCTCATCCGTATCGCCAGCGAGAGCGGCACGCCCAGCCTGGTGTCCAGCATGGGGGCAGCAGAGCTCGAGGAGGTGGCGCAAGGCCGCTTCCGCCCCCGGGCGGGGCTGGCGCCCTATGATCTCCTGGTTCAGGCAGATGGCAGCATCGAGACCGAAAAATTCGGACGCCGCCGCCGGTTCAGGCTCGTCGAGACTCCACCAGACCGGAGCGTCCTGCCCGCGGGACGCTATCGCGACGAGACGAGCGGGCTGGAGGCGAGTTTCCATCGCACCGCCGACGGCCCTGGCCTGCGCCTGTCCTCGCCTTTCGGGGCGCTCGATCTCGGCCTGGAACCCTGCGACCACGATCTCTTCCTCACCCATCCGGCCAGCCGGGAGACGCATGACGCCTGGCGGGCGGCGCCGTGGGAACTGCCCTGGCTGTTCAGCGTTCGCTGCCTAGCGGACGCCATCATCCTCAATTCCGACCGCAGCGCCGACATCGTGCTTCACCGCCTGGCCAATGCCTGAACCGCCCCCTGCAGAGGCCCGCCAAGACGAAGCGACTTGACCAAACACGGCATCGAGGGCATAGTGATACATAAATAAGTTATAGATTACATAGTAATGTAACAAAGGGACGCAATATGGGACGCTTGGCACGACTGTCTGCCCTGCTTGCACTGACATTGCTTCCGGCGGCCGGACCGGCATGGGCGGAACCCACCAAAGGTGGCGTCATCGATGTCGCCACCGTCGGTGAACCGCCTACGCTCGACCCGATGGCTTCGACCGCCGACCTCGTCGGCATCGTTTCCCAGCATATCTTCGAAACGCTCTTCACCTTCGACAAGGACTGGGGCGTGACCCCGCTGCTCGCCGCCGAGATGCCGAAAATCTCGGCCGACGGGTTGACCTACACCATTCCCTTGCGCACCGGCATCAAGTTCCATGACGGCTCGGTGATGACCTCCGCCGATGTCGTCGCCTCGCTGCAACGATGGACGAAGATCGCCACGCGCGGCAAGCAGACGGCCGAGATGATCGCCGCCATCGACGCAACCGACGATCACACCGTCAAGATCACGCTCAAGAAACCCTATGCACCGCTGCTCGCTTTGCTCGCCTTCAACAATGCCGCGGCGATCATCATTCCGGCCAAGAATGCCGGGCAGGATCCCCTGACCAGCTTCATCGGTACCGGACCCTACAAGCTCAAGGAGCGCAAGCCCGACCAGTTCATCCAGCTCGCGCGCTTCGACGAGTATGCGTCTCGCCCGGGCGAGCCCAACGGCTATGGCGGCGCGCGCAAGCAATATCTCGACGAGATCCGCTTCGTACCGGTCCCCGATCCCAATACCCGCGTCGAAGGCGCCGCATCAGGCCAGTTCGCCTATGTCGACTCCCTGCCCGTCGAGGCTTTCGACAAGATCTCCAAGGGCAAGACCGCCCCTGTCCTGCTGAAACCCTTCGGCTGGCCGGTCCTCTTCATGAACAACAAGGAGGGCCTCACCTCCGACATCCGCATCCGCAAGGCGATCCAGGCAGCGCTCTCCCCACAGGACATGATGCTGGCCGCCTTCGGCTCGGAGGAATTCTTCTCGGTCGACGGCGCCCTCTATCCCAAGGACTATCAGTGGCATACCGAAGAGGGAACTGAGCCCTACAAGCCGGAGGGTGACGTCGAGGCGGCGACCGCCTTGCTGAAGGAGGCGGGCTATGACGGCTCCAAGCCTCTGCGCATCCTTACCAGCCGCCAATACGAGTTCCACTACAAGCTGGCACAGGTCGCCGCCGAATATCTCAAGGCGGCCGGCTTCAAGGTCGAGCTCGACGTGGTGGAATGGGCGACGCTGACGAAGAACCGCACCGATCCCAAATTGTGGGACATCTACATCACCCACAGCCCCTTCCTGCCCGAGCCGTCGCTGACCGGCTTCATGTCGGACAGCTCGCCCGGTTGGTGGGTCTCGGACAAGAAGCACGAGGCACTGGGCGCCTTCAACGCCGAGTCCGATCCCGCCAAGCGGCTGGCCCTGTGGCCGGCCGTCCAGAAGGCCTTCTATGACGAGGCGCCAGCCTACAAGGTCGGCAATTTCAACGCCCTCGCCGCCCAGGCCCCCAACCTGAAGGGCGTCACGCCGGCCCCCTGGCCCTACTTCTGGAACGCCTATCTGGAAGGCAAGTAAGCCCCCTGCGGCCCCTGAAACGACCAGTGCCTGTATGGGCTGACATAGCCTCCTTTTCTCTCCCGGGGAGGCTTGAGAGCGGGCACCAGCCGACACCGGCGGTGCCCGCGATCCCGCTCACATCGCCTCGTCACGCTCTCCGGCCTCGAACAACGCCAGGATCCCAGATGCTGCGCACGATTCTCCACCGCCTCCTCGGCATGATCATCGTGATGGCCCTCGTCGTGACGATCGTGTTCATCATCGTCCGGGTCACGCCGGGCGACCCGGCCGCCATGATGCTGGGCCCCGACGCGTCCGAGGCGGACATCGCCGCCTTGCGCACCAAGCTCGGCCTGGACGGCCCGATCATCACCCAGTTCGCCTATTACGTCCTCGGCCTCGTGCAGGGTGATTTCGGCCAGTCGATCTTCCTCAACCAGCCGGTGACGCAGGCTCTCGCCGCCCGCGCCGAGCCGACCTTCTTCCTCACGCTGTTCTCGCTGCTGATTGCCAGCGCCATAGCCCTGCCGGTCGGCATTCTCTCGGCCTATTGGCGCGGCTCGCTGTTCGACCAGGCGGCGACCATGCTCGCCATGTTCGCCGCCAGCGTGCCGAGCTTCTGGCTCGGCCTCGTCCTCATGCAGATCTTCGCGGTGAAGCTCGGCTGGTTCGACACGTCCGGCTATGGCGGACCAGGCGCCTCCTTCGGCGAGCGCCTCAATCATCTGGTGCTGCCGGCGGTGGCACTGGGCGTGGTCAGTTCGGCCCTGATCACCCGTTTCACCCGCGCCTCGATGCTCGACGTGCTTTCGGACGACTATGTCCGCACGGCCCGTTCCAAGGGCATGAGCGAATGGCGCGTGGTGATCAGGCATGCCTTCAAGAATGCGCTGATCCCGATCCTCACCGTCATCGGCCTGACCGCGGCGCTGCTGATCTCCGGCGCCGTGGTGACCGAAACCGTGTTCGGCGTGCCGGGTATCGGCAATCTCGTGGTCTCCGCCGTGCTCCGGCGCGACTACCCCGTGATCCAAGGCGCGCTGCTGGTGATTGCCGGGCTCTATGTCCTCGTCAATTTCGGCATCGACATGCTCTATCTGCTCATCGATCCGAGGGTGCGCTACTAATGGCTGCCATCACCTCCTACTACCAGGCAGCGCCCGGCCTGCTGTCGCGCCTGATCAGACGGCCGACCGCGTTCATCGGTCTCGCCGTTCTTGCCATCATCGCCCTGGCCGCGATCCTCGCGCCGCTGATCGCGCCTTATTCGCCGACCAAACTCTCGGTCGCCAATCGCCTGAAGGGACCGAGCCTCGCCCATCTGTTCGGCACTGACGATCTCGGCCGCGACATCTTCGCCCGCATGCTCTATGCGGCCCAGACCTCCCTGTCCGTCGGCCTCGCCGTGGTGGTGCTGGCCTCGTTGATCGGCATTGCGCTCGGCCTCACCGCGGGCTTCTTCCGGGAGGCCGATACCCCCCTCTCGCGCGTGATCGACGCGATGATGGCCTTCCCCGACATCCTCCTGGCGATCGCACTGGTCGCCGCCCTGGGTGCCTCGGCCATCAACGTCATCATCGCGCTCGGCATCGTCTATGCCCCGCGCCTCGCCCGCGTGGTGCGCGCCTCCACTCTGGTGATCCGGGAACTGCCCTATGTCGAGGCCGCCCGCGCTCTCGGCGTGCCGACCTGGAAGATCCTGCTGCGCCACGTGCTGCGCAACGTCACCTCGCCGCTGCTGGTGCAGGGCACCTTCATCTTCGCCAATGCCATCCTCGCCGAAGCGGGCCTATCCTTTCTCGGCGTCGGCATTTCGCCCGACACGCCCACCTGGGGCACCATGATCAGCGTCGGGCGCCAATTCATGGACAAGGCAGGCTGGCTGATGTGGTTCCCCGGGGCCGCCATCGTCGTCACCGTGCTGTCACTGCAACTGGTCGGCGACGGCCTGCGCGATCTCCTCGATCCGCGCCTGGCAAAGGATATCTGAGCCATGATCGGCAACCGTTTCCCTCAGGCCGACCGGCCGCTGCTCATCAAGGGTGCCAGGACCATCGGCTTCACCGCCGCGCCGTCCGGCACGCCCCTCGACATCCTGGTCGACCGCGAGGGTCGCATCGCCGAGGCCGCTGCCTCGATCGCGGCCGGCGACGACGTTCGCGTCATCGATGCCGAAGGTCGCTTCCTGTCACCGGGCTGGACTGACCTTCACGTCCACGTCTGGTATGGCGGCACCGACATTTCGCTCAAGCCCGAGCAATGCGGTGCCGCGCGCGGCGTCACCACCATGGTCGATGCGGGCTCGGCCGGAGAGGCCAATTTCCACGGCCTGCGCGAGTTCATCATCGAGCCGGCGCGCGAGAACGTCTACGCCTTCCTCAATCTCGGCTCGATCGGCCTGGTCGCCTGCAACCGGGTCAGTGAACTCATGGACATCCGCTCCATCGATTTCGAGCGGATCATCGCCACCGTCGAGCAGAACCGCGACGTCATCGTCGGCCTGAAGGTGCGCGCCAGCCACGTCATCACCGGCGGCTGGGACCTCACCCCCGTCAAGCTCGCCAAGAAGCTCGGCCGCATTCTCAAGCTGCCGCTGATGGTGCATGTCGGCGAGCCGCCGCCGCTCTATGACGACGTCCTCGGCCTCTTGACCGAAGGCGACATCGTCACCCATTGCTTCAACGGCAAGGCCGGCAGCTCGATCCTGGAGGACGAGGACCTCTATCGCCTCGCCGAAGAGGCGGCGGAGCGCGGCATCGTGCTCGATGTCGGCCATGGCGGCGCCTCCTTCTCCTTCGACGTGGCCAAGGCGGCCCTGGCGCGCGGCCTGCCGCCCCGGACCATCTCCACGGACCTGCACAACCGCTCGCTGGACGGGGCGGTGTGGGACATGGCCACCACCATGTCGAAGCTCCTCTCGCTCGGCATGAAGCTGGAAGAGGTGGTTACCGCCGTGACCACAGCGCCGCGCCGGGCCATCGGCCTCAAGGCGGACGGGTTGCTGGACAAGGGCCAGCCGGCCGAATTCACGCTGTTCGATGTCGTCGACGCCGATCTCACCGTCAAGGACTCGCAGGGCGCGCTCAGCCGGCTCACCCAGGTGTTCGAGCCGCGCCAGGTCGTCCTGGGCGCGGAGGTCGTTGCCGCCCAGCGCTATGTCCCGGCCCAGGCACCGACGGCCGGCAAGCACGCCTGCCCTCATTGCGGATGGCAGTCATGACAGGTTCGACCGCGCCCGACACCATCCTGTCCGTCCAGGACCTGCGCACCTGGTTCGTCAACAAGCGCTTCACCGCCAAGGCGGTGGATGGGGTGACCTTCGATCTCAAGCGCGGCGAGACGCTTGCCGTGGTGGGTGAATCCGGTTCCGGCAAATCCGTCACCAGCCTGTCGATCATGGGCCTGCTCTCCAGGCCCGGCATCATCGCCGGCGGCAAGATCCTGTTCCGCGATCGCGCCGGCGGCGTGCACGACCTCGCCGCCTTTAAGCCCCGCCAGTTTCGCCGCATGCGCGGCCGGGAGATCGCCATGATCTTCCAGGAGCCGATGACCAGCCTCAATCCGCTCTACACGGTGGGCGACCAGATCGGCGAGATGATCGCGCTGCACGAGCCGGTCAACCGCCGGGAGGCCCGCCGCCGGGCGCTCGCCATGCTCAAGCATGTCGAGATACCGGATGCCGCCTCGCGCCTCGACGACTACCCCCACCAGATGTCCGGCGGCATGCGCCAGCGCGTGATGATCGCCATGGCCCTGTCCTGCAACCCATCTTTGCTGATCGCCGACGAGCCGACCACCGCCCTCGACGTCACCATCCAGGCCCAGATCCTCGACCTGCTGCGCCGCCTCCAGGCCGAATTCGGCATGTCCATCCTGTTCATCACCCATAATCTCGGCGTGGTCGCCGAGATCGCCCATAATGTGGTGGTGATGTATGGCGGCCGGGTGGTCGAGCAGGCGCCCGTCATCGATCTCTTCGCCCATCAGCGCCACCCCTATACCAGGGGCCTGCTCGCCTGCACGCCGAACGCGGCGCGCGACATCGATGCCAGCGGCGAGCGCCGGGCCCTGCATTCGATCCCGGGCAATGTGCCTGCGATCACCGCTTTGCCACCGGGTTGCGCCTTCGGACCGCGCTGTTCCCTGGCGCTCGAGGCTTGCAGCGCCGCCATTCCCGACCTGGTCGCGACCGGAGCAGCCAGCTTCTCGCGTTGCATCCGGAGCGCCGAGCTATGACCACAGCCCCCTCTCTCCAGGCCGCGGCCGACACGCCCCTGCTCAGCGTGCAGAACCTCACCAAGCATTTCCCGGCTCGCAATGGGCGCATCGTCCATGCGGTCGAGGACGTCAGCTTCGACGTCAAGCGCGGCGCGACGGTGGGCCTGGTCGGCGAATCCGGCTCGGGCAAGACCACCGCCGGCCGCTCGGTGCTGCGCCTGGTCGAGCCGACCTCCGGCAAGGCGATCTTCGACGGCGTCGACCTGTTCGGCCTCAGCGCCAGAGAAATGCTGGCCTATCGACGCCGGCTGCAGATCGTCTTCCAGGATCCCTTTTCCAGCCTCAATCCGCGCATGCGCATATCAGCCATCATCGGCGAGGCGCTCGATACCTGCGGCTATCCCCGCGGCAAGGCACGCGCCGACCGCGTCGCCGAACTGCTCAGCCTGGTCGGCCTGCCGCCCGAATATGCCACGCGCTTTCCGCATGAATTCTCCGGCGGCCAGCGCCAGCGCATCGGCATTGCCAGGGCCATCGCGGTCGAGCCCGAATTCATCGTGGCCGACGAGCCCGTCTCGGCCCTCGACGTCTCCGTCCAGGCCCAGGTCCTCAACCTGCTCGGCGATCTGAAAAAGAAGCTCAGCCTGACCATGCTGTTCATCGCCCATGACCTCTCGGTCGTCGAATATCTGTGCGACGAAGTGGTGGTGATGTATCTCGGCCGTGTCATGGAACGGGGCCCGAGCCGGCAGGTCTATGCCGCTCCCCGCCATCCCTATACCAAGGCGCTGCTGGCGACCGCGCCGGTGCCCGACCCCACGCGCCAGCGCATACGCGTGCCGCTGCAGGGCGACATCCCCAGCCCGATCGCGCCACCCTCGGGCTGCGTGTTCCGCACCCGCTGCCCATCCGCCGCGCCGGCCTGCGCCGCCACCATTCCGCCGGTCGAGCATATCGGCGGCGGGCACCACGTCGCCTGCATCCGCCAAACCGAGCTTTTCGCATGACGACGGCGCTTTTCGTATGATTGGAGTATTTCAATGACCATTTCCGAGACCGTTCCGCGCCAGCAGGCCTCGCCCTATGAGCGGCTGGCAGCGCTCGGAATCACGCTTCCGATCGCGCCCACGCCGATTGCCAATTTCGTCACCCATGTGCAGGAGGGCAAGCTGCTGTTCCTGTCGGGCCAGGGCCCGAACGATGCCCAGGGCCGCTCCCATACCGGCAAGGTCGGCGCCGAAGTATCGGTCGAGGAAGCCTATCGGCACGCCCGCCTGACCGGCATCAACCTGATTGCCGTCATGCAGGACGCGCTGGGCGATCTTTCGCGGGTGCGCCGAGTGGTCAAGCTCTTCGGCATGGTGAACGCCGCGCCTGATTTCGCCGAGCATCCGGCCGTGATCAATGGCTGCTCGGACCTGTTCATCGAAATCTTCGGCGACAGCGGCATCCATGCCCGTTCGGCGGTCGGCCAGGGTTCGCTGCCCGGCCAGATCACCGTCGAGATCGAAGCCATCGTGGCGATCGACTGAACCATTTCCATTTTCGCCTTTCGGAGCCCAAACCCATGCCCGCCAACGACATTCGCAGCCGCCTCGGCCTGAGGCCCGTCATCAACGCATCGGGAACCATGACATCGCTCGGCGCCTCCATCGTGGTGCCGCCCGCCGTGGAAGCGGTCTCGGCGATCCTGAGCGAGTTCGTCGAACTCGGAGACCTTCATCGCAAGGCGAGCGCCGTGATCGCCAACCTGACCGGTGCGGAAGCGGGCTTCATCACCGCCTCTTGCTCGGCGGCCATCAGCCTCGCCGTTGCCGCCGCCATGACCGGTGCCGACCTTGCCGCCATCGAACGCCTGCCCGACACCACCGGCCTGAAGAACGAGGTGATCATCCAGTCAGGCCACATGGTCAGCTATGGGGCGCCCATCGAGCAGGCGATCCGCCTCGCCGGGGCCAAGGTCGTGCCCATCGGCCAGGCCACCAGCGCTTCGGCCTATCATTTGGCCGGCGCCATCACCGATCGCACGGCTGCGGCCGTCTATGTCGTCTCCCATCATGTGGTCGACTATGCGCAGATCCCGCTCAGGGTCTTCGCCAAGGTCGCCCATGAGCGCGGCATTCCCGTCATCGTCGACGCGGCCTCCGAATATGATCTTCAGGGCTTCCTGGCCGACGGCGCCAACCTCGTCCTCTATTCCGGCCATAAATTTCTCGGCGGGCCGACCTCCGGCATCGTGGCCGGCCCAAAGGAGCTGGTGCGCAACGTCTATCTGCAGAACCGTGGCATCGGCCGCGGCATGAAGGTGGGCAAGGAAGGCATCGTCGGCACGCTGGCTGCCCTACAGGCCTGGAAGACCCGCGATCATGACGGCATCCGCGCCCGCGAACGCAAGGCTCTCGATTGCTGGGTGAAGGCTCTCGACGGGAAGCAGGGTGTGAAGGCCGTGATCGTCCCCGATCCGACCCACAATCCGCTCGATCGGCTGCAGGTCTTCGTCGACCCGCAGGAAGCCCGCATCACCGCCTGGGACCTTGCCGACCGCCTTGCCGCGGGCGAGCACCCGGTGATCGTGCGCGACCACGAGGTCGAGCATGGCTATTTCTTCCTCGATCCCTGCAACCTGCATCCGGGCGAAGAGGAGATCGTGGCGGCGCGCCTCGCCGAGGAACTCGAACAGGCTCGCAAATCCAATATCCCGATCGCCACACCGTTCGATGATCGCCTGCTGGCCCGGGAAGCCGCGATCCTGCATTGGCCCGATTGACGCCATGATGGGTTCGCTAGAGGAGGAAGCGGCTCGGACTTTGTCATACCCGGGCCTGTCCCGGATATCCAGGCGCCGCCACGGACCGCCGGAAGAACTGGATTGCCGGGTCAAGCCCGGCAATGACAAGCGGCACGCTGCCTTCCACGAACGAGGCGAATTGCCGATTGAGGCTACCTTGTTCGACGCCGCCGCGGCAGCGTAGAATGACACGTGATGGAAAGCTCGGAATCCCATGTCCACGACAGCCCTTGAGCGTGACGATGTCAATGAAGGCGGTGCCACCCGGCGCCGCTCGCGCACCAGCGGCATCGACCGCGCCTTGCAGATTCTCGACTATCTGCAGAAGGTCGAGCGTCCGGCCACCGCCTATGAGATCGCGCGCGACATCGGCGCTCCCCTGTCGACGATCTATGTCATCGTCGACGACCTGGTGGAGAAGGAGATGCTCGATCGCCAGGATGGCGGCCTGCTCTGGCTCGGGCCCCGCCTCTATCACTATGGCCTGACCTATGCGCGCACGCTCGACCTCCTGAACGTGGCGGAGCAGGAGATGCACGAACTCGCCCACAGTTCGGGCGAGACCATCCAGATCTGCGGGCGGGACGGCGACCACATGGTCGTGCTGGCCATGGAAGAGGGCAAGGACCATTTCCAGGTGACTTCGCGCGTCGGCACGCGCAGCCCCCTGAACTGGACGGCGTCCGGCCGCATCCTGGTCGGCCATCTGCCGGAAGCGGAGCGGCGCGAGATCTTCGCGCGCTCGGCGATCGCCTCGCCGACCGGCCGCGCCGAGACGGACCAGAATGTGCTGGCGAAGATAGCTGCCGAAGCCCTGGAGCAGGGCCTTTCGATCCAGGCCGGCGACTCCGATTTTGCCGTCGCCTGCATCGCCGCTCCGATCCGCGACAATCAGGGCGCCTGCCGCGCCACGATCTCGATCGTGGTGCCGGACAGGAAGCTCGAGCAGAAGGATCCCGACCTGATCGCCCTGGTCAAGGCCAGCGCGCGACGCATCGAAAGCCGGCTGGGCTGGCAAGCTCGGCGCTGAATAAGACAATTGCGATTGGAAACGATCGTTTCCAATCGTCATCGCCACCCTCCGCCTCCAAGGGGGCGCCAGCGATCCTCCTTCGTCCTGCGGTCGGCTATCGGCAAAAATCTACCGCCGAGGAGCTGGGTGCGGATTGCGTGCAATCACCATGGCTGCGGGACAACCGAGCCTGTCACTAGGCCGCCCGGTTTTTCGACGCTATCAGCATCTCGGCCTCGAGCAGCGCGAATTCGACCATGAGATCGGTGACCGAGAGTTCTGGATGCCTGTCCATGAATTGCTGGGCGCGCAACTGCATGGCGTCCCTGCCGAGGATCATCGCGGCTTCCAGCGGTGAAATCGAGGCGCTATCGTCCTTGGCCCCGGCAAGCTCCTCGACATCGCCATTGGCGACGTGCTCCTGCCATTGAGCCTCTGTCATCTGCCCCGAGAGATAGCAGTCCCGCAGCAATTCGGGGTCCAGCTTTGGCGGCTTCCGCATCGTAAAATACCCAATATTCTACAATATCCCAGGTGGCTGCATCTTGGGCAGGTCGACGGCAGGATGTGTCGCACCTGTTGAAATAGTAATACAATCACCTTCTATGTAATTTTCACTCCGTAGCAAAGAAATTGCGGAAAGTCAGATTAACTCGCCTGGCGGGCAATGGCTGCGCCCGCGTGCGGATGGCGCCATGCCATATCCGGGGACAGCCGGAGCCCCCTTGGAATCTGACAGGAAGCAGCAGGACGCGCAAAGAAGCGCCGAAACAAGACGTTAGGGCAAAATGTCTCAAGCCAGAAAGTGCCGGAACCAGGCGATCGTGCGATCCCAGGCAAGCTTGGCCGCCGCCTCGTCGTAGCGGGGGGTGGAGTCGTTGTGGAAGCCGTGGTTCACGCCCGGATAGATATGGGCCTCATAGGTCTTGCCGCCGGCCTTGAGCGCAGCCTCATAGGCCGGCCAGCCCTCGTTGATACGGGTATCCAGTTCCGCATAATGGATCAGCAAAGGCGCCTTGATGCGCGACACGTCCTCGGCCTTGGGTTGCCGCCCATAGAAGGGCACTGCGGCGGCAAGCTCGGGATAGGCCACGGCCGTGGCATTGGCGACCCCACCGCCATAGCAAAAGCCGGTCATGCCGACCTTGCCGGTCCCCGAACTGTGCTTCATCAGGAACTCGGTCGCCGCGAAGAAGTCGTTCATCAGCTTTTCCGGATCGACCTTGGCCTGCAGGTCCCGGCCCTTGTCGTCATTGCCGGGATAGCCGCCGACCGAAGTCAAGCCATCGGGTGCCAGGGCGACGAATCCGGCCTTGGCCACGCGCCGCGCGACATCCTCGATATAGGGATTGAGGCCCCTGTTCTCGTGGACGACGACCACGCCGGGGACGGGGCCGGTCGCCTTGGCCGGGCGCACGAAATAGCCACGGACTTCGCCATTCCCCTTGGGTGAGGAATAGGTGATGTACTCGGCCACGATGTCCGGATCGGTGAACTGCACCTGCTGCGCATAGGCGTAATTGGGGCTGAGAGAGGCAAGAATGGCTGCTGCCGTGAGGCCACCCACGGCGAATTTGCCGGCCCGATCGAGGAACTCGCGCTTGGAGATCTTGCCATGCGCATAGAAGTCGTAGAGTTCGAGCAATTCCTGAGGGAAATCCTTGGCCGTCATTCGGGTCATCGATCGTCCCTCCCTTCTCGTTCCCAGGCGGAAGCCTACATGATCTTCGGAAGAGCGGTCTTCACAATGGCGAGATTTTCGGCTTCCGCAGGCGCCAGATCGCGAAGAGCATGAATATCATCCCGCACCGCGTTGAACGCCCGCCCTTGAGCCACAAAGCCCCCCGAGTAAGGAGGCCTCAACAATATGTTTTTACGAACGCGTTGGATGATTTGGCTCGAAGCGTTCCGGATCTGAAACGCCAGACTGCTCAAAGTTCCGTCGTGCTTGGGTAAGCGACAAGGAGCCGTTAGGGCCTCCACGAACCTCGTCGGCGTCATGATCGTCCTGGCCATCATCCTCCCAGTGACAGACTGGGCAAACCTCATAGCCACCGCGCTCACCTGGCGTCCGGTAGCGACAACAAGGACACCGGGAGGAACCGGAGCCCAAGGGTCCGACAGGGTGTTGAGAAGTCATTTGCGAAGGCTGCATGCCTGCCGCAACACTGTCAACATGGCTTCGGTACGCCCCCGAATGGCGGCCTTCCACTACAGGGGGAAAAAAGCCCGAGAGGGCCTGCGGGCTAAGAGTCCGCAACCGTCCCACATATCGCGGCGCGCATCCGTTTCGGCTGGTCCACCGGCCCCCCCATCACAAGCGCTGCTGGATACGCCGGGCGATATCGAACAACCGGCGTTCGAGCAAGACCGGCGTCTCGCAGACATAGGTCAGGGAACGGCCGCGCTCCTCGAAGATGCGCTTGTCCCATTTGAGTTGGGTCTCGAGAACATCTGTTTCCTTGCTGCCAACCGCGCTGGGGGAATCCTTGGCGGCGCCGATCTTGTCGCTCTCGTCGCGGATGCGGTCGGCGAGCTTGTTCTGGCCGCGCGCATAGCGGCCGATACCGCCCAGGATCTTGTCGCGCTCCTCGTTGACCAGTTCGAGCACGCCGGCGAACAGGCGGGTCAGGCGGGCGTCCTTCTCCGCGCCCGCCTGCTGCACGAAGCCGTCGAGCAGGCCGTCGACCTCCTCGATCGGCGTCCGGCGCGAAGCGAGCTTCTGCGCCAGCGCGGCCGTGTCGAAATCCTTGGTCCAGTCGCCGGCGGCCGCGATGTCCGGCCCGCTCCAGACCACGCCGGCGCTGAGCGTGCCGACCTTGCGCTGGATGCAGGGCCAATCCGGATCGGGCTGGGGCTGCTGGGCCTGCACGGCGTGACCCCAATCCAGGCCACCGGCCAGCATTACCACGACGATGGCCGGCCGAAGGGTTCGAACCATGGACCTGCCAGATATCGGGGGCCTGCCAGATCTCATGATGCTTCTCCTTTGGGGCCGCCGCGGCGCACCATCAGGCCACGGGCCGGGTCATAGGCGATGAGCGCAGCGGCAAAGAACGCGACCGTGGTGCCTGTAACCACCGCCAGCGCGACCGGCTCGAGCCGGCCATAAAGGGCAAAGCGCACCAGCTCGACCCCATGGGTGAACGGATTGGCAAGGCAGGTCAGATAGAGCCCCTCGCTCGCCTCGCGGATGCGCCACAGGGGGTACAGCGCCGAGGAAGCAAAGAACATCGGGAAGATCACGAAATTCATCACGCTGGCGAAATTCTCGAGCTGGCGGATTAGCGAAGAGAGGAAGAGGCCGATCGAACCGAGCATCAGGCCGGTCAGGATCAGAGCCGGCAAGGCCAGGACATAGCCCTGCACCGGCGCATCGACATCCCACCAGGCCGCGATCGCCAGGAAGACATAGACCTGCAGCACCGACACCAGCACGCTGGCCATGAGCTTGGCGGCCAGCAGCGACCAGCGCGGGAACGGGCTGGTGAGCAGCACCCGCATCGAGCCGACTTCGCGGTCATAGACCATCGAAAGCGAGGACTGCATGCCGTAGAAGAGCTGGATCATCACCGCCAGCCCCGGCACGACATAAGTCTCGTAGAGCACATAGGTCTCGTAGGGCGGCTGGATCGAGACGCCGAGCACGCTGCGAAAGCCGGCTGCGAAGATGAAGAGCCAGATCAGCGGGCGTACCAGCGCCGAGAGGAAACGTTCCTTCTGGTTGACGAAGCGCAGCATCTCCCGATGCGCTATGCCGCCGAGGCAGACGAGATAGCCCGAAAAATTCAACCGCGAGGAGAGTGCCGCATCCGACATCAGGCTGCTTCCTTGTCCGTCAGGCGGCGGAAAGTCTCCGCCAGGCTGGCGCCACTGCGGGCCGCGAGCACGGCCGCCTTGCCCTCGGCGACGATCCGTCCCTGATGCAGCACATAGACGTCGTCATTCTCGGCGATCTCCTCGAAGATGTGGGTGGCCCACAGCACTGCGATGCCGTCCTCGACCACCAGGCGCCGCACGGTGGCGACGATGTCGGCCCGGGCCTGGAGATCGAGGCCGACGGTCGGCTCGTCCAGGAGCAGAAGGCGCGGCCTGTGCACCAGAGCGCGGGCGATCTCCACCCGACGGGCCTGGCCGCCGGAAAGCGTACGCACCTTCTCGTCGGCCCGCTCGGCCAAGCCGACGCGCTGCAGAAGCGCCAGGATGTGCTCGCGCATCGCCCGCCCGCCGAGGCCGTGCAAGGCCGCGTGATAGGCAAGGTTCTGGCGCACCGTCAGATCGGAATCGAGCGTGCGGGCCTGGAAGACGACGCCGAGTTCGGCCAGGGCCCGCGACGGCTTGAGGCGCAGATCCTGTCCATAGACCTCGACGCTGCCGGAGCGGTTCTGATAGAGCCGCGTCACGATCGAGAACAAGGTCGTCTTGCCGGCACCGTTCGGTCCCAGCAAGGCAACGAAGCGCCCTGCCAGCACCTCGAGTGAGACATCGACCAGCGCTTCGCGTTTGCCGAAATGATGGCCGAGGGCCGAGACCGAGAGCGCCGGCTTGTCCGAATGAACCATCATGGTCGATCCCCGTCGCGCCGAAAGGGCGACAGGATACACCAAGGCCGGGCAACCGCTGCAGCCATCACTTGCCTTTGAGCTTTGCCTTGAGCTCGAGCAGGCCGGCCAGATAGATATCCGCGACCGCCTTGCGGGCGGCCTGTCCCGTCACGCCCTTGGGATCGAAGGTGGACGACCAGGTGATGGCGATCTTGCCGGGCTCGTCGTCCTCTTCCACCTTCAGCGTGGAGACGTAATTCTCGATCGGCAGGGGACTTTCGAGAATGGCATAGGTATAGGACGTGTCCTTGTCGTCCCATTTGACCAGCTTTTCGACGAATTTGGCGCCGTCCTTGGTGGTGAGCGTGCGGATCTTGGCGCCGTCTTTTTCCGAAAGCTCGCAGGAAGCAATGGCCGGATGCCAGGTCTTGATGCCACAGAAATCGCCGATCAGGGCCCAGGCCTTGGCCGGCGTGCCCTTGCCCTCGACACGATTGGAGTTCTTTTCCGCAAGGGCCGGGCTGCAGGCAAGGCCCAGTACCGTCAGGGTACCGACGAGAGTCGCGATACGCATGGTCTTCCTCCCAAGATCTTCCAATTGCTTCATCTGGCTGATTGAATCGTGGCGTGGCATCAGTTCGGCGAGACCACCACACCCCATGGCGCTTCACCGACCGGAATGGTCTTGATCACCTTCTGGCTTGCGACGTCGATCACCGACACGTCGTTGGAATTGCCGTTGGTAGCGTAGAGGTATTTTTCGTCCGGCGTGAAGGCGAGCTGCCAGACGCGCTGGCCGACCAGCAGATATTTTTCAACCTCGAGCGTCTCGCCATTGATCACCGCAACGCGGTTGGCCGGCCCGAGCGCCACGAAGGCGGTCTTGCCGTCCTTGGTGACGCGGACGCCGACTGGCTGGATCGTCTCGGCGGTGACACCGGGGACCTGGAACTCGATCCTCTTGAGGATCTTGCGTGTCGCCGGCTCGATCACGGTGACCGTGCCGCCGACCTCGGCGCTGACCCAGACCTTGGAATTGTCCTTGTTGAACTCGGCAAAACGGGGGCGCGAATCCACCAGCACGCTGTCAATAACTTGGAAGCTCGAGGTGTCGATGAAATGGGCCATGTTGGTGGTCTCGGAGGTATTCACCAGCATCTTGCCATCGGGGCTGATGCCCATGCCCTCCGGCTCCACGCCGACGGGCACGGTGGCGAGCACCTTGTTCTGCTGCACGTCCACCACCGTCACCAGTGCATCGTCCTCATTGGCGATATAAAGGGGATTGCCCGAAGGATGCAGGATGAAGAGTTCGGGATCGGGGCCTGATTGCAAGGTGCGGGCCACCTTCATCGTCGCCGTGTCGATCACCTCGACGCCGTCATCGTCGCTGGCGCACAGATAGAGGGACTTGCCGTCATTGGAGATGGTGATGCCCCGTGGGCGCCGGCCGGTCGGCACGGTCTGCTTCACGGTCTGGGTCTCGGAATCGATCACGGTGATCGAATTGCCCTTCTCGTTGGAGACATAGACCGTATAGGCCTGCGCCGTCCCGGCCAGAAGGGTCGTCGCAAGCCCCAGCAAAACGGCCTTGACGATATACGGCATGGTCCGGCTCCTCTTTAGGCGGGCTCCCGCCAAGCATTCGTGGCAATCGGTGTTCATGGCAAATGGCACTGGCTCTCGGGCTGATCGACGCCAAGCGTGTCAAGCACGCTGCGCTGGTGCAGATAGCCGGGTTGCGGCGAGACCGAGACGATCGCCATGGGTTGGGCGATCAGCACCGGCTGGCGCAGCTGATGGTCCCAGTCTCGAAAATTCACCGGCACGCCCTTAAAGGCAGCCAGCTGGAATTTCGGATCGACGAGGAAGGTAGAGATCGTGGCTGGATCCGCGGATTTGGTGCGTGTGGCCGCTTCCCCGACGGCGCGCACCGCCACCCAGGCCTGATAGTCGATCGGCCGCATGGTCCGTTTGGCGCGCTTGAAGAAGCGGCTCTGCAATTGCGCAGAGCCCCAGGCATCCTGGGCGCGGTGCCAGGACGCGGCGATCAGCCCTTGCGTGCCGGCAATGACCTTGGGGTCCCAGGTGCGATAGGCCAGATAATCGCCGAAATCGGCCTCCTCATCGGCCACCACCATGATGTCGTAATCCGTGCCGCGGCTGAACACCAGGGCGTCCGATTGGGTGATGCTGTCGCTGCGGGCGCGTGCGAGCGGGCCGAACGTCCAGGCTTTCTCGGCGGCGAGGGTAAGGCCGAATTTCTTGGCCGATTGCCTGAGGGCGTCGGCATAGAGCTTATCGGCCTCTGTTGGCCCATAGGTAAGGAAAAGCTTCATCCAGCGCTTGGTCGCCAGATACTGCACCAGTGCGTCCGTCACCATGGCGCGGCTCGGCGGGACGTGGAACACATTGGCGCGGCAATCGGCGCCACGCAGCCGATCGTCCTGCGCAGCGGCATTGAACACCAGGACCGGACGCCCCTTGAGGGCATCGGCAACTGCCAGCAGTTCGTCCGCCGGAAGAGCGACGACGAGATATTTGGCTCCCCCGTCGGCCAGCTTCACGGCTGCCTCCACCGGCGACTGGCCCTTGTCGAGCACGGCCTGGTCCAGCACGTAGCGCTGGCCGGAAAAGCGGCCCGTGGTGTTGTTGTCGTCGATGGCGAGCCCGGCGCCGGCAGCAGCCTCGTCTTCCGGCGTGGGATCGAGTTCGTAGAGAGCGGGCGGCGGCGCCTTGTGGGTGATGACGCCGATATGGATTTCGAGCGGTTCGGCGGCCCTTGCCGTGTCGCAACCCAGCACAGACACAAAGGCAAGCAGCAGCGCCGCCATCAGGCCGGACAGGCTTTTTGATCTCGCAGCCGGTAACACATTTCGCTCCCGAACGCGCAGGCCTCTGCGTGCCTGAACATCGGAAAGCTTACGCACTGCAATTGAAGAACGTCAACTTAATATACCTAAGGAAATTATAAGCTGAATACAGTCTGTACTGGCTTTCATGTTCATGGCAATTTTCACCGCAACGTGAAATGATATGCTTTCATAGAATATTCTTATTTGTGAAGGGACCACTGTGCTTGATTGGATGTCCCTGATTGTAGGAACGCACCAGCGCAGCCTGAAGTATTGGATCGGAAGGCGTCGCGGCCAGCTGCGGCAGACAGGCACGGCAATACTTGTCCTGCTGGCAACGGCTGCCGTCTTCCCTTCGCAGGGTCGGGCCGGAGGGGCCGACAAGGCTCTGCTCACTCTGCCCTTCGGCTATCTCGACACCTCCGGCGAGGCATCCGACCAGAAGACAGCCCACGCAGACCGGCTGAAGGCAATGTCGGACCATCTGACCAGCCGCCTGCAGGCAGGTGGTTTTTATCGTATCGTTGCGGCAACGCCAGGAATCATCGCCTGTACCGGCAACGATCAGGATTGCCTGCTGAGCGAAGCGCGCAAGGCCGGTGCGGGTCTCATCCTGACCGGCGCCGTGCACAAGACCAGCACCCTGATCTCGGCGATCTGGGTCGGTGTTTTCGATGCCAAGGACGGCAAGCGCATCTTCTTCCGGCAGATCAGCTTCCGAGGCGATACGAACGAGGCCTGGCAGCACGCCACGGATTTCGTTCTGGGCCAGTTGCAGGAGGAGGCACGGCGGCCGCGATAAATTTCGCACGGTTGCCGCCGAACGCCCATGGGGGCATTGTAGAGGACAAAAGGGAAGGTTGCGCATCGTGACCCGTTTGCTCGTCAGCGTCGTCGACAGCGCCGAGGCCCGATTGGCCCATTCGCAAGGCGCCGATTTCATCGACGCCAAGAATCCTGAGGCCGGTGCGTTGGGCGCCCTTCCTCTTGAGACCATCCGCGCTATCCGCGCCTGCCTGCCGGCCGATGCCGTCACCAGTGCCGTCGCCGGGGATGACGAGGATATCGGGCAACTTGCCGACAGCGCCCTCGCGATCGCGGCAACCGGGGTCAGCTTCATCAAGCTGGGCCTGGGCAGGGCAACGGCTTGCCCCCCTGCCGTCGCCGAGCTCGGTCGGCTGCTTGGCGGACGGGGGCGCTTCATCGCGGTGCTGTTCGCCGACGAAGATCCACCCCTGTCACTGACGGCATCTCTCCATGAAGCTGGCTTCGCCGGAGTCATGCTGGATACGCGGCAGAAGAAAGGCATCCGCCTGCCCGACCTGCTGACGGCGGACCAGATCGCCTCCTTCGTGGCGGGCTGTCACCGGCTCGGCCTGATGTGCGGGCTTGCCGGCTCCCTGCGCATCGAGGACGTCGAGCCGCTCGCCGCCCTCGGCCCCGACTATCTCGGCTTTCGCGGCGGGCTCTGCCTGGCGGGCGATCGTCGAGGCCAGCTCGATCCTCTGGCCATCGGCCGCGCCGCCAGTCGCCTTCAGGCTATCCGGCATGGCGAGCAGGCCGCATGAGCCTGACCGTGGTCAAGATCGGTGGCAGCCTGTGCGGATCGGCCCGCCTCGACCGACTGCTCGAACAACTCGCCGGCGAAACGAAGGCACCGCTCGTGCTGGTTGCCGGCGGTGGCCCCTTTGCCGATGCGGTGCGCCAGGTGCAGGCCGCCATGCCCTTCGACGACGTCCTCGCTCATCGCCTCGCGCTCGACGCCATGACACATCTGGCCGAGATATTGGCAACCCGGCATCCGCGCCTGACAGCGGTCGGGGACAGGGCCGGAGTCACCGCCGCCCTCCGGCAGGGCAAGCTCCCGATCTGGCATCCTGCCGAGCTGCGCGCGGGGCATCCGGACATCACCGAGAGCTGGGAGGTGACGTCGGACAGCCTGGCTGCCTGGCTGGCTGCCGAACTGGGCGCCGACAGGCTCGTCCTGCTCAAGTCCATCGACGCGTCAGCCGATTCGACACCCGCAGCCCTAGCGGCAGCCGATGTAGTCGACGCCCATTTTCCCCGCTACGCGGCCCGGTTTGCCGGCTCCATCATGGTGGCAGGTCCTTCCAGCGACGACAGGCTTGCCGCGCTGTTCTCCATTCCCTGCGAGGCCTCATGAGCCGGCGTTCACCGCAGCCACGCCTTGCCTGGGCTCTCACCGGTTCCGGCCATTACTTCACCGAATGCCTGGAACTGATCCGCGAGGTGGGTGACTGCGATCTCTTCGTCACCCGGGCCGCGGCCGAGGTGATCCGCATGTATCGCAAGCAGTTCGACGCGCTGCCCAAGGGCACGCGGCTGATCAAGGACACCACGGCGAGCGCCGCCCCGGTCGGCGCCTTCTACCATGGCGACTACCATACGCTGGTGGTGGCGCCGGCGACCTCGAACACCGTGGCCAAATGTGTTTTCGGCATTTCCGATACACTCGCCACCAATGTCTATGCGCAGGCCGGCAAATGCCGCATTCCCTCGATCGTGTTTGCCTGCGACACCGCACCTGAAATGGAGACGCAGGCCCCCTCCGGCATGGTCAAGGTCTATCCAAGGCGCATCGACCTCGACAATGTCGAAAGGCTCAAGGAGTTCGAGGCGACGACGGTGGTCGAAACCTATGAAGGTCTGCGCCAGGCGGTGCTGGAAAGGCTGAGATGCGTGACCATCTCGCCCTGATCACCGGCCATCTCAGCCGTGTCAGGCTCGAGCGCACGCTGACCGCACTGGGTCCGGCTTCCTTCGACTGGACGATCCTCGATGCCGGAGTCAAGGTCGCCGCCCTGATGACGGAGGAGATCATCCGCCGGCGCATCACCCTGCCCGAGGGCATCACCCGCGTGCTGCTGCCCGGCCGCTGCCGGGCCGATCTTGCGGCCCTCTCCGCCCATTTCGGACTTCCGGTGGACCGCGGCCCCGACGAGATCGCCGACCTGCCGGCTTTTCTCGGCCGGGGCGGACATCCGCCCGATCTTTCGCGCCACGACGTCACCATCTTTTCCGAGATCGTCGAGGCCTCGCAGCTTTCGCCCGGGCAATTGCTGGAACGCGCGCGCGCCATGGCGGCCAAGGGCGCCGACGTCATCGATCTCGGCGCGCTTCCCGATACGCCCTTCCCGCATCTCGAAGACAGCATAAGATTGCTCAAGCAGCATGGCTTCAAGGTCAGCGTCGACAGTGCTTCGCCCACCGAACTCAGGCGCGGCGCCGAGGCCGGCGCCGATTTCCTGCTGAGCCTCAACGAGCACACGCTCGATCTCGCTTTGGGGACGCAGGCGATCCCGGTGCTGGTGCCGGTGGAGCCCAGCGATCTCGCCTCGCTGCTGCGGGCGGTCGAGCGCATGGAACAGGCCGGCCAACCCTATATCGCCGATCCCGTGCTCGATCCCATCCATTTCGGCTTTGCGGCTTCCCTTGCGCGCTATGTCGAGTTCCGACGCCTGAAGCCGCAAGCCGAGATCCTGATGGGGACCGGCAATCTGACCGAGCTGACCGAAGCCGACAGCCTGGGCCTGACCGCCTTGCTGATGGGGATCTGCTCGGAGCTCGCCATCCGCCAGGTGTTGGTGGTCCAGGTGAGCGCCCACACCCGCCGCACGCTGCAGGAGCACGACGCCGCGCGTCGGGTGATGTTCGCGGCCAAGGCCGACGGATCCCTGCCCAAGGGCTATGGCTCGGCCCTGCTCGCCTTGCACGACAAGCGGCCGGTGGTGAGCTCCCCGGAGCAGGTACAGCAGAATGCGCAGGCCGTGCGCGATGCCAATTTCCGCATCGAAGTCAGTGATGACGGCATCCACACCTATAACCGCGCCATCCATGCCCACGGCACGGAGGCCCTGCCCTTCTATCCGCAGCTCGGCGTCACCGACGATGCGGCCCACGCCTTCTATCTCGGCACGGAACTGGCCAAGGCCGAGACCGCCTGGCGGCTCGGCAAGCGTTACGCCCAGGACGAACCGCTCGACTTCGGCTGCGCCGCAGACAGGCCGAGCGAGGACGCCACCGGCTTCAAGGCACCAGGCCATACGCTGGCCGGGCGCAAGGAAAAATAACGATGCCGCGCATTCTCGAAACCATCGTGACCACGCTCAATGCCGATGGCAGCGCGCATCTGGTCCCCTTCGGCCTGATCGAGGACGGCGAACATTATGTCGTCGCCCCCTTCCGCCCCTCGCCGACCATCGCCAATCTGGAGCGCCATCCTTTCCTCGCCGCCGCCGCTCCGGTCGACATCAGGGTGATCGCCGGCTGCGTTACCGGCCGGCGCGGGTGGACGACCTGCCCCTGCGAGCGGATCGAGGGCGTGAGGCTGGCCGAGGCCTTCGCCCATATGGAGCTCGCAGTCGAGGAGGTGGTTGCCGACGAGGTCAGGCCGCGCTTTCGCTGCCGCGTCGTCCACCAGGCCGTGCATCACCCCTTCCGCGGTTACAACCGGGCCCAGGCGGCCGTGCTGGAAGCCGCCATCCTGTCGACGAGGCTGCATATGCTCAGCCCCGACAAGATCCGCACAGAGATGGATTATCTGCGCATCGCCATCAGCAAGACGGCCGGCCAAGCCGAACTGGAAGCCTGGCAGTGGATCGAGGCAAAGATCCTGGCCGGGCTGAAACCGGCTGGCTCGTCCGGCTGAGGTGCGGTCCCCCGGACCCAGACTGGCTCTGTCATCCCCGGCGAGCCACATCGTGGCGAGGGAAGGGGATCCAGGGCCCGCGCGTGGAGTCTTTCAGCTTCTGGATCCCCTTCCTTCGCTTCGCTCGCCGGGGATGACAGTCTGTTCGGCCGCGAGCAGTGCGAGCGACACTGCCGGCGCGCAGGAGGAGGCCCAGTAGCTCTTCGATCCGTCAGTGCTCGGCACCAGATCGGCAAGATCGTGATAGGCCAGGCCCAAGCGGGTCGCCAGCGCCTGCGCCACGAAGCGGCCAACCCCGCAACCCACCAGAGGCGGGCGCGCCTCCCCTTTTCGGCGCGACAGGATGCGGGCGGCGGCATCGTGCAGGCGGCGCAGCTGCAGCTCGGCGAAATGGGCTGCAAGCTCGCTCCAGACATGATCGGGCGCATCGCCCGCATCCTGGCCGACGACGCGTGCCAGCCGGGTGCGCGTGGAGGCGAGGCTCTTGTCGCGGCCATCGGCCGTGTCGTGCTGGTCGGCCTCCTCGGGCAAGGTGCCGAGCAGGCGATGGACATCGGCAATGGTGGCGAAATGCTCGGCGACCAGCGTGACATCCTGCCCCTGGAAGGGCAGTCTGTCGGCGAGCGACATCAGGGGCGTGCGCACCACGCCGGCATAGACCAGCTCGCCCGACGCCAGCCTCTCGGCGTCGGTGTAGCCAAGGCCCGCAACACTCCCTTCCTCGATCGGGATGAGGTCGGAGGTGGTGGATCCGATATCGACCAGCAGGGCATTCGGCAGGCGGGAGGCGACGAAGGCGGCTGTCGCGTGCCAGTTGGCCGAGGCAACATCCACCGCATGAGCAACCGCGCGATGGGGCGGCAGGAAGCCCGTCCGTCCACCATAGATGGCGATCTCGCCCTGGCAATGACGGGTCGCCCAGTCGGTCAGGGCGGCAACGCCGGTAGCGCGGTCGTCGAACAATGCGCTGAGCTCGCCGGTCATGGTCACGGCATGCCGACGTGCTTGCCGGGCCCAGGCCGGCAAGGCAGCAAAGGCTTTGTCGAGCACTGCAAGCCCCTGCCTGAGTTGGTAGGGTGCCTGCGTCACCGCCAGCAGCCGGCCCTGTGCCACGGCAGCGACCTTGACGTGCACGCCGCCGAGGTCCCAGCCCAGCACCAGATCACCCCCGGCGATCTCGGGATCATGATGCTCCGTCGAGTCCATAGCTGTCGCTTCCACCGTTCACGGCATCGTGCCACAAAGACGGCACGTCACCGATAGAGTTGTCATCATGCCCGCACCGGATCGACAGGACGAAAGCCATGCCGCCCGGCGGGAAAGCTCGGGTGTCGAGATCGTGCCGGTGATCGATCTCCGGTACGGATCGGTGGTGCGGGCCAAGGCAGGCGATCGCGCCCATTACCAGCCGATCGTTACGCCGCTCAGCCCCACGGCAGATCCGGTCGATGTCGCCGCCGGCCTGCTCGCTGCCGTACCGGCCCGCCATCTCTATGTCGCCGATCTCGACGGTATCGAGGGACGCGGGCGCGATGTCGCCAGTCTCCGACGCCTCGCCAGCGCCTTTCCGGCGGTGCGTCTGTGGGTCGACTCGGGCATTGCCACCCGCTCCGAAGCGGAGGCCTTCCTGGCAGAGGGGCTCGGCCTTCCTGTACTCGGCTCGGAGAGCCAGACTGGCGACGAGCTCGTGCGGGACTTGGCCGATCATGCCGTGCTGTCCCTGGATTTTCGCGGCGAGGACTATGTCGGCCCGGCCGCGATCCTCGCCACGCCGTCGATCTGGCCGGAGCGGGTGATCGTCATGACGCTGGGGCGCGTGGGTATGGGTAGCGGACCCGATCTCGAACGGCTGTCCGCGCTTCGCCGGCGAGCTCCCACCCGTTGCAGGCTCTATGCCGCAGGCGGTCTTCGGGACGGGCGTGATCTTGCCGCCCTCTCGAAGATCGGCGTGTCCGGCATTCTCGTCGCCTCGGCCCTGCATGACGGGCGCCTCTGAAACAAAAACTCAGGTCTCGCCGGAGGAAACAGGTTCCCTCCGGCGAAATTTCAGCGTCCGAGAAAGATGGCGGCCAGCCGCTGAAGCAGGCCTGCAGGCATGGGCGCAGGCGGCTCCTGCCCAGGGCTGTCCCCTATCTAAGCGGCGAAGGGGTGCTTGACCTCTTCGCGCTTGCTGGTGGCTTCCGCCGCGCTCGGCCAGTCGGTAACCGCCCGCTCGATCGCCTGCTTGGTCGCTTCGTAATTGTATTTCTGGATCTTGGCGTCGTCGTCCGCCAGCCAATGGATGAAGACACCCACGCTGATGAAGATGTCGTCGGCCTCGTCGGCGGGAATGGTACCGTCGGCGACGCTGTCCTGCACCGCGCGCGCCACGGCGTGCTGAGCCGGGCCGAACATCTGCACGGCCTGCTTGGCGCCCTTGATGGTCACCTTGTTGAACAGCAAGGTGTTGGGCTTGCATTGCAGGTTTGGGGCGATCACCGCGAGAAGCGAGGTGAAGCCATCCTTGTTGTTGGTGAGGGCATTGCAGAACGCCGTCTCCGCGGCCGAGCCGCGAGGACCCATGATCAGGTCGATATGAGCGACTTCATTGCCGTCGCCGACAAGGGATTCACCGATCAAAACCTTGTTGATCTTTGCCATATTCGATAGTCCTCCCTGCGAGAACAAAGGCCCCGATCCCTGGGAACGGCGGCCGGGCCATCTATCCTTGTTTGCAGCGTTCGGCACGGCGCCGAACCGGTTGGCCAGATAGCTTTGTGAGCGTAACCGCGCATTCCGTTACCAGCAAGCATCCGTTCAGTTGCCAGCGGCCGGAAGGCGCATGATCGCGGCGGCAAACAATGTCGCCACGGTGAAATCGGCGGAAGTTCCGGGGTTTAGATCTCCTTTCTTCAATTCGGCATCGAATGCCAGCAAGGGTGCGAGAGAGGTGGGACCTGACAGCCCTGCCTCGACTATCCGGGCAGCATGCGCCCTGACGGTTTCAGCCTGGTCGCGACCCCCGCGGCGCTCGATATGGGTGTCGGGGAAACGCGACAGAAAGGTCATGTGAACGGCCGTGGCGCACCAGGATCGTTCGAGGCCAGCAGCATGAGCCACCTCGAGCGCCGGCAAGCCCGTCTCGAAGACATCCTCGAAATCCGTGACATAGGCGCGGGCAATGCGGTCGCGTTCGGCGGCCTCATTCATCGCCTCGCGCAAAGTCACGGTCGGCGGCTCGCGGACATCGTGGCGGTCGGCGTTTCCAAGACCGCCGGGCGAAGCCAGGCGGATCGCCTCGAAGGCATCGGCGGCATCGTTTGTGTCGAGAGCGCGCAGGATCGAGGCCAGGCTGGTGCGCAGCGGCCCCTGCAACTCGGCCGCTGCGGCAAGCGGCGCGCAGAGCAGCACGATACCGAGATTGGTGTTCCAGCCGATGGCCTCATGCGTCGCTCGGATCGCACCGAGGATACGCGCCCCGACGCCGGCGCCGGATCGCCCGATCGACGGCGCGGAGGTTCGCGCGCTCGCCTCGAAATCGGCGACCTTGGTCTCCCCGGTATCGGCAAAGACATGCACATTGCCGGGCTTCAAGGCCTGGAGTTCGGCCAGGCAGGCGTCCTCATAGGCACTGGCGAGATCGAGGCCATGCTGATGATAATTCATGACACCGCCACCATGGCGGGACGGCGGGCGGCATAGACGGCCTTCAAGAAGGCGCGGACGATGGCCTGGCTGATATCGACGTCGACAATGCTCTGCAGGCCGGACCAGGACGGCATGCTGTTGACCTCGAGCAGCAGGAAGCGACCCTGATCATCCTCGATGAGGTCGACGCCGCAGAAGGACACGTCCACCGCCTGGGCTGCTCTCAGCGCAAGGTCCTCTGCTTCTTCCGGCATCTGCCAGCGCGAGGGACGCCCGCCCTGATGGACATTGGTAATCCAGCCATCACCCTCGCGCGCCATGGCCGCCACCACGCGGCCATCGCAGACAAAGACGCGGTAATCCCGCCACCCCTCGACGTTCCGGCGTACGAAGCGCTGCAGATAATAGACCCGCGCCACCTCCTCGGGCTGCGGAAGATCTTCCGGCACACTGATGAGGCGCAAGCCCTCACCCTGCGAACCGAACAGAGGCTTGAGTACCAGCGGCACGTTCGGCCTGGCCTCGCGCCGCACGGTGTCGGCTGCCGCCTCCCGGCTCGACACCACGAACGTATCCGGGGTCGGCAAGCCCGCCCTGGCGATCAGCAGGCTGGTCATCGACTTGTCGACGCAGCGCTCGATGGCCCGCGGGTCGTTCCACACCACCACCCCTGCGGCAACCAGGGCATGCAGCACCCCGAGCCGCAAGGTGGTCGCCTCGAAGGTGCCGCCCGAAATGGTGCGCAGCAAGACCCCGTCGGGCAGTTCTCCGTCGAAGCCGGGCAGGCGCAGCGGCTCGCCCCCGCCAGTGACCACAGCCACGTCGGCCAGGGAAAACAGCACCGGCTCGATGCCGCAGGCGCGCAGGGCGCCAAGCAGGCGCCCGCGGTGCCATTCGCCGTTGTCGGCGGCGAGACCGATACGCAATCCGCGTCCGACGGGATATTCGACCGGGTTCAATTCGACATGTCCTGCCAAGAGTTCCTGCGAGGTTGGGTTCCGAAGGGGGGCCTGGTGATCTTACGAGAAGGAGGCGTCCACTAGATCCGGCATCAGATAACCTCCGCGAAAGGTCTCGCCATTCTCGAGCGCAGTGACGATGACTTCCGCCGGGCTGAACAGATGCGGGTCGATGGCATAGAAATCTCCCTTGAAGCGGCTGAATATCTCGGCGAAGGGCTTGCCGTGATCGCGGGAGGCCGGGCTCGGCAACGCCTCGGCCAGGGACTTGGCGGCCTGGGCAGGGCCGGACACGAACAGATGCACGCGCCCGCCATAGATGATGGCATCATTGGTGCGTCCCATGGCGCGCACGAAATCCGGCGTGGGTGGCGCCAAAGGCGCCGTGCCCAGCCCATCGACGATGTCGGTGAGCGGAAAGCCGAGGCTGTGGGCCTTGTGCAGGGCGACCTCGAGCACCCGGCTGACGACCTGGGTCGCCCCGGCCAGGCTCTGGGTCGGCGCATAGATGAAGGTCAGGGCGTCGGGCGCCAGCCGCGTCGCCTCCGCGACATTGCGCACCACGGCCTCCGGCGGCGGCGAGGCCGTTTCCAGGATCAGGACGGCGCTGTCGGCCTCGTCGCTGTAGCCCAGTTCCACGAAGAGTGGCTCCACCCGCGCCGCGGCACGCCCCGGCCCCGATCCCAGGGCAAAATAGGCTTCCTTGCCGGCTCCGGCGCGCAGGCTCCAGCCGGCATACTGACAGCCGAGGCAGGCCAATACCGGATTGGTCGTCTGCACATTGACGGAAAAGGGCCAGCGCTCGACCGGTCCGGTGGGCGCGATCGTCACCCGGCCGAGGCCCGCCAGGCAGATCTCGGCAATCCGGCGGCCGGCTTCGATGGAACCGGGGACATCGGCACCGGCATCGATGAAGCGACACCCGCCTGGCCCCACGCCAACCGTCAGCCGCAGGCCCGCGGCATCGGCGACGAGATTGTCGACCAGCGGTCTAGCCAGCGCATTGACGCTCGGGAGCTGCGGGAAAATCGTCACGCGGGAACTCTCTCTTGTTGAACGAGACGTGCAATTTCAGATGCCCGCGCGTCGAGCAGGTTGCGGACGGTGGCGATATCCAGTCCCGTGGCGGCTACCGTGCAGATCGGCGCGCCAGCCCTGATCGCACTGCCGCGCTCCGGCCGGTCCATCACGAAAGCGGGCCAGGCAACGTCAGGCACCTCGGCGATGGTGCTGTCGGCATAGACGATCATGGTGCCGGCGGCCTCCTCGGGAGGCGCCTCGGCCTCGCCCAGTTCGCCCATGCTCGCGCGGCAATGACGTTCGAATAGCGGCGTCGGGCGCCGATCGAGACAGTCAAGGGTGGCGCCCGGCCGCGGATTGATCTCCAGGAGCCACCAGCGGTCCGGCGCCACCAGCAGGTCGGCGCTGGCGAGACCCCGCAACCCGGTGGCGGCCACGATCCGGCCTATCGCGACCTCGATCTCCCGATCGACCGCAGCCGGTCCGCCCGGTTCGATCGCGCCGCCATAACGCCAGCCAGCGCCCCGGCCCGGCGAAGGCCATTGGCGCGTGAGGGCGACCGTCCGTGCCTGGCGGCCATCGGCGAGGAAAGCGATGGAAACCGGCTCCCCCTCCACCGCCCGCTGCAGATAATTCCCAGGCGCCAGCCTGTTCATGCGGGCCTTGCGGATGTGCCCCCCGCCCGAGCCGCCACGACGCTTGGACAGCCATCCCACGGATGACGCCACGGGCTCCAGCCGGATCTGGGGATGGCCGATGCCGAGCTCTGCCAGCATGCGCGCAAAGCCCGCGGGATTCTTCAACTGTGCCACCGTTTGAGCGCTGGCACCGATCAGGCCGAAACGCTCGTCGATGGCCTGGATCAAGGCGGGGCTCGCCTCGAAACCACTGCCCAGCACGACACCGAAAGGCGAATCGGCGCTGGCAAGAGCCAATTCCTCCAGCGCATCGAGAACGGCGGCTCCGGCAACCCCCACACCGAACCGGCCTCGGACCTGGCGATAGCCGGCAGCCAAGGTTCTCATGTCACTGTCACCGAAGAGGTCGACGACCAGCGGCCTGTAGCCCGCGCGACGGGCGGCGGCGGCAAGGCCGCGGCCCGATTGTGCGGCGATCAGGACGCAGGCGCCCTCACCCTGCGATCTCGAGGGCAAGCTTGTAAGCATCGCGAAAATCCAGGCTGATCGGCTTGTCAGTCGCCAGGAGGCGGCTGAAAAGGCCGAGTTCGGTCTTGTATTTGACGTTTCCGATGGCGAGTGCGCCGACCGCCAGCGCCTTTGCATTTCCGAAGGGTTCGCCATTGGCCATGACACCAACACCCTCCACCCCCGCCGGCGGGACGGCATTGACGTCGGCCGCGACCAGCAGCCCCGGCACGGAATCGAGATCGGCGGCGGAAAGGATGTTGACGCCGGCGGGCCCGCTGGACAGGACGATTTCGGCACCTGCGACCGCCGCCCGACGAGCCTCGGGCGTGCTGCCATCGGCATAGCCGATATCGACGCCGAAGCGCTGCTTGATGCCGGCGGCAATATCGGCGACGCGCCTGGTACCGTCATGGCCCGCCAGCACCGCCTGGGCACCCTCGAGCGCGACCAGCACGCCGGCGCAATAGGCAACGACACCGGTCCCGCCGAAGATTACGACCTTGCGCCCGGCCAATTCGCCACCATGCCTGTCCCTGAGCACGGCCTTGACCTTGGCGACCATGGCGGCACCGGTGGTGAAGGACCCTGCGGGGTCTGTGAACAGGTTGAGGGCAAAGGGCGGCACGAAAGCCTTTTTCGCGGCATCGAGCATGTCGAGGGCAAGGGCGCCATTCTTGCCGCCGATGAAGATCGACGTGCGGCTGCCATCGCCCGGCGCCCGTGAGAAAATGGCGTCCTGCACCAGCGGCCGGATCTCCTCCAGCGTCACGCCAGTGTAGGGAATGACGACATCGAACCCCGCATCGACAGCCATGTTGATGTCGAAGGGGCTCATATGCTTGAGCGGCGAGAGCATATGCAGGATCGATCGGGCCATCAGGACGCAAGCCTCCTCTTGAGCGTGGTGTCTCGGTTGACCCCCGTGTGCTCAATCCTAACTTGGGCACCCTGGTTACGGCCGCGCACGATATCCAGATGGATGCCGGGTGGCAGTCCGTCCGCCTTGAGAGCGGCAACCAATCTGCGGGCCTCGCCCTCGGAGCCGATGATGGCAAAGCCTGTCGGGCCCCAGGAACTCTGGCCGATGCCGGCTACGCCGCGCTGCTCGCAAGCCGTCAACACCTTGGTGACGGAAGGACTGGTGAAGCGACCGCCTTGCGCCGACGCGAAATGATCACCCACCACGCGCTGCAATTCGGCCACGCCGGCCCCAAAGGCCTCGACATCCCGGTCCGCCACGGCCGGCAGGATGCGCATCAGGGCGAGCCGGCACAAATGAGCGGCCGCCTCCGCTGGAAAGGGCGGCAATTGCCGGAAGGCGCTGACCTCTGCTTCGCCATGCAGGCCATGGGTGGACGTGTCGAAGATCAGCAGCACCCGCCAGGCATCGGGAAAAGGCAGGCGGGTAAGAATCGGAGGCGCTCTATCGTCCTCGCCGCGTCCGCCGTCGAGAATGAGGCCGCCCCGCTCGAACGTGGCCAGGCCGGCTGAAGAACGATTGCCCCTGTCGAGCGCCTCTGCGGCATCGCGCGCCCGAAAGGGCCGCCCTCGCAACCGGGCGAGACCTGCCGCCACCGCCAGGGCGATCTGCGTACCCGAACCGAGGCCGGCATGGGGGATGATACTGTGACGCAGCCGGAAATGGCCGCGCGGCTCCACATTGAGATGGAGTGCGGCCGCCTCGGCATAGCGCAATACCCTCTCGGCCTCCTCGCCCTCGGCAATCAAGCGCTCGGCGTCCGACACCATCAGATCCACCGCAGGCCGGCTCACCGCGAGGCCGAGACTGCCGAAGCGGCGGCCGAGGCCCCCGTTCAGATCGAGAAAACCGAGATGAAGCCGGGCACAGGCCTTCACGCGAATCGATGCGGGATTTGCCGGTGAGGCGGTTTCAAATCCGGGTAAGGTCGTTCCCTTGTGCTGATACATCGGCTCGGCCTCCCCAATAGGAAAATATCATAACAAATAAACATCGTTGGCAACGCAGCGATTTCTTAGAAATAGTCCATATTATTCTTATAAATTTGCCAGAGAGCGCTGAGGTACTTGGCCGAACGCTGAGGTGGTTGTTAGCTATAGCGAAAATGAAAGGCAGGAGACGGCATTCGGATGCGAGCCTGGATCGAAGGCCAGCCAGTTGATCAGCACGAGGCCGTCGTCGCGGCGGCGAGGATTCTGCGCGAGGCTCGCACTCCCCTCATCGGCGGACTGGCCGGAGATGTCGACGCGGTGCGCGCCGCCTATCGGCTCGCCTTCCATATCGGTGCTTCCCTCGATTGCGCGGGCTCGGACGCGCTGTATGCCGATCTCGGCGCGCTCGCCGCTCACGGCGCCATGACCACGACCTGGGCCGAAGCGCGCAACCGCGCCGACCTGCTCCTGATAGTGGGGCGCAAGGTCGGCGCCCATCCCCTGCTCGCCGAACTCGTGGTGGCTCCCGCGCCCCTGGCCGGTGTCGCCAAGCGCGACGTCGTCGGCCTGGACGTCGAGCAAGCCAACCTGCCGGGGCAGCTCGCCTTGCTGCGCGCGCTGGCGGCCGGCCACCTGCCATCCGGTCCCGAGACGACGGCGCTGGAGGCCGTCGCCGACAGGGCCAAAGCTGCCCGTTTCGGGGTCGCCGTCTATGATCCCCAGGAACTGGGCGAGCCAGCCGTCGGCATGCTGCAAGGCTTGATCAAGGATCTCAATGACAAGAACCGCTTTTCCAGCCTGCCGCTCGGGGTGCCGGCCACGGCGCGGCTAGCCCTGTCGGTAGGCAGCTGGACGACCGGCGACGCGCCGCGCGTCGGGCTGGGACGCGGCTATCCAGAGCACGATCTCTGGCGCTTCGACGCGCGACGCCTGATGGCAGACGGTGAGGCTGACGCGGTCTTATGGCTCGATGCCCTGGCCAATACCGAAGCGGCGCCGACAAACCTTCCATGCATCGCGCTATCGGGACGCCCCGATGGAGCGCAGGCCCGCATCGTGATCGAGGTCGACGTTCCAGGAGAGGCCGGCGCAGCCGTCTGCTTCGACGAGCGCCGCGCCACCCTCACCGCCATCGGAACCGGCACCGCCTCGCGAAACACCCGTGCGGCCGAGATCCTCGACGCCATCCAGGCCGCGATCGGCGAGAAGGGGCAGGCATCATGCTGACACGCATCGCAGGCGGGCGCATCGTCGACCCCGTTTCCGGCCGAGACGGCAAGGCGGATCTGTGGATCCAGGACGAGCGCATCGTCGAAAAGCCGGTACAGGCCGTCGCCGACACCGTTATCGACGCGCGCGGCTGCGTGGTGATGGCTGGGGGCATCGACGTCCATTCGCATATTGCCGGCGGCAACGTGACCCTGGCACGCTTGCTGCTGCCCGAACTCCATGTCAGCGAAACCGCCGGCGACCCGGCTTTGCCCTTTTCGACGGCCCGCTGGTCGGCCTTCGAGACCGGACGCCTCTACGCGCGCATGGGATATACAACGGTGATCGAGCCGGCACTGGCGCCCAGCGCCGCACTGGCAACCCATCTCGAGCTCGACGACATTCCCCTCATCGACCGTGGCGCCCTCAGCGTGCTCGGCAATGATGATCAGTTGCTCTCCTTGCTCCGGCGCAAGGAGGGCGCCCAGGCAGTGCGCGACTTGACGGCGTTGACGCTGGCGACGTCGCGCGGGCTCGGGGTGAAGGTCATCAATGCCGGCGGGGCGGCCGCCTTCAAGCAGAATGTCCGCGCCTTCGGGCTCGACGACGAGGTGCCGAGCTATGGCCTGACCTCGCGCCAGATCCTCCTGGCCCTGCTCGACGCGACCATGGCCATCGGCGTGCCGCACCCGCTGCATGTCCACTGCAACAATCTCGGCCTGCCCGGCGCCGTCGATACGCTGGTCGCCACCATGCAGGCAGCGGAAGGCCGGCCCGTTCATTTCGCCCACGCCCAGTTCTATAGCTATGCCCGACACGAGAGCGGCGGGATCGCCTCCGCCGCCGCCGAGGTCTGCGAGGCCCTGGCGGCAAATCCCAACGCGACCATCGATGTCGGCCAGGTGGTGTTCGGCCAGACCTGTACGATATCGCTCGACATTCTCCGGCAATTCTCCAGCCGCAAGGCCGGCCGGCCGCGCAAATGGATCCTGGTCGATGGCGACGCCGAGGGCGGCGGCATCGTGCCCTACCGCTATCGCCGAAACTCGGACATCAATGCCCTGCAGTTCGCCATCGGCCTCGAACTTTTCCTGCTTTCGCCGGATCCCTGGCGTGTGCTGCTCACCACCGACCATCCCAATGGTGGCCCGTTCACCGCCTATCCCCGCCTCATTCATCTGCTCATGGACAAGGCGGAACGGGACCGGACCCTGGCGAGCCTGCCGGATATCGTGCGTGAGCGCAGCGGCCTTACCGCGATCGAGCGCGAATACACCCTGACGGAGGTGGCAATCATGACCCGCGCCGCCCCGGCACGCCTGCTCGGGCTGGCGGATCGCGGCCATCTCAAGCCCGGCGCACGGGCGGACGTAGCTGTCTACCGCGAGGATGCCGACCGCACTGCCATGTTCGCCTCGGCCGAGCTCGTGCTCAAGGACGGCGCGGTTGTGGTGCGCAAAGGCGAGCCGCTGGGATGGCGCGCCGGCCGCACCCTGACGCTGGCGCCACAGTTCGACCCGGCCATGCAGCGTCACGCCGATCGCTATCTCGAGGAGCGCTTCGGTGCCGGCCTGGAAAGCTTTGCCGTACCTCTGGAGGCCTTCGGCGAAAGAAACGTTTTCGAGGTCGAGCCATGTCTGACCTAACACTCAGCTCTGACCCAACACGCAGCTCCGACCTGACGCTCAACGGCATCGCCATCGACGATACCTTTGCCGAAGCCTTCGGCATGGCCGCGACGGCAATCGTGTTGACGGCCGATACGCCGCGCTGGGCCGAGATTGCGGCAGCGAGCCTGACGGGCTTCGCCACTTCGGTGATCGGCTGCGGCATCGAGGCCGGCATCGACCGCAGCCTCTCGCCGGAGGAGACTCCGGACGGCAGGCCGGGCCTGCGCGTTCTTTTGTTCGGCTTCGACGCCGACGGGCTCGGCAAGCAGCTCGCGCGGCGTGTCGGCCAATGCGTGCTGACCAGCCCCGGCTCGGCCTGCTATGCCGGCTCCGAGGGCGCGCGGCGTCTCAAGCTGGGCGCCAATATCCGCTATTTCGGCGATGGCTACGAGACGGCCAAGCGTGTCGGTGGCCATCGCTATTGGCGGGTGCCGGTGATGGACGGCGAATTCGTCTGCGAACACGATACCGGCCTCGTCGAGGGCGCAGTCGGTGGCGGCAATCTCTTGTTCCTCGGCCGCGACCAGGCAGGCACGCTGGCGGTGGCCGAGGCCGCCGCCAGGGCAGCATCGGCGGTATCGGACGTGATCCTGCCTTTTCCCGGCGGTATCGTGCGCTCCGGCTCCAAGGTCGGCGGGCGCACCAAGGGCATGATCGCCTCGACCAACGATCCCTATTGTCCGACGCTGAAGGGCCGCAGTCGCGCGGCCCTGGCGCCCGAAATCGGAGCGGTGCTCGAAATCGTCATCGACGGATTTTCGGCCGAGGCCGTGCGGGCCTCGATGCGAGAGGGCCTGCATGCGGCCGTCCAAGTAGGCCCGCAGAACGGCCTGGTGCGTGTCACCGCCGGCAATTACGGCGGCAAGCTCGGCAAATATCACTTTCATCTGCGCGAGTTGCTGACATGAGTGCCCTCATTTTTCGCCTGCGCGAAGCCCCGCCCGAACGCCTCGACCTGTCGGGCCTGGTGCCGCATCGCATCGGTGCGCTTTCCATCGCGGAGATCGAGAGACTGCCGATCGGCACCTCGCGGCGGGGCGTCGCCGTGGCCGATATCTTCGCCGTCGAGGAAGGCGAACGCACCGATATTCGCTTCCAGGGCGGATCGACGCGATTCGACCTTGTGGGTGCCGGCCTCGAATCCGGCCGCCTCGTGGTGGAAGGCGATGTCGGCCAGCGACTCGGCCAGGCGATGCGGGGCGGCACGATCGAGATCTCCGGCAATGCCGGCCCGTTTGCCGCAAGCGCCGCGACGGCAGGACTTGTCCGCATCGCCGGCCACGTCGGTGAACGTGCCGGCGGTGCGATCCATGGTGCGATGCATGGCCTTGACGGCGCCATCCTCGTGATCGAAGGCGACGCGGGCGACAGGCTCGGCGAGCGCATGCGGCGAGGACTGATTCTCATCGGTGGACGAGCGGGCGATTACGCTGGCTCGGGCCTGATAGCCGGGACTATCGTGGCCCAGGGTATTGGCGACAATCCCGGTTATGGCATGCGGCGCGGCACCATCATCGCCTCCACGCATGGCGCCCTGCTGCCGAGCTTCGTGCCAACGGGCCGGCACCGTCTCGTGGTCGCCCAACTGCTTCGCCGCGCCGTGGCGGCAATCAGGCCTCAATCGGCCGAGATCATCTGTGAGCAAACCGAGCGCCTGGCCGGCGACCTTGCCACCCTCGGCAAGGGCGAAATCCTGATGCCGGTGTCATGAGCCGGCCCGATGAAGCCGAGGACCTTGGCGCTACCTCCCCGGAGGTAGGCCGCATGTGCAGCTTGATTGAAACCGCGAACGAGAACAGGCTTATTGTCTCCATCTGCACGAGAGGCGGCCCAAGAGGCAAGCGATGTGGATTCTCATGACAGTCTGCCTGATGGGCGCGCCCGACAACTGCCGCGAGGAGCGCATCAGTTGGTCCATGGAAACACGCGACAGCATGGCCTGCCTGCTGCATGCACAGGAAACCATCGCCCAGTGGCAATCCACGCATCGCCAATGGAAAGTACGCAACTGGCGCTGCGTCACCAAGCGCGACCTGTCCACCGACATCTGAAAACAGGGTACTGCCGCAAAACGCTCCAGGACTTTGGGGCCCGCAGCCTTGCGTCGGTGCCTCGGCTGGGCAAGTGTGCATACGCAACCGACTGCAAATGGTCGGAACATTTCTGGTTCATGGCGGCATGGGATCGATCCGAGGCTCCCTCTCCTTCCTGATCGCCGGTGCCGCCATGCTGACGCTGCTGGCGGCGGCCGGTCTGTTGTTCGCGGTGCGCACCTCCGATTTCGCCGTCGAGCGGCTCACCGTGTCGCAACGCCGGCTCGACCTGCTTGCCGAGGCCTCTGGACGCCTCACCGACTATGCCTTCGCCGCCATCGACAGCGCCCAGGCCGCGGCGCCGAGCCGCCTGCGCCTGACCGCCTTGAAGAGCCAGATCGACACCGTGCTGAATTCGGCCGGTGCCGATCCCTGGCAGGGCGAAGCCGTGCCCGGCCGCACCGAGCCGCCGGAGCGCATGCTGGCTCTGCTGCGTGCGGATGTTGCCGGCCTGGATGCAGCTATCGCCGGCGGACTCGAGCAGGTGGATGCGGCCGCGCGCAGCGATACCATTCGCGGAGCCCTCAACGGCTTCGGCCTGAGTGCCGGCCCGAGGCTGTCCGCTCTGGTGGAGGCCGAGCGCCAAGCCGTCAAGCTGGCACGCGAGGATATCGCCCGTACTTCGCAGCGCCTCACCATTGCTGCCATTGCTGCCGCGATCCTGGCCATTCTCATCGCGATCCTGCTGCACCAGCGGATCACCCGACCGCTGCTGCGGCGTATCAGCGCCATCGACGATGCCGCCATCGCCATCGGCCGCGGCAAGCTCGATATCAGGCTCGCCATCGGAGCCCGCGACGAGCTCGGCCTGCTGGTGGCCCGTTTCAACCGCATGGCGGCCTCGCTGGCCCGGCGCGAAGATAGATTGTCGCTGGACAGAGCCGCGCTCGAACGCACCGTGGCCGAGCGAACGGCCGATCTCACCACCGCCAATGAGAGGCTGGCAGGCATCGACCGCTCGCGCCGGCGTTTCTTTGCCGATGTCAGCCATGAGCTGCGCACGCCGTTGACCGTGGTTCTGGGCGAATGCGACATTGCCCTGCGCGCGCCCTCCATTGCCCCCGAAGAAGTCCGCACCACCTTCGCCATCATCCGCCAGCGCGCCTTCCGCCTGCATCGGCGGGTCGAGGACATGCTGCGCGTCGCGCGCTCGGAAAGCGGCGAGATCACCCTCGATTTCCGCCGCATCGACCTGGCGCGCCTGCTGGCAGACGCCGTCGAGAGCTATGCACCCGTGGCGCGGCGCCACCAGCTCGAGATTGCGCTCGCTCTCCCCGAGGCACCAGGCGACATCGTCGCGGATGGCGACTGGATCCGCCAGGTGGTCGAAGGCCTGATCGACAATGCGGTCCGCCATGCCAAGGGGGCCACGCGCATAGAGGTGCGCTTGGAGGATGCATCCGACGCCGCCAGCATCTTCGTCAGCGACGATGGCTGCGGCATCCCGGCCCAGGCACGCGAGCAGATGTTCGAGCGTTTCGTCAGCCGCGACAGCGGCGCCGCCTCAGGCTTCGGCATCGGCCTCGCTTTGGCACAGTGGGTTATCACGCGACATCATGGCAGCATCGTTATAGCATCGGATCCAAAGATCGAGCGCGGCACGCGGGTGGCGATCACACTGCCCCGAGCCGCCGAGGGGAATACGCACACAGGATTTACATCATGAATGTATTGCTCGTCGAAGACGATGTTGACATCGGTTCGATGCTCAGCCGCGGCCTGAAGGTGGAAGGGTTCGACGTCACCACGGTGGAGCGGGCGGACCAGGCCCTCGACACCGCCCGGGATATCAATCCCTGCGCGGTGGTGCTCGACATGATTCTACCCGACGGCTCGGGGCTCGACGTTTGCCGCGCCTTGCGCGAGACCGGTTATACTGGGCCGATCCTGTTTGTCAGCGCCAAGGACGAGGTGCAGGACAGGGTGGACGGCCTCACGGCCGGAGCGGACGATTACATCGTCAAGCCCTTCCAGTTCGACGAACTGGTGGCGCGGCTTCGCACCCACCTGCTGCATCGCTCCGGCACCGCTGAAGAGCATGAGCGCCTGATCGTCGGACGTCTCGTGCTCGACCACGAGACGCGGCAGGCCCATTATGGCACCGTACATGTGCGCCTGACCCAGCGTGAGGCTGAACTGCTCGCCTTGCTGATGCAAAGCGCCAACCATCCCGTCTCACGCGGCGAGATCTTCGACCGCCTCTGGGCCACGCAAGGCGGCGTCTCGCTCAATGTCGTCGACGTCTATGTCGGCTATCTCCGGACCAAATTCGCCGATATCACCCGCGTCGGCGGCCCCTTGATCGGCACGGTACGCGGCCGCGGTTTCATGCTCGACATGGCCGGCAACCGCTCGGGACGCTGACGAGGCAGCACGGGCGGGCGAGGGGATTTTAAGAGCGCGACGTGCAGCCGCTCCGCCGGAGGCGACTGCCGAGCCCGGAGGGCGATGACATGGATCTATTTTTCGGTGACATTGCCCTTTGCATCGACGGCGACTCCGGCCTCGCCATAAATACCTCGCTCAATTAGAGCCATTGCGTTCGAATCCGTCTCGGCCTGCCAAAATTTGACGACACCCGCCAGAGCCATTTTTGCCGCATCGCTCTGCGCGGGCGGGCAAGCCCGTCCGGCGCTGTTGGCTGCTTCCTTCGATCGGGCGGCGGCGATCATATCGTCAATGTCGAGATCGACCCCGGTGCAGCGAGCCATGGTTGCGAATGTGCCGTATACCCGGGCGATGCCGCGATAGGCTTGTTCCGCAAAATCCCGCTTCCCGCATCGCTCGATGAATGCCGTGAAAATGACGGCCTCCTGGATATTGAGGCTGGTGGTCGGCAAAATACAGCTCTTGCCCTCCCGAGCGGGATGGGAGCCCAATTCCCCACAAATGGAAAAAAGAATGCGTTGTTGTATGGCCTGCGATACTTGGCAAATTGGAGCCGCCATCGTGTAGCTCGGCAAGATCGCCAAGATGATTGCAGCAGCAATAGCACTCCCAAAATGGCGCATGTCTCACCTAAGGTTTTCGACACCAAAGTAGCTTGGACATTATTCGAGTCCGATACCACATATTTGGATATGATGTCGCTGTCTCCAACAGATCGAATCCATTCCCGTGCGGGAGGCGGCATGGCCAAAAACCGGCTGGATGCCAGCGCCCCCAGGGAGCGCCGATCGGAATGCTGCCCGCTCCTACTCTCTTCAAACGAGGCCCGTGCAATCCCGCACCTATTTTCACTTGCGGTATTGATGGAAGACGTGGATAGTGTTGTTGGTAATGATCTTGGCAACATCCAAGATTAATACTTATAAATTCCTTATGAAAAAGCTCACAACCCAAGCAACGGAGGAATTGAAATGCGCTGGACCAAACCTGAAATCATCGAGTTTTGCGTGGGAATGGAAGTGACGGGCTATATGTCCGACGAGGATCTGCCGCCGGAGTTCTGAACTGAACCGGCGACAGTAACGGAACCGGAGCCATGCAAGCAGACTTGCATGCCGTCGTTCTGGGGGCGGCAGCCGGAGGTGGCGTTCCGCAATGGAATTGCGGCTGTCCGGTTTGCCGTCTGGCCTGGGCTGGCGATAATCGGGTCCGGCCCCGCACCCAGTCGAGCATCGCCGTTTCGGCGAATGGGGCAGACTGGCTCTTGCTGAATGCCTCGCCCGATATCCGCCAGCAGATCCTGGCGGTGCCCGCGCTCCAGCCCAAGGAATTTCCGCGCCATTCGCCGATTGCGGCGGTCCTGTTGACCAATGGCGATGTCGACCATGTCGCCGGCCTGCTGGGGCTGCGCGAACGCCAGGCCTTCACGCTCTACGGCACGGCCGAAACGCTGGACAGCCTGGCCGACAACCGGGTGTTCGACGTGCTGGCGCGCGATGTCGTGCGGCGCCTGGCCGTGCTACCCGGCCAGGGCTTCGAAGCCGTGCCGGGCCTGACCGTGACGTTGGTGCCGGTCCCGGGAAAATTGCCGCTCTGGCGCGAGGATGAGCCGATGCGTCTGGGCGAGGAAAGCGAAGCGACGGTCGGGGCGATCCTGGCGAGCGGCTCCAGGCGGATCGCCTACATACCGGGCTGCGCCGCCGTGCCACCCTGGCTGCGCGAAACCATCGCCGATGCCGATCTGTTGTTGTTCGACGGCACGCTCTGGGAGGACGATGAGATGATCCGGCATGGCGTGGGCACCAAGACGGGGCGACGCATGGGCCATATGCCGATAGCCGGCCCCGATGGTTCGATGGCTGCCCTCGCCGGCCTGCAGGTGCGACAGCGGGTCTTCATCCATCTCAACAATACCAACCCGGTGCTGGTGGAAGGCTCGCCCGAACGGCGAGCGGTCGAGACAGCCGGCTGGCAGGTCGCCCATGACGGCATGGTGTTTCGCCTATGACCAAGCTCCTTTCGCCCTCCGCCTTGGAAGCCGCGCTGCGCGACATCGGCCATCGGCGCTATCACAATCTCCATCCTTTCCACGCCGCCCTGCATGGCGGGCGCCTCAGCCGGGACCAGGTGCGCGCCTGGGCCCTCAACCGCTACTTCTACCAGGCCATGATCCCGGTGAAGGACGCCACCCTCCTCGCCCGCATGCAGGAGGCGGCCCTGCGCCGGATCTGGCGCCAGCGCATCGTCGACCATGACGGCACCTCCGACGGCGATGGCGGGCTGGAGCGCTGGTTGAAACTGACCGACAGCCTCGACTTCCCGCGCGACTATGTGGTCTCTACCCGCGGCCTGCTGCCGGCGACGCGCTTTGCCGTGCAGGCCTATGTCGATTTCGTGCGCGACCGTTCGCTGCTGGAGGCAATCGCCTCCTCCCTGACCGAGATGTTCGCGCCCACCATCATCTCCGAGCGCATCGCCGGCATGCTGGCCAGTTACGACTTCATCTCGCCCCAGGCTCTCGCCTATTTCGACAAGCGCCTGTCGCAAGCGCCTCGCGATGCCGATTTCGCGCTCGACTACGTCAAGCAGCACGCCACCACCATCGAGCTGCAACAAGCCGTCCTGGCTGCCCTCGCCTTCAAATGCGATGTGCTGTGGGCGCAGCTCGATGCGCTGCAGCATGCCTATGTGACGCCCGGCCTACCGCCGCCCGGCGCTTGGATTCCGGGCATGGAGCTGGCGTCATGAGTGCGCTCTCGCCCCAGGACGTGCCGCGCCTGCCGCGCGGCGTCAGGCTTCGCTTCGACACGGTCCGCGACAAGCACATGCTGCTGGCACCCGAACGCGCCTTCGGCCTCGATGCGGTGGCGGCGAGCGTGGTGGAACTGGTGGACGGGCAGCGCAACGTCGGCGAAATCTGCGATCTGCTCGCCGAGCGCTATGGCGAGGCGCGCGAGGTGATCGAGGGTGACGTCATCGCCATGCTCGACGACCTTCTCATCAAGCGGGTGATCGAGCGATGACGAGCGGCGCCCGCATTCCCAATCCCATCGGCCTGTTGGCCGAACTCACGCATCGCTGCCCGCTGCGCTGTCCCTACTGCTCGAACCCGCTCGAACTCGATCACCGCGCGCAGGAATTGGACACGGCGACATGGAAGCGCGTGTTCGGCGAAGCAGCCGCGCTGGGCGTGCTGCATGTGCACCTGTCTGGCGGCGAGCCGACCACCCGGCCCGACATCGTGGAACTGACGGCCCATTGCGCCGAGCTCGGCCTCTACACCAACCTGATCACGGCCGGCGTCGGGGCAGCGGATAGCCGGCTCGACGCCCTGGCCGAGGCCGGCCTCGATCATGTGCAGCTCTCCATCCAGGCGGCCGCAGCTGAGACAGCCGAGCGCATTGGCGGCCTTGCCGGTGCGCATGCCAGGAAACGGGAATTCGCCCGGCACGTGGTGGCGCTGGATCTGCCGCTGACGGTAAATGCGGTCGTTCACCGCGCCAATATTGGCGAGGTCGGCGACATCATCGATCTCGCCGTCGAGATGCAGGCCAAGCGCGTTGAAATCGCTCACACCCAATATTATGGCTGGGCCCAGCGCAATCGTGCCGCCCTGATGCCGACACGCGCGCAGGCAGACGCCTCGATCGCCCTGGTGGAGGAGGCGCGCGAGCGGCTGAAGGGCCGCATCGTCATCGACCTCGTCGTGCCCGACTATTATTCTGCCTATCCCAAGCCATGCAGCGGCGGCTGGGCGCGGCGCACCTTCAATGTGACACCCTCCGGCAAGATCCTGCCCTGCCATGCCGCCGAAACCATCCCCCATCTCGAGTTCTGGTCGGTTCGCGAGCACACGCTGGCGGAAACCTGGCAGTCCTCGCCGGCCTTCAATGCCTATCGCGGCACCGATTGGATGCCCGATCCCTGCCGCAGCTGCGAACGGCGGGAGCGCGACTGGGGCGGCTGCCGCTGCCAGGCCCTCGCGCTGACCGGCGATGCCGGCGCAACCGATCCAGCCTGCCACAAATCGCCCTGGCACGACCGCATGCAGGCCCTGGCCGCATCCGAGTCGGCCGTTTCCTCGCCACCGGCCTATGACTACCGCGTCATGACGGCTGCGCCGAGCCACGCGGAGGGACAACCGGCATGAACAGCTATTTCCATCGCAGCCCGAGGCGACCATGCCTGGTGGGCTTGATCTTCCTCGCCCTCGCCGGCATGGCCCATGCCGCCCCCGCGATACCGGATGCCGCCACCTTGCTGTTCGAGGAACCTCAGCTCGACAAGACCAGTGCCAACCAGGTGCTGACCTACGCCTATCATCGCAAGAGTGCCGACGACAAACTTTATGGGGCCTCTTTCGAGGACACGATCCGCCTCACCCTCGACAAGGGTGAGACACCGCAAACCCGCACGGTGAAAGTCCAGCTGTTCAGCGGCGCCAACCGGCGCGCCGCCGGGCCTTTCGAGAACATGAGCGGCAACCCGGTGCTGAGCCTCTTCCTGGAGCATCACATCGGCGTGCTCGCCGAAAGCTACCGGGCCAATCCGCGCTATTTCAAGACGGCAATCCGTGTTGCCCTGCGCGACAAGGCCGAGGTCAAGCCCGCCGAAATTCCGTTCGAGGGCCGCGCCCTCCCCGGCTGGCGCGTCACGATCCAGCCCTTCAGCGACGATCCGAACAAGGCCCGGCTCAACGGATTGGACACGCTACGCTACGAATTCCTGGTGGCGAGGGATCTGCCGGGCGAGATCGCCCGTATCGAGGTCTCGGCACCGGGAAAGAACAGCCCGCTGCTTGACGAAGGGATTTCCTATGAGGCCAAGCCCGACTGACACACTTCTGGCACTCCTTGTGCTGGCAGCCGCAGCTGCTCCCGCTTTTGGCGCGGAGGTCGAGAACGACTATCCGACCAACGCACGGGTCGACTATGTGATCGGCTGCATGGCCGCCAATGGCGAGAGCCGGGAGGCCATGGAGCGCTGCACCTGCTCGATCGACGTGATCGCCTCCATCCTGCCCTATGACGGCTATGAGAGGGCCGAAACCATCCTGGCCATGCGGCAGGGCGTCGGCCAGCAATCCGCCATCTTCCGCAGCACCAAGCAGTTCGACGATGTCGTCGCCAATCTCAGGCGCACCCAGGCCGAGGCCGAGATCCGCTGCTTCAAATAGAGCTGTATGCGAGTTCAGCCGTTCAACGTCGGATAATCCCAATCATGCTGAAGATGGCTTCGGGCCCGTGCGAGGGTCTCGGCATGATCATGCTTGAACGGAGCGACGAGCTGTTTCTCGAGGCTACCCAGAAGCCTGTGAAGGACTACGCATTCGGCGGTGCTTTCAAAACATGAGCCCGCCGGCGTGGCGCCGGTCTTCGGATCGCACCAGCGCGAAAGAAGCTCGAACAAGACGACGGCCTCGTTCGCATCGAGACCGATTTCAAGATGATCCTGCGTCTCGACGTTGCCGGCCATTGTTTGATCACATCACGTGTTTCGGTGACGCTTCTTCTAAGACCAGGTCGCAGGGAAAGCTACTCGATGTAGGATCGCAGGCATCCTGCCCATAGGCGCTGACTTTGCGAGTGGAGGCGCCTGAAACGAGGTGTGCCGATCTCCAGATCGGCATCTTCCTGCCGGCAAGCACCGCGCTTCCAAGATGGTCGATCTGGAGATCAACACACCAGATAAGCACCGAGTGCCGCAAAGTCAGCGCCTATGGGCATCCTGCCTGTTCTTCCTGTCTGCCTGCCAGCGTCGCTTCCGGTGCCCCGTTTCAGCTGCCCCCGTCAGCCGGAAAGGCCCGCTTGAACTCGTTGCCTTCGGTGTCCTTGACGTCGACGGTGACGGCCTGACCATTCTTCTCATAGCTGAAGCGAAAAGTGGGATCCTCGCTGAGCGAGATGCCGCCCTCCATGGAAAAGACCGGCTTGTCGCCCTGGGCAACCGCAAGGGTCTGCACGAACCAGGCTGGTGTGTAGAGCCGCGTCACCTGGTCCATCTGCATGCCGGAATAATTGGGATGGCGGATCTGGACCTGGGCTTCCTGGCTGCCCGTGCTCGTAAAGTCGCGGAAGCGCATTTTGCCCAGATTGGCCTTGGCCTCGGCTGGGTCCTTCCCCGCCGGGGCAGAGCAGCCGCCCGCCGCCTTCACGAAGACCTTGGTCATGTGCAGCTTTCCGTCGCTGGTCTCGCTGACCGCCCGGACATAGGAATAGGAATTGACGCGGATGCGCGTCGACAGGCCGAATTGCCGCCTGCCTTCTGCGAGCTTGAAGACGGCCACCAATGGCGAGGGGTTCTCGTCAACCACCAGCGTGATTGCCTTGACCGTACGGGCATCGCCGGGCGGCAGGTTGATATGCACCTCGATCGGCACGAGCGCCGCATCCTCGGCCCTGGCGGGCGCACCGAGGGTCACAGTCGGCTCGGCATCTATGCCCTGCTGGCCGAAAATGTCCGTACGGATGGAATCCCAGGTCGCTTCGCTCGGCGTATCGCCCGCCTCAGCCACGCCCGGACCGGCAAGAAAAAGAATAGCGGCCAAGCATGCACCGCCGAAGACCTGCCGGCGCGAAGGCACCGGTCCGGCAAGAGTCTGGATAGAAGACATCATGCTTCTCCCTTCCTGATGGACAAGACGACCAAGGACGTCTTCTGGTTCCGCCCCGGCCTGCAGCATCACCGATCAGGGCCTCGGCTTGGCCACCTCCATGGCCAGGCCTGCGGCCTTCCAGCCGTCAACGCCATCGCCATACCAATAGATGCGGCCATAGCCGTAGCTCAGCGCCCGCTTGGCGGCGTTCCACGACATCCAGCAATCCTTCTTGCAGAAGAATACCAGCGCCTGCTCGTGGCGCCCCTGGCTCAGCTCCGCGAGGCTGCGCTTGAAATAATCCTCAGTCGTGGCCGCAAGGGCGCCGCGTCCGACCTCCGGTAGCCAGACCGCGCCCGCTATGGTTTCATGCGGCGGATCCCGCCAAACCGTGCCGGCTGGGAGCTCCGCCGGCTTGGGCGGGTGCGGCAGGACATCGACGAAGATGGCCTCTCGCGTTTTCCAGAGCGCCTCGGCCCGCCCAGTGTCCAGCACGGTTGCGCCGGCGAGGGTTGCCGGCGTCGGCGCCTTGTAGTCGTCGAGACGGTAGCCATTTGGCTCGGGAGGGGAGCCTGCATGCACGGGTTGCGCCAAAAGCGCGAGGACCAGAATGACGGCACTGCGCACTGTCATCCGGGTCATCACATCACTCCTGAATCTGCCCGGCGGCGAGATTGGGCCGCTCCGCCGGCAGGCTTTCGGTGGAAACCCTGGGCACACCATAGTCGTCAAGCACCTGTTCGATGTCCTTTTGGCGTTTGCGGATAGCGGCGTTGAGCGTGTGCTTCCACTGCGTCTCGTTCGCCCGGATGCCGAAGGTGATGCGATAGGCCAGCAGGGGCCGCTCGCTCTCCTGCACGAGGGGAATGACCTTGAGCGGCACGCTGGCCTTGCCGGCGTAATAACCGGCGATCGGCCCCCACAGCAGGGCGCCATCAGTCGTCCCCGCGACGAGATCGTCGATCGCTTCCTTGCCCGCCGCATTATCCTGCTGATCCAGGGTCAGCCCGTAGCTCTTGGCCTTGTCGACCAGGCCAAGCCGCTGGAGGTGATCGACGGGCGGCGTCCCGGCGATGATGCCAAATCTGCGTCCTTTGAGGGCGGCATCCTCCAACTTGGTGACACCGGCAAGGGGTCCGGCCGCCTTGACCACGAGGACATAGGTCGATGCGTAATAGGGGTTGGTATGCTGCGTCAGATCGGAGCCCGATGCTGCCCCGATGATGACGTCGCACAGGCCCGTGCCCAACGTGTTGCGCACGAAGCCCATGCCCTGCTGCAGCCAGTAATACCGCACCGGCCGCTGCAACTCCCTGGCCACGATCTCGGCAATGCGGTTCTCGAACCCTTCCTGGCGGCGGTTCGAGAACGGCATGTTGGCCGGATCCGAGCATACGCGCAGATTGGCTTTGTCGACGAGTTCGGGCACCTGCTGGGCGCTGGCAGGATTCAAGCCGAACGCCAACCCGGCCAGGGCAAGTCCTGGCACGAGAAGCTGGCTGAACTCAATTCGCCATGCAGGCCGTTTCGGCATCCTTGGCACTCTGCGGCTTGGGGTCGTGTTTTTCGGGACGGACGCGCGCGAGTGCACCGTCGCTGCGCGCTCGCAGATAGACATAGATGTCATCAAGATAGCACATCACGTTCCGGTTCGTGCCGAAAGTGGGCATCACCTTCTGGCTTGACGTGCTGACATCCTTGCGGCCCTGCACCACGACGGTGGTGAACTGCTCATAGTTCATTTTTTTCAGGGAATCGGTGAGAGCCGGCGCATAGGTCGAACCCGCTCCGTCCGGGCCATGGCACACCGTGCATTCGGAATGATACCGCCGGTAACCGGAGAAAGTATACCAATCCACATTGCCATCTGCAGTAACGTTATAGGTTGGTGCACCCTCGGCATCGCTATATTTGCCATCCTCGCTGCTTGCCGGCTTGGCAGGATCGGCGAAGGCCGACGTCGCTGCAAAAAGGCTCAACGCCAGCGCCGTCAAGCCGAAGAGCGCGCTACGTTGAAGGGGGGCGGCGGGGCGGTTCCCGGTTTGTAATTTGATTGGATTGGCTTGGACAAGCAATCGTCTGTCTCCCACTCAGGGCGCAGGCCACCATTTCGCGGGCCGAACGGCACCGAAAACAGGCAGGCTCTGCTTTTGTCTGGCGAGGAGGCTGGAGGAAAGACGAAGCTTCCTCCAGCCTCAACTGGATGATCGACTAGAGTGTTTTGCGATTTGTCGACATCGACGAGAATCGCAAAGACGCCTCGAAGCAGCGAGCCAGAGCAAACACGCGTTCACGCTTGAACGCGCTTTGCTCTGGGTAGCCTCATCCGCTCATGGCAGTGCGAACACCGTCAGCTGTCCGCCGAGCGCCGTGTAGCTGTTGAGGGCTGCATAGCCGCCAACGGCGCCCAGACCCGCATTCGGATCGGTCAGGCCTGCCGCCAGGCCGATACCGGCCCAGCCACCGACACCCGAGAGCACTGCGACATATTGCTTGCCCTTGTGGGTGTAGGTCATCACGTTGCCGATGATGCCGGAGGGGGTCTTGAACTTGTAGAGTTCCTTGCCCGTCTTGGCATCGATGGCCTTCAGATAGCCTTCCAGCGTGCCGTAGAACACGACGCCACCGGCGGTTGCGAGCGGTCCGGACCACACCGAGAACTGCTCGGGCAGCGACCACACGATCTTGCCCTTGGCAGCGTCCCAGGCGATGAAGTTGCCCATGCCGCCATGGCTGTTGGGGGCCGGATACATCGACAGAGTGGCGCCGACATAAGGCTGGCCCGGAGTGTAGCTCACCTTGAACGGCTCATAATCCATGCAGACATGGTTGGTCGGCACGTAGAAGAGACCGGTCTTGGGGGAATAGGCCATCGGCTGCTGGTCCTTGGAGCCGAGAGCGGCAGGGCATACGCCCTTGGTGTTGACGTCTTCGCCATTCTGTTCGGTCGAATATTTGGCCACGACCAGCGGACGACCATAGGTCTTGCTGTTCTTGTCCATGTCGACCTTGGTGGCCCAGTTCACCACCGGGTCATACTTTTCGGCGACCAGCAGCTCGCCCGTCTCGCGGTCGAGGGTGTAGCCGAAGCCGTTGCGGTCCAGATGGACCAGGGCCTTGCGCTCCTTGCCGTCGATCTTGAGATCAACCAGCGGAACTTCGTTGACGCCGTCATAGTCCCATTCGTCATGGGGCGTCATCTGATAGACCCACTTGGCCATACCGGTGTCGGCGTCACGGGCGAAGATGGTCATCGACCACTTGTTGTCGCCGGGGCGCTGCTTGGGGTTCCAGGTCGAGGGATTGCCCGAACCATAATACACCAGGTTCAGCTTGGGATCATAGGAATACCAGCCCCAGGTGCAGCCACCGCCGGTTTTCCATTGGTCGCCTTGCCAGGTCTTGATGCTGGAATCCTTGCCGATCGGCTTGCCGAGCTCGGTGGTCTTTTCCGGGTCGACCAGCATTTCCTCGTCCGGGCCCATGGAATAGGCGCGCCAGGCTTGCTTGCCGGTTTTCAGGTCATAGGCGGTGAGATGGCAACGCACGCCGAATTCACCACCGGAAATGCCGACGAGGAGCTTGTCCTTGACGGGCATGACGGTCGCCGTATTGGTTTCGCCCTTCTTGGGGTCGCCATTGACGACGGACCAGACCACCTTGCCGGTCTTGGCGTCGAGCGCCACCACCGTGGTGTCGGCCTGATGCAGGAACACCTTGCCGTCGGCATAAGCCAGACCGCGATTGACGGTGTCACAGCACATCACGGGAATGACGTTGGGATCCTGTTTGGGATCGTAACGCCAGATGATCTTGCCTTCATTGTTGAGATCGAGGGCGAAGACCGTGTTGGGAAAAGGCGTATGGACATACATGATGTCGCCGACCACGAGCGGGGCCCCTTCATGGCCGCGCAGGACGCCCGTCGAGAAGGTCCAGGAGACCTGGAGCTTTTTGACGTTTTCCGAGGTTATCTGGTCGAGCTTCGAATATCGCGTGTTCGCATAATCGCCGGTCTGCAGTACCCACTGGTTGGGGTCCTGCGTCAGTTTCTGGACTTCATCATTGGCGTAGGCCTGCGCGCCAAAAAACAGCGAGCAGACCACGCCCAGCCACGCTATCAGTATTTTCATTGGGCTTCCTCCGAGTGGCCACACGCATGCCGTCCCGCCGGACCACATGCCGAACTTGATTGTCGTTCTTCTAGCCTTGGGGATACCTCGTCTCTTCGACAGCGTGTCACAGCCGGCGGTTTCGCCTCGGAGCCATAGGCATAAGCCGCTGGCTTTCGAATCGACACTGCGATCCCCATCACGGTGCCGTTGGAAGTCGAAGATGCGTTACCTTATGCAACGGGTTCAGTTCGTGCAAGATTTGACTGACATACCACTAGATTTATTTTTACCTTATTATGATGCACCGCATCATCTTCTGCGTGCAGCGCAAAATAACGATGGTACTATACGGTGCCCCAGCAGGTTGCCGCCTATTCCCATTCCAGTTCGCGATAGGCGCTTGTCGCATTCCGAACATTGAAGTCGTCGAACAACTTCCAGTTGCCGCGTTCCGACTGCGCCGCCTCCTTCACGGCCTGCTGCAAGGGCTTGCCCTGAGCAATCATGGTGCGCAAATCGTCCCGCAAGCGCTCGAGGTAGCGAACCATGGCGTCGGCCGCGCCCGGCCAGGCCATCGCCGCCGGCCCGTGCCCCGGCACGACGCGCGCGGCCTGCCGCGATCGCAGTGTACCGATCACGGCAAGCCAGCCATTGAGACTGCCGTCGAGGGCCGGTACATGGCCCGAAAAAAGCAGGTCCCCGAGAAACCAAGTGCCGGTCTTCTCGTCCATCACGGTGAGATCGGTGTTGGTATGCGCGGTCGGCCATGCCTCGAGCAGGAGGCGCCGCCCGCCGAGATCCAGTGCGAGACGATCCTTCACCAGCAAAGTGGGAGCGATCGCCTCGGTCCCGGCAAAGGCGCTCTCACCGATCAGCCTGCGGGTCGCCGAAAGATAGGTGTCGGCGCGCGCTGCCAGAGCCTCCGGCAGATTGGCATGACCGACGATCACCGCGCCGGGCAGACGGAATGCGGCATTGCCGAGCAGATGGTCAGGGTGAACGTGGGTATCGATGACATAGCGGATGGGCTTGTTGGTGCGAGCACGGATAGCTGCCAGCAGGGCAAGACCCGCCTGCCGCGAACCGCCGGTATCGATGACCGCGACCGCTTCGCCGCCAATGACGAAGCCGGCATTGCCGATGGCATCGCTATTGCCCGGCGCGGCAAGTTCATGCGGCGCGGCAAAGACGAAGACACCCTGCGCCACCTCGGTCACCGGCAAGGGCGGCTGCGTTTGCGCGAGGGCCGCGCTCATTGCGAAGACAAAGTTACCCCACAAGAAAGCCAGGACGACGAGCCGGCGCATCACCTCGGACCCCCTCATATCAGGCGCCGCGGCTGGGACCGCGGACGTCTCGTCCGCTCTTGCTTTCCTGCAAGCGCGGCGTTTCCAAGATGCGGACGTCGCCGCCACATCGAGCGTCGCTCCATGTGGCTGTCGTCCGCCGTCCCAGGCGACGCGCCTTGCCATGAAGGCATCACAGGCCGAAGCGGTGGGCAAATTCGCGATGCCGCTCCTCGATCCAGGCCGAATGGCGGTCCTCGCGCGCCTTGCCGATCACCACCTCATGCAGGATGCGGGTGGGGCGGTGGCTCAGAAACAGCAGCCGGTCAGCGAGCCCGATCGCCTCGCGCACATTATGGGTGACCATCAGGACCGTGATGCGATGATGGGCGACTGCCGCCAGCAGGCCGGCTCGCAGGTCGGCAGCGGCCTTGTCGTCGAGCGATACGAAGGGCTCGTCCAGCACCAGCAATTGCGGTTCCAGCGCCAGAGCCCGGGCCAGCGAAACACGGCGCTGCAGGCCGAGCGACAGCGCATGCGGATAATGGCTGCGCCACTCCAAAAGGCCGAGCCGCCCGAACAGGTCGTCGAGACTACGCCGGCGCTGCACGGGCGGCAGGGCAATCCGGATGTTCTGCTCCACCGTCCGCCAGGGCAGCAGGCGCGGTTCCTGAAAGGTCACGCCAACAGTCAGTGTCTCGATTTCCGGCTCCACCCTGCCCTCGAAGCCACGGTCAAGGCCGAGCAGGATCTTCAAGGCCGTGGTCTTGCCGCAGCCGGAGGGGCCGATCAGGCAGGCGAACTCGCCGAGAGACAGCGACAGGCCGAAATCCCTGACAGCCTCCACCGCCCTGCCGCGATCATCGCGGTAGACCTTGCTGGCGATATGCACGTCAAGCAAGGGCGGGGCGCCAGCGTTGGGCATGCTTTTCCAGGGGCTGCAGCAGGAGGAACTCGATGGCAAGCATGACGCAGGTGAAGGCAAGAGCATAGCCCAGCACTGCCGTGACATCAGAAAGCTGGAAATAGAGCGAAATGGCGTAGCCCACGCCGGAGGAACGGCCGAGCAATTCGACCAACAGCACGATCTTCCAGACCAGCGACAGGCCGGAGCGCGCCGCGGCCGCGACATAGGGCGCCAGTTGCGGCAGCAGGACATGGCGCAGCCAAGTTACGGCCGAAAACCGATAGACCCGGCTCATCTCCTCCAGATCACGATCGAGCGCCCGTGTCCCCTCGCGCAGCACCACGATGACATTGGGGATCTTGTTGAGGGCCACCGCCGTCACCGCAGCGGCCTCCGTCAAGCCGAGCCAGATGTAGCACAGCACCGCGATCACCAGGGCCGGCATGTTGAGCAGCACCAGCAGCCAGACGTCGAAAGCCGCATTGGCCCGGCGCCAACGGCCGAGAGCGACGCCGATGATACTGCCGATCAGCATGGCCACGCCAAAGGCGGCGGCTACCCGCCACAGCGTGATGCCGACATTGGCGATGAGGTCTCCGCGCTGCGTCTCAGCGACGATGAAGGCGAACACCGCGCCCGGCGAGGGCAGCAGCGGCCCGTTCGCCATCCTGGCAGCGACCTCCCAGATCACGAGCAAGGCGAGCAGCGAGACCAGCCGGGCCGCAACGCCCGCCAGACGCCCCAGACCCGATGCCGTCAGCGCCCCGTCCAATAGAGCCCCTCCGGAAGAGCGGCGGTCTTGCCGACCAGTTTCTCGCCACCGAGCTTGGCCAGCATGGCATAGAGCTTGGCGGCATCGGCGCGCTCCTCCTCGACGGAACGGCTGGGAATGCCGGCGATGAAAGTCCGCTTCAGGACACCGTAGGTTGCCTCGTCATCGGCCTGCATCAAGGGTCGAAGCTGTGTCCATAGCGCCTCCTGGCTGGCCAGCGCCTGCTTGGCCTGCCGCGATATGCGGGCAAAGGCCGAGATCTTCTCATCGGCCTGCGCATCGCCACGCTTGAAGACATAGCCGACGAAGGAAAGCGGCCCCTCGACGCCGAAGGACCTTGCGACCTCGTCGGCACCGACCAGGCGCTTGTAGCCCTTGGCCTCGAGCCGCGCGCAGAAGTTCCAGTAGAGCAGGGCCGCATCGAGTTCCCCTTGTTCCAGCTTCATGCTCAGCAAGGGGGGCGCCCCGAACACCGGCATGGCCGCCTTGGCAAGATCGAGACCGGCCTGATGCTGCGCGTAGGCCTGCAGCATGATCCAGCTCTTGTCGAGCGCTCCGCCGGCCACACCGATGCGCTTGCCGGCAAGATCGGCCACGGTGGCAATCGTCGAGTTCGGCGCCCGCATCACCGCGCCCTCCGATGCCGAGAAAGGCAGGAAGACGATATCGCGCCCCTCGCCGCGCATGCGCGCCGCCCAGAGCAGATCCGACACGATGCTGTCGACGGCATCGCCCAGAAAAGCGATCCGCGACGCATCGTTTGAGGCAAGCTTGAGCGGATCGATCGCCAGACCCGCAGCCTTGTCCAGGCCGAGCGCCCGGATGGCGGCGAGTTCCCATTCGACGGTGCCGAAGGACAGGACACCGAGGCGCAGCGGCGGCAATTGCGCCTGGGCCGTGCCGATGCCGCCCAGAAACCCCGCGCCCAGCCCTGCACCCGCAAGCGCGAAAAATTGTCGCCGCTTCATCATTACCATAACCCGGAACCGGAGCGGGTCATCATGGGCCCATCCCCATCATATTGCTTCTGAAAAGACCGCTGCTGCCGAACCGGGAGCGACCCGATTGCACACGCCCGCAAGCACGTATCCTCCCTGTGCAGATAATATCTATTCTTGACAAGCAGTGTGGTCATCATTCTTCATGCTGTCCAGTCACTTTACGTTGCGCCTAGACTGATTCACAACGCAGCATGACACATGAAGAATAAAATAAGCAGAAATTAAGCTTAATCTTCAATGACCTTGGATGAACGGTCGAAAGGGAGAGAAAATGCGACAGGTCGCAGTTGGAATTCTTGCCTCTATCCTGATATCGAGTGCCGCCTTCGCGCAAGATGCGGCGCTCGGTGAAAAAGTCTTCATCAAGTGTAAAGTCTGCCATCAGGTTGGAGAAACTGCCAAGAACGCCGTCGGCCCCGAGTTGAACGGAGTAATCGGCCGCAAATCGGGATCCATTGACAGTTATACCTATTCTCCGGCAATGAAGAGCGCCGGCCTGACCTGGGCCGAGGACACTCTCTCAGAATATCTTAAGAACCCAAAACAGAAGGTGCCCGGCAACAAGATGGCCTTTGTCGGCCTGTCGAAGCCGGACGACATCGCCAATGTCATCGCCTTTCTCAAGCAGTTCGATGCCAGCGGCAAGAAGGCACCCTGAAGGCCCCGATGCCCGTTCCGCACCGATACTGAAATCGGCCACACGCGGGATCGGGCCATGACCCTCCCGTCGGCCGCGCAGTACCCGTCATTCGGCGGCCACGAATTCCGTTTTCGAATCATGGCCCAGTCCCAGCACCAGCAGGGCCGAGACGAGCGGCAGGAGCGATAGCGCCAGCAGCCCCATGGCGGTGCCCCCGGTCTGGTCCTTGAACCAGCCGATCAGATAGGGTCCGCCAAAGCCGGCGAGATTGCCGATCGAATTGATCAATGCGATGCCGGCCGCGGCCGATGCCCCGCTCAGAAAGGCTGTCGGCAAGGTCCAGAACAGGGAGAAGGTGCAGAACACGCCGATGGCCGCCACCGTCAGCGCGATCATGGTCAGGACGGGATCGGTGAGCGTGCTGGCCGCGGCCAGGGACAAGGCGATCAGGAAGAGTGGCAGAGCGACATGCCAGACCCGTTCGCGGACGCGGTCCGAGTGCTGCGCCCACAGGATCATGGCAACCGAGCCGAACACATAGGGGATCGCCGTCACGAAGCCGGTCTGGATATTGCTGAGGCCGAAGGCCTTCACGATCTGCGGCAGCCAGAACTGCATGCCATAGAGCGCCCCGACGAAGCCGAAATAGACCAGGCTCAACACGAGAACCTTGGGCGAGGCCAAGGCCTGGCGCAGGCCCAGATGATGGGCGGCCTGCTTGGCGGCCTCTTCCCGTTCCAGGCGGTCGGAGAGCCACCTTTTCTGCTCGGGGCTGAGCCAGCCGGCGGCCGCTGGCCGGTCGGTGAGATAAAACCAGGTCACGATGCCCAGAAGGGCCGCCGGAATACCTTCGAGGATGAAGAGCCATTGCCAGCCTTTCAGGCCGCCGATGCCGTCCATGCCGAGCAGATAGCCGGAAATCGGTGCGCCGATCATGGTCGATACCGGCACGGCGACGGCGAAGGCCGCGAGAATGCGGGCGCGATATTTGGCCGGGTACCAATAGGTCAGATAGAGGATGATGCCCGGAAAGAAGCCGGCCTCCGCCACGCCGAGCAGGAAACGCAACACGTAAAAACTCACCGGTCCTGCGACCAACGCCATCAGCGCGGAGATGATGCCCCAACTGATCATGATGCGGGCGATCCACCGGCTTGCGCCGACCTTGTGCAGGATGACGTTGCTGGGCACTTCGAAGAGGAAATAGCCGATGAAGAAGATGCCGGCGCCCCAGCTGAACACCAAAGGCGAGAATTTCAGCTCGTCATTCATGGTCAAGGCGGCAAAGCCGAGATTGACGCGGTCGAGATAGGCCAGGAGATAGGCCAGCATCAGGAACGGCAGCAGCCGCCAGGACACGGCCCGCACGGTCGACGCTTCCAGCGCACTCCCCTCTTGTTCCGACATGACGCTCATCGGCCTTTCCTTCCCATTACTGCCGAGCGGTCTTTTCGGCCATCCTGAACAGCGGATGGCGACGTGCCGCTCTTTCCATCGCAGACCTACCACCCGTCTCGCGACATCGCGAGACAATGTGGGCGCAACGCCTCACTATCCTTCCTGTCGGATACGATAGGCGCAGCGCCGGGCACCATGGACGATGTGCTCGGTTCGCTCCACCGAGCATTGCGGCCCCAGCATTTCGCGGAAAATCGCGAGTTCCGAGCGGCAGAAGCCCTGGCAGGCCGTGGCAGCCGCGCAGATGGGACAATGGTTTTCGATGAGGATCCAGCCCGCGCCATCCTCGGCGGGGCGCTGCTCGGCCATATAGCCCTCGCGCGTGCGAATCTCGGCGAGCGCGGCAATACGGGCCTCGGGGCCCTCGACCGGGCCAAGCTCGGCCCGGTAGGCCGCGCGCATCTCGTCCTCGCGCGCCGCGATCAGGCGTTCGAGCGCCTCGGGTCCGAGCAGGTCGCGGACATTGCGCAGCAAATTCACCGTCAGCTCGGCATGGGTGTCGGGGAAGCGGCCATGTCCCTGCGCCGTCAGGCGCCAGAACTGGGAGGGCCGGCCGACGCCCCTGGCGACAGATTCGGTCTCGACCAGGCCTTCGGCGGCGAGCTTCATCAATTGCTGGCGGGCGTTCTCGCCGGTCGTGCCGATCGCCTGGCCGAGCTCGGCCGCCGTCTGCTGTCCCCTTGTCTTCAGGAGAAGCAACAGGCGATCGGGTCCCGAGCGCGCTTGCGGGCTCGAATTTTCCAGCTCAGGCGTCGACATGGTCCTCTGCGGGTTATATTCAAAGCGTCAGCTTGCTTTATATGAATTCGGGCAACGGGATGCAATCTCGCCGATGGTTCAGGGCCCGTTTCCACCCTCTTGAATTCCGGGAACCCGGCCTCCACTCTCGCAACATGGCTGAGCATGATGAAGAGGGAGCGAATGCCGCTTCGCCCCCCGCCGATCCGGCAACCGCGCGGGACGTCCACCTCGCCTACAAGGTGGACATCGTCGTGATCGGCGCCGGCCAGGCCGGGCTGTCGAGCGCCTATCATCTGCACGAGCTAGGCCTGCCGGCGGGGCGCGGTTTTCTGGTGCTCGACAAGGCGCCCGCACCGGGCGGGGCCTGGCAATATCGCTGGCCGTCCTTGACGCTGAGCACCGTCAACCGCGTGCACGACCTGCCCGGCATGGCCTTTGCCGAAATCATCGATCCCGGCCTCACCGAGGTGCCGGCGGCGCAAGCGGTGCCGCGCTATTACGAAGCCTATGAGCGCAAATTCGAGCTGCCCGTCTATCGTCCGGTGACGGTCAAGGTCGTCTGCGAGCGCGGCGGCCGCTTCCGGGTCGAGACGGACCGGGAGACCTTTTCGGCCCGCGGCCTCATCAACGCGACCGGTACCTGGGAGACGCCCTATATTCCCGACACTCCCGGCCGGGATCGCTTCAGCGGGCGGCAACTCCACACCCGCGACTACCAGACCGCCGAAGCCTTCGCCGGCCAGCGCGTCCTGGTGGTCGGCGGCGGCATCTCGGCCGTGCAGATCCTCGACGAGATCTCGCGCGTGACCGAGACGATCTGGGTGACCCGACGCGAGCCGCAATTCCGCGAGCGCCCCTTCACGCCCGAGGACGGACGGGCGGCCGTCGCCATCGTCGAGGACCGGGTGCGGCGCGGCCTCATCCCCGGCTCCATCGTCTCGGTCACCGGCCTGCCTCTCACCCCGGCCCTGAGGGCCGCGCGCGAGCGGGGCGTGCTGGCGCGCCGGCCGATGTTCAGCGCGATCACGCAGGACGGCGTGCGCTGGGCCGATGGCAGCGAGGAAAAGGTCGACGTCATCCTGTGGTGCACCGGCTTTCGCTCGTCGCTCGACCATCTGGCGCCGCTGCAGATCCGCGAGGACGATGGCGGCATCGTGATGACCGGCCGCCTGGCGACGCAGGTCGCCCGGGACCCACGCATCCATCTCGTTGGCTACGGTCCCTCGGCCTCGACCATCGGCGCCAATCGCGCCGGCGCCGCGGCGGCCCAGGAGCTGACGGCGACATTGGGGATCGGCGGTATAAGCCCCAATCCCTTACCCTCCCCTGGAGGGGGAGGGTCGGCCTGAAAGGCCGGGGTGGGGTGCAGAAACACGGATCGTGACCATAGAAACAGGTCTTTTTCCGAAGAAGTCACCCCACCCCGAGGCTTCGCCTCGACCCTCCCCCTGCAGGGGAGGGTAAGGCAGGTCGCAGTCTCACCCGGTCTTCAGCGCATCCGTGTCGATCGGCAGGGTGCGTACGCGCTTGCCGGTCGCGGCGAAGACGGCGTTGGCGACGGCCGGGCCGACGGCGACGGTCGCCGTCTCCCCGATGCCGCCAGGGGCCTCGGCGCTCTTGACCAGATGGGTTTCCACCACCGGCACCTCGTCGATGCGCATGGGCAGATAGGTGTCGAAATTGCCCTGCTCTACCCGGCCGTCCTTCAAGGTGATGGCGCCGTGCAGCGCCGCGGTGAGGCCGAAGATCGCGCCACCCTCGACCTGCGCGGCGATGGTGTCCGGGTTGACCTGCAGGCCGCAATCGACGGCGCAGGTGAGACGATGCACCTTGAGCGTGCCGTCGGCGGCCGTCTCGACTTCGGCCACCATCGACATGAAGCTGCCGAAGGCGAACTGCACGGAGACGCCGCGCCCGCGCTCCTTGGGCAGGGGCTTGCCCCAGCCCGCCTTCTCGGCCGCCAGCGTGAGCACGCCGAGCGCCCGCGGGTTGTTGGCGAGCAGTTCCTTGCGATAGGCGACCGGGTCCGCCTTGGCCGCGGCGGCCAGCTCGTCCATGAAGCTCTCGACCACGAAGACGTTGTGCGTCGGCCCGACGCCGCGCCACCAGGAAGTCGGGATGCCCGGCGGTTCGACCCGGACATAGTCGACATGGATGTTGGGCAGGGCATAGGGCGGTTCGGCCGCCGCCTCCACCGCATCGGAATCGATGCCGTCCTTGAAGGCCGGCGGGAAGTAGCGCGCCAGGATCGAGGAGCCGGCGATGCGATGGGTCCAGGCCACCGGCTTACCGGAAGCATCGAGCCCCGCCGACATCCGGTCGAAATAATAGGGCCGGTACATGTCGTGCTGGATGTCCTCCTCGCGGCTCCAGATCACCTTCACAGGCCCATCGACCTGCTGGGCCACCTTGACGGCGCGCGCGACGCCATCGGCCTCCAGCCGGCGCCCGAAGCCGCCACCGATGAGGTGGTTGTAGACCTTGATCTTGTCCTTGGGCAGGCCGGTGATCTCGGCCGCGACCGCCTGCGCCATGGTGGGCACCTGCGTGCCGACCCAGACATCGCAGCCATCCTTGCGCACATGCACGGTGCAGTTCATCGGCTCCATGGCGGCATGGGCGAGGAAGGGCACCTGGTAGATGGCTTCGAGCTTTTTGGCGGCGCCGCCGAGCGCCTTGGCGGTGTCGCCCTCGTTGCGGGCCACCGCGCCCGGCTGCTTGGAGGCCTCGGTGAGCTGGCTGACGATTCCGGCGCTGTCGACCTTGGCGTTCGGCCCGTCGTCCCAGGTGATGTTGGCGGCGGCGAGGCCCTTCTTGGCCGCACCCATATGGTCGGCGACCACGGCGACGGCATCGTCGGTCTTGACCACCTGGCGTACGCCCTTGACGGCCAGCACCGCCTTGTCGTCCACGGATTTGGGCTTGCCGCCGAACACCGGCGAAATGGCGATGGCGGCGAGCTTCATGCCCGGCAGCTTGACGTCGATGCCGAACTCGGCCTTGCCGACCACCTTGTCCGGCGTATCCAGCCGCTTGGCCGGCGTGCCCAGCAGCTTGAAATCCTTGGGGTCCTTGAGGGTGATGCTCTCGGGCTTGGGCACCGGCATGGTCGCGGCGTCGTCGGCGAGCTCGCCATAGCCGAGCGTCGCATTGCTGGCCGGATTGAGCACGGCGCCGTCGCGGGCCGTCAGCTTGGCCGCGTCGACGTTCCAGCGCTTGGCGGCGGCGGCGATCAGCATGGTGCGGGCCGCCGCGCCGGCCTGCCGCAAAGGCAGCCAGAAGGCGCGTATGGTGGTGGAGCCGCCCGTCGCCTGGCTGCCGAGCAGGGCATTGCCATAGAGCTTGTCGTCGGGCGGGGAATGTTCGAGCCTGACCTGGTGGAGGCCGACCTCCAGCTCCTCGGCCAGCAGCATGGCCTGGGCGGTGTAGACGCCCTGGCCCATCTCGACCATCGGCATCACCAGCGTGACCAGGCCCTGCCTGTCGATGCGGATGAAGGCATTGGGCGCGAAGTCCTTGGCTTCGGCCGCGGCGACCGGCGATCCGGCCAGCGGCGGCAAAGCGAGCGTGAGAACGAAGCCGCCGCCGATGGCGGCTCCCGCCTTCAGGAAGGCGCGGCGATCGAGGTGTGAACGTGTATCGGTACCGTCGGGCATGATCCCTTCCCTCCTCAAGCAGCGGCGTGATGGATGGCGGCGCGGATACGCTGATAGGTGCCGCAGCGGCAGACATTGCCGGACATGGCGGCATCGATGTCCTCATCGCTCGGCTTGGGCGTGGCGGCGAGCAGGGCCGCGGCCGACATCAGCTGGCCGGACTGGCAATAGCCGCACTGCACCACTTCGAGATCGAGCCAGGCCTTCTGCAAGGCCTTGCCCTGCGCGGTCTCGCCGATCGCCTCGATGGTGGTGACGGCGCTCTCGCCGACGCTTTCCAGCGGCGTGACGCAGGAGCGCGTCGCCGTGCCGTCGACATGCACGGTGCAGGCACCGCACAAGGCGGCACCGCAGCCGAACTTGGTGCCGGTCATGCCCAAAATGTCACGCAGCACCCATAACAGCGGCGTGTCGCCATCGGCATCGATGGTGTGAGCGGTTCCGTTGATCTTGATGGTATAGGCCATGGCAGTCTCCCGCGAGTCGGAAGGGCATATCCCCTCCTTGGAGCCATTCCAGACAATCAGCCTAGGCCTGTCGGGGCAAGGGTTCAATCGATCACAAGCCGGTGTGGGCTTTGGAACGCCTGCAAGTTGCCCGATGCACGGATCTCTCGCGTCACAGATAAAGCGCGGAAATCCTTCCCCGGCTTCGGGGAAGTCCGGAACATCTTCGTAAACGAAGATGTTCCTTCCATCGCTGCATGGCAGCGACGGAAGGGGGAGAGTGGCGCCGACCTGTCAACTCCAGGGGCATTTGCGCCACGCTCCCCCACCCCGCCCTTCGGGCCACCCTCCCCGAAGTCGGGGAGGGATAGTCGAGCCTCTTCCTGCTGAGCGGAATGCGCGAAGCCCGCAGCCATCCCTCACACGCTGCTCAGCAGCAGGCTCGTCTCGCTGTTGGACACCCCGTCGATCAGCCGGACCTCGCGCAGCACCCGGTCGAATTCGGCCAGGCTCGCGGCGCGGATGTTGGCGACCAGGTCCCAATTGCCGTTGGTGGTGTGCAGCGTGTGCACCTCCGGCAGGCCGCGCAGCTTGCGGATGACCTGCGTGGTCGACTTGCCGACCACCTCGATCATCATCACCGCATGCACGGCGTTCATGTCGTAATCCTCGCGGACGCGGGCGGTGAAGCCGAGCAGCGTGCCAGTCTCGATCAGGCGGTCGAGCCGGTTCTGCACGGTGCCGCGCGCCACGCCCAGGGCATCGGCGAGCTTGGAAAGGGAGGCCCGGCCATCGGTGCGCAGATGCGCGATGATGCCGCGGTCGAGCGCATCGGGAATATATTTGACCGTTTCGACGTCCCGGCCCGTCACTGACATTTTTCTCAACCCGACCTAGCAATCTGTATAATCCGTTGACGGATTTAACACAGGATTGCGATTTCGGTGAACATTCGTACGGCCTACAACTGGAAGCAACAGTGACCGTTCCGGGATCCTTCGATGACCGCTCCCCTGCCCTCCGAGAAGGCGATGGTGCCTTTCGTCAGCGTCGACAACATGATGCGCCTCGTCCACCATCTCGGCATCGAGCGGGTGCTGGCCGAATTGACCGACCTGATCGAGGAGGATTTCGGCCGCTGGGAGAGCTTCGACAAGACCCCGCGCGTCGCCAGCCATTCGCGGGACGGCGTGATCGAGCTGATGCCGACCTCGGACGGCACCATCTACGGCTTCAAATATGTCAACGGCCACCCCAAGAACACCGCCGAGGGCCTGCAGACCGTCACGGCCTTCGGCCTGCTCGCCGATGTCGCCACCGGCTATCCCGTGCTGCTGACCGAGATGACGCTGCTGACGGCGCTGCGCACCGCGGCGACCTCGGCCATGGCCGCCCGCCACCTCGCCCCCAAAGGCGGTAATGTGATGGCGATGATCGGCAATGGCGCCCAGGCCGAGTTCCAGGCCCTCGCCATGAAGGCGGTGTGCGGCATCGACACCGTCAGGCTCTACGACATCGATCCCAAGGCGACGCAGAAGACCGCCCGCAACCTTCAGGGCAGCGGCCTCACCGTCATTCCCTGCACCTCCTCGCAGCAGGCGATCGAGGGCGCCGCCATCGTCACCACCTGCACCGCCGACAAGCAGTTCGCCACCATCCTCACCGACAACATGGTCGGCCCCGGCATCCACATCAACGCCATCGGCGGCGACTGCCCCGGCAAGACCGAGCTGCACAAGGACATCCTCCTGCGCGCCGACTGCTTCGTGGAATATCCGCCGCAGACCTGGATCGAGGGTGAGATCCAGCAGATGGACCGCTCCTACCCGATCACCGAGCTCTGGCAGGTCGTCACCGGCCAAGTGCCGGGCCGGCGCGACGAGCGCCAGATCACTTTGTTCGACAGCGTGGGCTTCGCCATCGAGGACTTCTCGGCCCTGCGCTACTTGCGCGCCCAGATCGTCGGCACCGATTTCTACCAGGAGCTCGACATGATCGCCGATCCCGACGACCCGCGCGACCTCTTCGGCATGCTGCAGCGCGCCCGCTGAGGCGGGGCCTTTACCCTCCTCTGGAGGGGGAGGGTCGGACGAAGTCCGGGGTGGGGTGGCCTTCTTCGCGATGAAGGGACGCTGTCGCCACCGCCTGAGCATTTTCACCTCACCCCGGCCTTTCAGGCCGACCTCAGGCCATTCCAAGTGGAATGGCCGACACCCTCCCCTGGAGGGTGCAGACTCACGCCCCCTTCCGGAGCCCCCCATGTCCAAGCGCCCTGCCTTTTCGGTCCAGGCCCCCTCCGCCGTGGTGATGGTTCGCCCGCACCACTTCACCGTCAACACCGAGACGGCCGCCGACAATCATTTCCAGGTTGCGGGCAGCGGCGGCGAAGACCTCGCCCCGCTCGCTTATGCCGAGATCACCAGGGCGGCGCAGACGCTGGCGGCCCATGGCGTCACCGTGCATCTGTTCGAGGACGAAAGCCGGACAACCCCGGATTCGGTGTTTCCCAACAACTGGTTCTCCACCCATGCCGGCGGCCATGTCGCCCTCTATCCGATGAAGGCGCCGAGCCGGCGGCGCGAGCGCCGGGCCGACGTCATCGAGATGCTGAAGACCGATTACCGCGTGCAGGAGGTCATCGACTATTCGGGCCTCGAGCCCGACGGCCTGTTCCTGGAAGGCACCGGCGCCATGGTGCTCGACCATATCGACAGGGTGGCCTATGCCGTGCGCTCCGACCGCACCGACCCGATCGCCCTCGAGCGCTTCTGCACCCATTTCAACTTCGAGCCGATGGCCTTCGACGCCCGCGACGACAAGGGAGCCGCCATCTACCACACCAATGTGCTGATGTGCGTGGCCACCGATTTCGTGCTGATCGGCCTCGACATGATCGTCGACGCCGCCCGCAAACGCGAGATCGTCGCCCGCCTCGAACGCTCCGGCCGCCAGGTGCTGGCGCTGAGCAACCGCCAGATCGAGAACTTTGCCGGCAACGCCATCGAATTGCAGGGCAAGGACGGCCGCCTCCTCGCCCTCTCGACCACGGCGTTATCAGCCCTGACGCCCGAGCAGCGCGAGATCATCGAGCAGAGCGCCACCTGCGTCGCCCTCGACATCCCCACCATCGAACGGGCGGGGGGCTCGGTGCGGTGTACGCTGGCGGGGGTGCATTTGACGCCGCGGGGGTGAGAGGGTGGGTGCGATATCGCTTTTTGTGAACCCGCTCGGGCGATCGTTTCATGCCAGAGAACTCATGGATGCAGGCCTCAGCGAACACCCAAAATCAGATTGACACCGACCCGGCCGTTTCGATGCCCCATCACCAAGCACGAACCTTTCAGCGGGCGGAGGCTCTGAAGTGATCTAGCCTGTCCAGGCACCGGCAGCGAGCATTCTACGGAATGTATAAGACCCATTGCGGGAGTTCGCTGGTCGTGCAATTGCTGACTTCTTTCCTGACACGACAGCGAGGTGGCTCACCCTTTATGAAAAGTCAGACTGGGCTTGCCAAATGACACATGCAAGGGTCGATCAGGCAGATTCTCGTGCTTGGAATTTCGCCGGTTGCAGATTCGACAGAGTGTAACTTCGGTACACATGCCTGCTCATCGGGGATATTGTGCGCCTTGGTTAATCGCGACGAACATACCGCGTACATTTACAGCCTGCATGCGATCAAAGTCGGTGATGGCAACGCTGACACTATGGGACAAGATGCTCAAGGGTGCTGATCGCCTGATTCGTTTGTTCGACTACATTCGGTAGCTAAGGTCGGCTAGCATGCTGTGAGAGGCGAGGAAATGGAAGATGCCCAGTGGGTCGCTGCTGCTGGAGGCAATTGTTTCTGCCCCCTATTCTCACCAAGTAAGGTGTGCACTATTAGGTGGCCGCCTATCAATGGGCGACGGAGTAAAATGATGAGCAGAAGCGAGCTTGTTCTGAGCCTAGCCCATGCCGGTATGAAGGGGGACGCTCCATTGATGCGTCGCACAGTCATGGCACTCGCAGAGGAGGCAAAGGCCAAGCAACATCATACACTGGCCAGGCGGCTGGCCAGCCTCATCGAAGAGCGACCTACCGCTCAGAGGAGGCAGCGCATGCAGCTACCGATGCCAGACAAGATTCGGGAATTGGTCTTCCAGATTCAACCGCAACGTAGTCTCAGGGACTTAATCCTCCCCAAAACGGTCGTGACGGAACTCGCCAACCTCGTTGAGGAATACCAGCAAGCTGATCTCTTGCGTTCCCATTCCGTTGAACCTCGACATACAATGCTTCTGCAAGGTCCCCCCGGCACCGGCAAGACCAGCTTGGCAGAGGCACTTGCGACTGAGCTCGGCCTCCCTTTTTTTGTAGTGCGTTACGATGGCGTCATTGGCAGCTATCTCGGCGAAACAGCCTCCCGATTGAATGACCTTCTCGAATTTGCCTCGTCCACGCCGTGCGTGTTGTTCTTCGACGAATTCGACGCAATCGGCAAGGAGAGGGGGGACGTACACGAGACCGGCGAAATCAAACGTGTAGTCAGCTCCTTACTCATCCAGCTCGATGCTTTGCCGTCGCATGTCTTCGTTGTCTGTGCGACTAATCACCCGGAACTTCTCGATAGGGCTGTTTGGCGTCGTTTTGAGGTCCATCTCTTACTGCCGCTCCCCGGGAAATTGCAGATCAGACGGTGGACATCTCGATTATTGGAGGAACTCGGGTTCGGCCGCAGCTTTTCGGCCGAAGAAATTGCGGATATATTTGCAGGCGCCAGTTTTTCAGATCTTGAACAATTTGGGCTGGAGTTGAAGAGACGATTGATTCTGGCTCAGGATAAGGATCCACAAGCCGAAATGCAGTCGACTCTCAAGAAATGGGCTCAGCGCCTACGATTGACTGCAGGCAAAAAGAAGAATGACACGAGAACGTCCGATACTCTTGATCTCTTCGACGCGGACGGCACGGAGGATCCCCGGTTCTCCAAATAGCCAACCACGCCCTAAATACAACCCAGACACACAGAATCGGCGACTCGGTGGAAAGTTCGAACGAATTCGAACCGTCCTCAATCGATTGGCGACTAACGCGACCTTCTCAGACGATCCAAATGACATCGCTCCCGATCGTGCGCTCGTTCTGGAGTTAAAATCTGACGTCCCAGACTTCGAACGCGAGGCTAACCGAATTGGCCTCTACTGGCTTCTAGAGGGAATCAACGAAGCTGAGACCGATGAAGCTTTGGAGGAAGAGGCGCTCAGCGAAGAGGTTGAGGTCCCGCGTAAGGCGAACCGGCTCTACGTATCGATGCCGTCGCGAGAATCCCTCGCTGAACTGCTTCGGCTGTGGGATATCTATCGCAAGAAAGCCCCTAGGCCGGAGAATTTTTCAGCATGGTGGAATATCTTCGCCATGATCGAAGATATCCGTCCGTGGGGCCCGAAGGACCGCCTTGATGAATTTGCAGCTGCATTCCTAGCCCATGAGCTTGAAGAAGATCCGAATGCGAACGTCCTACTAGAAATCAACCTTTGGTATTCAGCCGATCCTCTGGTCCAGGAACAACGGGCCACCGTGCTGCGGAGTCTGGTGAGTGCTGCCGGTGGCTCTGCCCATGACTTCGAAATCGTACCGGAGATTGGCTATCACGCTGCTCTGATAGAACTGCCTGCCTCGCAAGTAAGGGCAATACTTGAGGCGAGCGGCGAAATCATCTTGACACACCAAGTGATGAGTATTCGACCTCAATCCTTGGGCTCATGGCCGATCCTGCGACACGAGAGCCCTCTCGTTGAAGAGACGGGCGTTGGTAGTGAGCAAGAACTCGGCGAACCAGTGGCTGCCTTGCTCGACGGCTATCCGATCGAGAATCATGTTCTGCTGCAGGACCGCATCGACGTCTTCCCGCTGGAGGTCGATCCTTCGATGGCCTCGGTGAGGCACCGTCGTCATGGAACCCAAATGGCCTCACTTATCCTTCATGGAGATAGGGGGGTGGTTTCTGAACCAATCGCAAGTCGACTCCTCATCGTACCGGTCCTGACCACACACGAAGCGGGCGGTTGCGAGCGCACACCTCCATTAAAACTTCCGATCGGACTGATCCGACGGGCAGTAGAGGCCATCAAGATCGGTGCATTGGATCTTGAGCCACTTGGACCAAGAGTCGTGGTAATAAATCACTCACTCGGAGACGTGAACCAACCCTTCATTGGGCACCCAAGCTATTGGGCCAAGCTCCTTGACCATCTCGCTTACAAGCACAATCTTCTCTTTGTTGTGAGTGCCGGCAACGTCCACCGAGGCATCGAGATCGGCCACTTTAAATCGATAGCCGAGTTTAGAAGTGCTGCACCTGACCATAGGCGCGATGCAATGTTGTCAGGCCTTGAACGTGCCAAGTTCCTCCGCACAATGCTGAGTCCCGCCGAAGCGATGAACGTCCTTACAGTCGGGGCTGTCCATCACGATTATTCGACCGCTGCACCACCTCCCGCGACTACCAACCCCTATACCTCGCTACGAATGGTCAACATTGCATCAGGGTTAGGCCTCGGGATAGGCGGGGCAGTGAAGCCGGACCTAGTCCTGCCCGGCGGTCGGCAAGTGGCCCACCCAATCATGGGCAAAACCTTCGAGATCCATGGCCGGGAGATTGAACAACTTGGTCAACTGGCCGCCGCACCCGACGCATTCGGCGGGAAAATCGATCTCATGCAGCGATCCACAGGCACCAGCAACGCGGCAGCCCTTGCAACACGTGCTGCAGTTCTAGTGTCTGAGGCGCTGGATGAGATCGCTTCTAGAACAACACCGGGATTGGAGGCCGCTCGCGCATCCATTCTGAAGTGCCTCGTCGCGCATGGGTGCAATTGGGGAGAAGTAGGCACCTTCTTGGACGGTATCTACCCTCCGCATGACAAATGGTATGGCCGGCGTGCAAACATCGCCAGATTCCTGGGCTTCGGAGAGTCCGATCCTGAGCGCTTCCTCGACGGATCACCCCGACAAGTAACCATGTTGGCCTTCGGATCGATAAAGGCAAACAAGCGTGACGTCTTCCAGTTCCCTCTCCCGGATGCACTTTCCTCGCGCACGGATTTTCGTCGTATCGTTGTAACCCTAGCTTGGATGTCGCCACTTCGTCCAAAGGCTCGCAATTATCGAGCAGTTGCTTTGGAACTGACAGGCCCCAACGGAACGAGCGACATCTGGAGTGGGGTGGAACGACGTCAGGTGCCTCAACCACCTCACTCACTGGCCGCTAAGGGTACTCTGATCCACGCTATATTCGAGGGACGTCGCGCCATGCCGTTCGCAGCCGGCAGTAGCATCGAGATTGGTGTGCAACGACGCCCCGGTTTCTCGACCTTCAACAGAATACCAACATCTTATGCAGTGGCGATGACGATTGAGGTCGCTGATACTATCAGGGCCGATATTTATAATCAGGTTCGCGAAGAACTTAGAGCAAGGGCACGTGCTGCGCGCGTGAGAACTCGATGACCGATTTCACCGCTGACGACAGTCTTGGAAGCGCGACGCAAGCGGAGATCGTGGCGTACCTCCGAGAAATAGGCGATACAACCGCTGCGAATGCAATGCTGACGGGTGGCGGGAGCGGACAAGGTATGCTGGGTTGGCCAAACTCTGCTTATCTTGGTACGGATGCGATGATCGGTTTCATCGAGCACGGTTCAAATAATATCGTGCCTGCGCAATCCGTGGACGCCGAGGTAGATCTGCGCGGTAAAAAACTGAAGATCACCTTCGATCAATTCCACGTCGAGGAGTATCCAGGCGGCGGGGAGCACCGCATTCTTTGTGAATTCATGGGAAAGAACCAGCAGGAGGGTGAGGCCGAGGAGTTGACCTTCGCAGTGACGTGCAATGCGCGCGACAGACAAGGCGCAAGCGTCCTCTCGCTGCCGATCTTTGTCGGCATTGTGGCGGGCGCCAATGGGATCAGCTTTCAAGGCAGGTCCGTTAACGTGCGCAGCAACCTCGATGACACTATCCTTGAGGTCCTCGACAGCGACGTGTTTAAGCAGGGCCTAGAGCTGATCGACAAGGTACAGCCCGCAATCAAGCCACTCGCGAATCTGGCGAGCGGTGTCGTAAAAATGGCGGCGAAGCGATCAAACAATCGTCAGGTCCACCACTTCATGCTGGGTCTCGACTTTGTAGGAAGCCCAACTTCGGCTCGTTTACGCCGCGGTTCTTATATAGTGCTTCAGATAGGTAGGACTGTTGGGTGGGATTGGTCAAACTACATATGGGATACAAATACTTCGAAGCTCGTCACTGCTAGCAGGTCCGTTGCAGCACCAAAATGGAACTACATGGTTTTCGGCGTCTCCCAATACGAGGAGACATGACGCTTCTACCAGAATTTTCTTCGATCAATCTCGAACGTAGCTTGAATAAGCTCGACTTCCTAAGGACTCCACCCCACCAGCCGCCGGTTCTCCACCGGCAGCCGTGAATTACGGTGACAGTGCAGTTAATTTCTGTCCGATCACATCTCTCAATTCAGTGCACTGTCACCGTAATATGGGGTGCGTTCATGCGCAGCGCCCCTCACCCCCGCTGCCGTGCAATCACCCCCAGCGCCGTGGTGATCACCCTGGCGAAGGTCAGCGCCCCAATCCCGTCCACGTCGCGCTCGGGCATGAATTCCACGAAGTCCATCGCCTCGATGCGGCCGCGGCGGGCGGCGCCCTTGATGAGGTCGACGAGCTGATAGTAGGTGAGGCCCCCCGGGGCGCGGCCGATGACGCCGGGCACCAGCGCCGGGTCGAGGGCGTCGGCGTCGATGCAGATGACGATGCGGCTGCCTTCGGGGATGAGGTCGAGCGCGGCCTCGATGCCCTGGCGGTGCAGGTCGTAAGCCGGCACGAATGTCACGCCCCAGGCCAGCGCATCCTCATAGTCGCTCGTCGCGGCCGAGCCGATGCCGCGGGCGCCCACCTGGATGATGCGCTCGATATGGGGCATTTCCGACGCCCGGCGCATGGTGGAGGAGAGGCCGAGGCGCTCGTCCATATGCACCTCGCGCCAGTCGATATGGGCATCGATCTGCAGGATGGTGTAGCGGGCGCCCGCCTCCGCCCCCAGGGCTTCGAGCATGGGGATGGGGATGGAATCATCGCCCCCCAGCACGATCGGCACCGCGCCGCGGGCGCGGATGGCCTTGACGGCGGCGGCGATGGCGGCGCGGTTGGCGGCGCCGTCATTCTCGTCATAGGGCAGGTTGCCGCAATCGACGGCGCGCAGGCGCGGCTCCGGGAAGACCTTGCCGCCATTGTCGAAGTCGTGGCGGTCGAGATTGGCGGTGAAGGCGGCGGTGGCGCGGCGCAGGGCGTCGGGCGCGTTGCGGCAATAGGCGCCGACGGAGCGGTAGGGCGTGGCGCAGGGCGCGCCGATCAGGGCGATCGGAGCGGTGAGCGTGGCAAGGTCGCGGCATTCCTCCAGGCCAAGGAAGGTAAGGGTATCGGCCGCCGCGCCGAACAGCGCGCCGAGATCGGCTTTCTGGTTCATGATGGGGATCCTCTATGCGGGCCGCCCTCGGGCGGCATCGGGTTGGAAAATGGGGGGATGGCCGGCGGGCAGCGCGCGGCGCCGGCAGCGTTGAAATTCGAGCTGTCATTCCCGGCGCCGCCGCAGGCGGCGGGAAGGGAATCCAGGGGCCAGGGACCGCGTCGCTCAGCCCCTGGATCCCCTTCCCTCGCAGTCACAAGCGGGGCTTGTGACTTGCTCGCCGGGGATGACAGAGGGGCTTGTCTGGGCCGGCCAGAGTTCGCGAGTGCCGGTATAATCCTTTGTTTTCGAGAGGTTTTCTTCATCGAAAAGGTCATCAGTTCTTCCGGAAAACGCCTCAGGACGGGCGGACGTCGAGGTAGCCGGCCCAGCGGCGCTCGACGAGACGGAAGGCGCCGACCAGGACGAAGGTCAAAGTGAGGTAGACGATCGCGGCCGCGACATAGGGCTCGAACTGGATGTAGTAGTTCAGCGTGATCATGCGGGCGACGCCGGTGGTCTCCAGCAAAGTGACGGTGCTGGCGAGCGAGGTGGCGTGCAGCATCATGATGGTCTCGTTGCCATAGAGCGGCAGCGCCCGCGTCAGCATCGCCGGCACCAGGATGCGCCGCGCCCGCGTCCAGCCGGACATGCCATAGGCGGTGGCGGCCTCCACCTCGCCGGGCGGGATGTGGCGCAGCGCCCCGGCGAAGATCTCGGTGGTGTAGGCGGTGGTGTTGAGCACGAAGGCGATCAGCACGCAGACGAGCGGGCTGGAGAGCCAGGGCCAGAGCAGGCTGGCGCGCACGAGCTCGAACTGGGCGAGGCCGAAATAGATCAGGAAGAGCTGCACCAGCAGGGGGGTGCCGCGGAACACCAGCGTATAGGCGAAGACGAGGTGGCGGATCAGCTTGTTGGCGCTGTTGCGCGCGAAGGAAAGCGGGATGGCGAGGCAGAAGGAGATCGCCAGGGAGGCGACGGTGAGGGTCAGCGTCAGCTGGGCGCCCTCGGCATAGAGGCCGAGATTTTCGGCAATGACGTCCCAGTTCATGGCGCCAGCTTCCTTGTGCCGAGTTCGTAGCGCCGCGCCAGCCAGGCCAGCACCAGCATGGAGAGGATGGTGATGGCGAGATAGAAGCCGCCGGCGACCAGGTAGAAGGTGAAGGGCTTGCCGGTGGCTTCGGCCGCCCCCTTGGCGCGGAACATCACGTCCTGCAGGCCGATGAGGGAGACCAGCGCCGTCGCCTTGACCAGCACCAGCCAGTTGTTGGTGAAGCCGGGCAGCGCCAGGCGGATCATCTGCGGCAGCACGATGCGGGTAAAGGTGCGGGTGCGCCCGAGGCCATAGGCCTCAGCCGCCTCGATCTGGCCGCGCGGGATGTTGAGGAGCGCGCTCTTGAAGGTCTCGGTCATGTAGGCGCCGAAGATCAGCCCGAGCGTGGCGATGCCCGCCCCGAGCGGGGAGAACTCGACATGGATGTCGAAGCCGAGCCATTCGCCGAGCTGGTCGATGAAGGAGGGCAGGCTGTAGAAGACCAGCAGCATCATCACCAGATCCGGGATGCCGCGCACCACGAAGGTGTAGACCCCCGCAAGCGCCGCCAACGTCCTATGGCGCGAGACCTTGCACAGGGCCGCGCCGAGGCCGAGGATGACGGCCACCACCAGCGAGGCGAAGGCCAGCAGCAGGGTGATCGCCCCTGCCGCCAGGATCATGCGGACGAAATCGAGGACCATCTCCGGTCATTCGCCGAAATATTTGGCGTCCAGCGCCTTGAGCTTGCCGTTGTCCCTGAGGACGGCGAGGCCCTTGTTGATCTCGGCCACCAGGGCGGTGTTCTTCTTGCCGATGGCGATGGCGACGCCCTCGCCGAACTCCTTGGCGTCCTTGCCAGTGAGCTGCGGGCCGACCAGTTCGTACTCCTTGCCGGCGTCCGACTTCAGGAAGCTGGCGCTGATCTGGGCCTGGTAGCTGATGTGCAGCTCGGCGCGGCCGGCGGTCAGCTCCAGATAGGGCGCGCTGCCGGTGTCGTAGCGCTTGATGGTGGCCTTGGGGAAATGGCTGGTGACATAGGCGTCCATCGGCGTTCCCGTCTGCACCGCGATGGTCTTGCCCGCCATGCCCTCGGGCGTGAACTCGTAGGACGAGCCCTTCTTGGCCACGAAGCGGAAGATCGGATGGTTGTAGATGTCGGAGAAGGCGATCACCTTGCGGCGCTTCTCGGTAACGGTGAGCTGGGAGATCAGCGCATCATATTTGCCGTCGATCAGGCCGGGGATCATGCCGTCCCAGGCGGCATTGAAGATGTCGCAATCGAGCTTGGCGGCCTCGCAGATCGCCTGCATCAGCTCGACGTCGTAGCCGACCAGCTTGCCGTTGGCATCGATCGATTCGAAGGGCGGGAAGGTGGCGTCGGTGGCGATCTTGATCTTGTCGGCGGCCTGGGCGCTGAGGGCCTGGGCGCCGGAGGCGGCAAGGCCGAGCAGGAGGGCGGCCACGGCGTTTCTGAAGCGAATGCTCATGATGGGTCTCTCGGGATGGGATTTGTCGTTGTGGAAGCCGGTTTCCACCGGCCTTGGTGGGGTCGATTTACCCTCCCCTGAAGGTGGAGGGTGAAGCGATGGCTAGTGCTGCAAACGCCCGGCAAGGAATTGCCGCAGCCTGTCGCTGCGGGCATCGGTGAAAACGGCTTCGGGCGGGCCCTCTTCCTCGATGGCGCCGTTGTGCAGGAAAACGACGCGGCTGGAGGCATGGCGCGCAAAGCCCATCTCATGCGTCACCACGATCATGGTGCGGCCCTCCTCGGCGAGGGCCTGCATGACCTTGAGCACCTCGCTCACCAGCTCCGGATCGAGCGCCGAGGTCGGCTCGTCGAACAGCATCACGTCGGGGTTCATGCTGAGCGCCCGGGCGATCGCCACGCGCTGCTGCTGGCCGCCGGAGAGATGGGCGGGATAGCGCTGCAGCACCTCCTGGCCGAGGCCGACCTTGGCGAGATTGGCCCTGGCCCGCTCGGTCGCTTCCGCCTTGGAGACGCCCAGCACGCTGATCGGCGCCTCGATGACATTGTCGATCACGCTCATATGCGACCACAGGCAGAAATTCTGGAACACCATGGCGAGGCGGCTGCGCATGCGCTGAAGCTGTCTCTTGTCGGTGGCCCTGAGGAAGCCGTCGCCATCCCTGACCGTCTTCAGCGCCTCGCCGTCGATGACGATGCTGCCGGCGGTGGGGCGCTCGAGGAAATTGATGCAGCGCAGGAAGGTGCTCTTGCCCGAGCCGCTGGCCCCGATGATGCTGATGACGTCACCGGCCGCGGCCTGGAGCGACACGCCCTTGAGGACCTCGACCTTGCCATAGGATTTGCGGATACCGTCCACGGCCAGCTTGTGCATGCTTCTTCCCAATCCGGCCGCGTTCGTCCGCCACCAAGACCCCTCTCCTGCGCCGGGCTGGTCCGCCCATCGCCACGGTGCTCATAAAATCAGAAGGCCGGCCTGGGGCAATTGATATTTGATCATCAAATAGATGACGTCATTTCATCTATTGTGCATTTCCAATGCATATTGCCTGCGAAGGAGGCATCGCCTGGCGGCGTATTCGGTCAATTCCTGAACTAGTCTCAACTGTACACCATCCAGTCAACCGATCTGCCAGGCGGCGGCATCCTTGCCGAAGCGCGCCAGCAGCCAGCGCAGGAAGAGCCGCACGCCCGAGCGCTGCAGGCCGGCATGGGTGGAGACGACATACCAGCCGCCGAAGGCGTCGATGGCGGTGGAAAAGGGTCGCAGCAGCGTGCCGTTCCTGACGTCCGCGCCCGAGAGCGTGTCGCTCGCCAAAGCGACGCCGGTACCGTTGATGGCAAGGTCGATCGCCATGCCGAGATCGCTGCAATAGAGATGGCGGCTATAGGGTCCGAAGTCGCGCTCGCCGGCCTCGGAGAGCCAGCGCCGCCATTCCGAGCCATCGTCCCAGTGCAACAGGATGGCGCTGCGCAGCTCCACCGGGCTGGTGATGCGCCGGCCGATGCGCTGGAACAAGGTCGGGCTGCAGACGGGCATGATGCTGACATGGGCAAGCTGTGCCGACCATTTGTCGTCCCAGCCGCCGGCGCCGAAGACGATGCCGATATCGGCATCCACCAGCTCGTGGATGCGGTGGTTCTCGGTGAGCTTGATATGACATTCGACAGCAAGGTGGTCCTGGCAGAAATCGGCGAGGTTCTTGGCGAGCCAGCCGCTGGCGAACATCGGCGGGCAGGCGATGCCGATGCGTCCCCCGTCCTGGTCCGCCTCCGACAGGCGCAGCGCCGTGTTGGTGATGTCCTGCAGCGCGGCCGAGACCGTCTTGGCGAAGACACGGCCGGCATCGGTGAGCACCACGCCGCGCCCGGCCTTGTGGAAGAGCGGATAGCCCAGCACCTCCTCCAGCCGCCGCAGTTGGTGGCTGACGGCGCTGTCGGTCAGGGCAAGCTCCCCGGCGGCTTTGGTCAGGCTTTCATGCCGCGCCGCCGCCTCGAAGGTGCGTAGCACGCCGAGTGGCAGGTTACGCATCGCCGCGCCCCGTCATGACGCCAGCCTGGCCTTCATCCTCCACCTCGGATCTCCCAAAATATGGATGGCGGCCGGGATATCACCTAGGATGGCGCCATGTCCTCCCCCGATGCGATTCGTATTGCAGCCGCCGTCATCGTCCGTCCCGACGGTATGACACTCCTGGTCAGAAAACGAGGGACATCGGCCTTCATGCAGCCGGGCGGCAAGATCGAGCCCGACGAGCAGCCCCGGCAGGCCCTGTGCCGCGAGCTCGCCGAGGAGATCGGCCTCGCGGTCGATCCGGCGCGCCCTGTCTATCTCGGCCGGTTCGAAGCCCCGGCCGCGCATGAGGACGACCGGATGGTCGAGGCCGAGATCTTCCGCCTCGACATCGCCGAGCCGGTCGCCGCCACCGCCGAGATCGAGGAAGTCGCCTGGGTCGACCCCAGCGCACCTGGCCCGCTGCCCCTCGCCGCCCTGACGCGCGACCATGTGCTGGCCCTCGCGACGGCGCGCGGTGCGGGCTAGCCTTCTGCCGAATCCGTCTCAGGTCTCGTGCCGGCCGGCAAAGGCCAGCAGCAAGGCGAGGAAGATCAGGACGCCGGCGCCGACCTGCTGCCAATAGAAATTCCAGCCGATCAGCAGGAGGCCGTTGGAGACGAAGCCGAACAGCAGAACGCCGAGGATCGTGCCGGGAATGCTGGCGCGCCGGTTACGGCTGAGCGAAGTACCGATGAAGGCCGCGCCGATGGCGTTGAGCAGATAGGCATTGCCCGAATAGGGCACATAGGCGTTGACGTTGGACGACAGCAGGATGCCGGTCACGGCGGCGACGGCGCCGGAGAGGATATAGACGATCGCCAGGATCCGCCGCACCGGCAGGCCGGAATAGCGCGCGACCTCCTCCTGCGTGCCGACGGCCAGGACAGTGCGGCCGAAACTCGATTTCTCCAGGAGGAGCCAGGCGCCGAGCGCCAGCACCGCGACGAGAAGCAGCGAGACCGGCACCCCGAGGAGGGTGCCATGGCCGATGAAGGCGAGCGCGGGCGGTATGCTGCCGGCCGGCACATAGACGGGATTGCCGCCGTCGGTGGTGAGCTGCTGGAGGCTGTGGCCGATGAACAGCGTGCCCAGCGTCGCCAGGAAGGGCGTGATCGAGAGGCGCGCGATCAGGAAGGCGTTGAAGAGCCCGGTGCCGATGCCCGCGCCGACGCCATAGAGGCAGGCGAGCGCCACAGGCTGGCCCGAGGAGACCGCCGAGACGAAGGCGAGGCTGCCGAGATCAACCGCCGTGCCCACCGACAGATCCGTGCCGCCCGAGGCCACCGTCAAGGTCATGGCGATGGCGACGATGGCCGTCAGGGCGACATTGTTGACAAGCACGCCGGTGATGTTTCCAAGCGTCAGGAAGCCCGGCGCCAGCACGGAGAAGACGGCTACGACCAGCACGAGCGCCAGCGGAATGCCGAAGCGCAGCAGTTCGGATGCCGGCCGGAGGCGCGGCCCTTCGGCTCCAACGGCGCTCATGACGCCCTCCTGCGTGCGAGATTGGCGGTGGCGGCGACGACGGCCAGGATCAGCACGCCCTCGATGCCATTGACCCAATAGGTCGAGACATGGAGGAGCTGGAACCCGTTGGTGAGCGCGCCCAGGAAGACGGCGGCGAGCAGCGTGCCTGCCACGGTTGGCAGCAGCCGGCGCGAAAACATGAAGCCTAGAAAGGCGGTTGCCACCACCGGCAGCAGCATGTCGCCCGAGCCTCCGGTCGCGCCATTGAGGAAGGCGACCGAAACCACGCCAGCCAGCCCGCCCAGCAGCCCGCTGGCGATATAGGACAGCGCGACATAGCGATGGATGGCGATGCCGGCGGCCTTGGCCGCCTCGCGATGCCCACCCACCGCATAGGCGCGCAGGCCGAAGGGCGTGAGATGCAGCAGCACGGCCAGCAGCGCGCACAGGGCAAGGAGCAACCAGCCGAGCACGGGAATGTCGAGCGGGCCGGCCAGGCCGAGCCAGTCGATCAGCGGCGAGGTGGCGGGAATGGTGGTGTTCTCGGTCACCACCAGTTCGAGCCCGGCGCAGACATTCATGGCGGCCAGGGTCGCCAGCAGAGGCAGGATCCGCAGCCAGACCACGGCAAGCGCGTTGACAAGGCCGACGAGGAGGCCGACGCCGAGCGCGGCCGCCAGGCAGGTCGTGTCAGAGAAGCCGGCCTGGTTGAGCAGGGCAAAGACGGCGGCCGAAAGCCCGAGCGTGCCGGCAAGGGAGAGGTCGATGCCGCCGGCGATCACATCCGAGCCGCCGGTGATCAGCACCAGCGTCAGGCCGAAGCCCAAGATGCCCAGCACCGCCGATTGCGACAGGATGAGGCCGATATTGGCGGGCGAGACGAAGGAGGGCACGTTGACAGCGAAGAAGGCCATCACAGCCAGGAAGAACAGCAGCCCGCCGGCCCGGACCAGGCGCGCGCCGGCGCCTCCCGCCAGATCACGCCAGCTCGCACCGGCCCTGGATTCATGAGGCTTGGGGTGGATCGAGGCCGATGTCGCGGATGCAACCGCTTCCAGGGTTTCATGCGGCATGGCTGGCTCCTTCCCCGGGATCGGCGCCCGTCAGGGCCGCGGCCAGCAGCTGGTCGGACGAGGTGGCCGCGGTCTCGTAGGTGCCGACCACGGCGCCGCGATGCATCACCAGGACGCGGTCGCACACGCCCAGGAGCTCGTCGAGATCGGCAGAGAGCAGCAGGATGCCCGCCCCCTCCTCCGCCAGCTCGGCGATAAGGCGATAGATCTCGGCCTTGGCCGCGACGTCGACCCCGACCGTCGGCTCGTCAAGCACATAGATGTCGGAACGACGGGCCAGCCATTTGGCGATCACCACCTTCTGCTGGTTGCCGCCGCTGAGGGTGCGCACGGCTGCGTCCTGGCCGCTGGCCTTGATCTTGAGCGCCTCGATCAGCTTCGACACTTTCGAACGCTCGCCGGAGCGGTCGAGCCAGCCCAGGCGCGTGATCTGGCCGAGGCTGGCAAGTGTGGCGTTCTCGCGGATGGAGAGGCCGAGCGCCACGCCCTGGGCCCTGCGGTCCTCCGGCACCAGAGCGAGACCCGCCTGCGCCGCCGCCACGGGGCTGGAGAGGCGCCGCACACGTCCATCGACCTCGATGGTGCCCGCCCGCGCCGGCCGCAGTCCGAACAAGGCCTGGACGAGTTCCTTGGCTCCCGAGCCGAGCAGCCCGGTCAGCCCGATCACCTCGCCGCGATGCACCGTCAGGGACACATTGGCAAAGGCCGGCGGCGCACCGAGGCCGGCAAGGGACAGCACGGGCTTGCCGCGTTCGGCGTGATGCTTGGGGAACAGGTCCTTGACGTCGCGATCGACCATCAGGCGGGTAATCTCGCCGATGGTCGTGCGCCAGGGCTCGAGATGGGCGACATCCCGGCCGTTGCGCATAATGGTCACGACATCGCAGATGCGTTCGATCTCGGCCAGGTAATGCGAGATGTAGATGCTGGTCAGGCCGCGCGCCTTCAGTTGCGCGATGGCGGCGAACAGGCTCTCGACCTCGCGCTTGGCCAGCGCCGCCGTGGGCTCGTCGAAGATGATCAGGCGGGGCTTGGCCAGCAGCGCACGCGTGATCTGGACGATCTGCTGCTGCGCCGTCGACAGGTCGCGGATGAGTGCGCCGCGAGGCAACGTGATGCCGAAGAAATGCCGCAGGGCCTCGTCCGCGCGGCGCTGCAGGCTCGGCTGCCAAACGCCGAGGCGCGACCCCACGGTTTCGCGCCCCAGAAACAGCGCTTCGCCGACCGTCGCGGTCGGCACCAGCAGCCGGTCCTGGTGGATGAAGGCGATGCCGAGTTGCTCGGCCTTCTGGGGCGAGAGATGATCGAACGGCCGGCCCTCGAATTCGATGCTGCCGGCTTCCGGGCTGACGAGACCGGCCAAAGCCTTGATCAGGGTCGACTTGCCGGCGCCGTTCTGCCCGACCAGGCCGTGGACGGTGCCGGGCGCGACCACGAGTGAAGCGTCATCGAGGGCCCGGGTCGGTCCGAAGGTCTTGACGAGGCCGCGCATGGCCAGAACGGGAGATATGGATGTCATGGCGTCGATCACCGGCCAGCTCAGCCCTTGCTCAGAGGAATGCGGCACGGGACCGGCCACGAGGAAGAGCCACCCCATCCGGGCTTGCGGATGGGGTGGCTGGGCAGGATGGTGTCAACGAGGGCACCCTGCGGGGTTGGTCGGATGCGGGTCGATCAGGTAATGGCGATCAAGCCTGGCCGAGCTGCTTTTGCACCTCGGCGGCGTTCTTCTTGTTGGCGATGACGGCCGGCAGGAAAGTCTGCGAGGGCAGCGTGGTATCGCCGTTGAGATAGCGGGCGAGGTTCAAGACCGCCTGGCGGCCGATGACCGAGGGCTGCTGGGCCGCCACCGCACCGGCCGGCGCCTTGGGATCCTTGACCAGCGCCAGCACCTCGGGGGTGCCGTCGACGCCATAGGTGAGGATCTCGCTGCGCCCTGCGGCGATCAGGGCCTGGGTGGCGCCGAGCTGGGGAATGTCCCAGGCCGACCAGATCGCCGAGATCGACCCCTTGTCCGGATATTTGCTGAGCAGGGCGGTGATCTGCGCATAGGCGTCCTGCACCGTGTTGGGGATGACGTCGCGCAACTCGGGCTGGATAATTTTCACCTCGGGATAATATTTGAGGACGTTGCGCAGCTGGGTGTAGCGGATCTCGCAGACAGGAACGCCCGAAAAGCCGTTGAAGACGACGACATTGCCCTTGCCGCCGATATCGGAGACCAGCTGCAAGGCGAGCTGGGCACCCAGGGAGAAATTGTCCGAGGTCGCCGTGTTGATGACGTTGGTCGAGGGCAGGTCGACTGAAAAGACCGGGATGCCGGCCTGGCGCAGCTTCTTCAGCCAGGGGTCGACGACCGAGAGGGTGCCGAGCGTCTGGATCACCGCATCCGGCTTTTGCGTCACCAACGTCTGCAGCTGGCTGACCAGCGTCTTGTCGTTGCGCCCGGCATCGAGCCCGATCGGCGTACCGCCGAGTTCCTTCACGGTCTCGACCTGGGCCTGATAGGCCTTCAGGTCGAAGAAATGGTCGGTACCCGCGACGCTGATCGCGATGGTCTTGCCCTTGAGGGAGGGCAATCCCGCTTCAGGCTTGGCCGCTTCCGGTTTGGCGGCATCGTCGGCCCGGGCAGTGCCGCCCAAGGCTGCGGCGGCAGCCAGGGCCGAGCCCATTTTCAGAAGCGAGCGGCGCCCGAGCGGCGTGGAGGAAGTCGTCATCGTGTCGGTCCAGCTTTGATCTCAGCCCGTCTGTCGAGGCCTGGTCAGAGCACACACGTTTGCCGATTATATGTCAACTAAATTTATAGACTTAATATATTGAAATCATCGAGCGCTTCCCAAGCCGACCGTGAGGATGCCCATCGGCCGCTCATCCGGCTGCCGCCAGCGGATCGCGCAGCCTGGTGATGGCATCGACCAGGAAGTTGCAGGCCACGAAGATCGCCGCGGTGAAGATGGTGGTGCCGATCACCACGGGAAAATCCCCGTCCAGCGCGGCATTGATCGCCAGCCTGCCGACACCGTCGAGGCCGAAGATCTGCTCGGTCACGATCGCCCCGCCCATGATCACCGCCAGTTCCAGCCCGGCCAGGGTGATGATGGGATTGAGGGCGGCCTTGAGCGCATGGCCGACCTGGACGCGCCATTCGCTCAGGCCCTTGGCCCGGGCCGTGCGAATATAGTCCGCTCCCAATACGTCCAGCATGGCCGCCCGCACCACACGTTGGAAGATGCCGATCTCCGCGATCGCCAACGTCAGCCAGGGCAAGGCCAGATGACGAGCCCATTCGAAGGGATTGTCGAAGAAGGGCACGTAGCCGCTGCTCGGGAACCAGTCGATGCCCACGGTCGAGAGCTGGTAGAACAGGAAGAAGGACAACAACATCCCGCTCAGGAAGGTGGGAACCGACAGCCCGACATAGGCGATGGCCGCCAGAGCATGGTCGAGCAGGGAGCCGGGCCGCCGCGCCGCCAGGATCCCCAGCACCAGCGAGACCGCCATCCAGATCACCAGCGCTCCCAAAGCGAGCGAGAAGGTCACGGGCACCTTGTCGAGGATCAGCTCGGTGACGCCTGTCTGTTTGCGGAAGGAATAGCCCAGACCCGGCGGCCAGTGCGCGAGCCCCATCGCCGCCCCCTGGATGTCCGGACCGCGATAGAGATATTGCCAGAGCTGGACATGCCAGGGCTCGTCGAGGCGCAGCGCATGGGCGACTGCATCGATCGCCTGCTGATTGGCATTGCGCGGCGCCAGCATCACCGCCGGATTCTGGTAGGCGAGGCGTGTGATGAAGAAGGCGATGACGAGGACGATCACCAAGGTGGTGACCGCCCTGAAGGCCAGGCCGAGAATGAAGCGCAGCATGATCCGTCTCTCAGCGCCGATGGGGATCGAGGATGTTGCGCAGGCCCGCACTCAGCGTGTTGAAGCCCACCACCGTCAGGAAAAGGGCGATGCTCGGCCCGAGCAGGAACCAGGGCTGCAGCTGGTAGAGCGAGGAGCGTTGCGCATCCGCGATCATGTTGCCCCAGCTCGCCGTCGGAGCCTGGATGCCGACCCCCAGGAAGGACAGAGTCGCCTCCGCCACGATGTTGTTGGGCAGTTGCACGGCCCAATAGACCAGGGCGACCGGCGCGACATTGGGCAGGATCTCCCGGATCAGAATACGCCGGCGGCTCGCGCCGAGCGTCTGCGCCGCCTGCACGAAGGGACTGTGCCGAAGCGAGAGCACCAGCCCCCGCGTCAGGCGGGCGAAATAGGTCCAGGAGAACAGGGCGATGATCAGCACCACCACCAGCAGGGGATCGGCGATCGGCTGGCCGCTGGCGCCGCGGTTGAGCGCCAGCAGGCTGAGCGCCGTCACCACGAACGGAAAGGACAAGGCCACGTCGATGCCCTGCGAGATCACCCGGTCCGCCAGCCCGCCGAAATAGCCGGCGATCAGGCCGATCGAGGTTCCCACCACCATGGCGAGCGTCGTGGCGGGGATGGAAACCAGCAGGGAAACGCGCGCGCCATAGAGCGTGCGGACCAGGACATCGCGGCCATCGCCGTCGGCGCCGAGCGGAAAGGCCCAGCTCGGCCCGATCGGCAAACCATCCTCCGACAGGGCGATGTCGCTGAACTGCTCCGTCGGTCCGTGGCCGAGCCAGAGCGCCACCAGGGGTGCCAGCAGCGCCGCAGTCACCACCGCGAGCACCAGCAGCCCGCCGAAGCGCACGGATGGCTCCGCCAGCACCGCCCATAGGCCGTTAGGCGGCCGCCTCAGTTCAAGGCGGGAGGAAACCTGCTCGGGGCCCTCGGTAAAAGTCCGGGTCGCCTCAACCATGCAGGACCAGCCTTTCATGCCGGTTGAGGTCCCTCGCCTTCTGCCCCGGAATGGCTGCGATGAGCGCCTGCGTATAGGTCTGCCCGGGACGCCGGAAGACCTGCGCGGTCGCCCCCTCCTCCACGATGCGGCCTGCCTGCAGCACCAGCACGCGATCGCACAGATCGGCCACCACGCCCAGATCATGGGAAATGAACAGGATGGAGACGCCGAGCCGGCTTCTGAGGGAGCGCAGCAGCGCGATGATCCTGGCCTGGGTGGTGATGTCGAGGGCCGATACCGGTTCGTCGGCCACGATCACGCGCGGCTCCAGTGCCACCGCGCGTGCGATCGCGATGCGCTGGCGCTGCCCGCCGGAAAGCTGGGCGGGATAGCGATCGAGCACGTCTTGGGGCAGCTCGACCACCTCGACGAGGTCGCGGATGCGCGAGCGAATCTGCGGTGCGGACAGATCCGTGTTGATGATGAAGGGCTCCGCCAGGATGGCACTGATCCGTCGCCTCGGATTGAGGCTGCCATAGGGATCCTGGAAAACCATCTGGATGGCGGAACGTTGCTGCCTGGTGAGGGTCATGGCGCCGGCGTGGGCATAGACGCTGTCGCCGAGCCTGACCTGGCCTTCGTCCGGCCTGTCCAGTCCGACGACGATCCGGCCGATGGTCGACTTGCCCGAACCAGACTCGCCGACCACGCCCAGGATCTCTCCCTCGCGCAGGGCAAAGGAAACGCGATCGAGCGCCTGCAGCGTGCCTTCGGCCTTGCCGCCCCGGCGGAAGCGTCGGGAAATCCCCTCCACCGTCAACAGGGGAGCGGTCTCGACCGGCACCGCGGAGCCAAGGGCCAGGCCGTGGCGCGCCGCTCCCAGCAGCAGCCTGGTATAGGGCTCCTTCGGTGCACCATAGATGCACGCCGCCGGCCCTTGCTCCACCACGCTTCCCCCGCGCATCACCACCACGTCGTCGGCGATATCGTTGACGACGCCGAGATCATGGCTGACGAAGATCAGGGCCATACCATGGCGCTCCTGCAATTGCCGCAGGAGCGTGAGGATGGCGGCCTGCACTGTCACGTCGAGCGCTGTCGTCGGCTCGTCGGCGATCAGCAGGTCCGGGCCGAGCGCGATCGCCATGGCGATCATCACGCGCTGGCGCATGCCGCCGGAGAACTGATGAGGGTAGTCGTCGATGCGCCGGGCGGGATCGCGAATGCCGACCTCGTCGAGCAGATCGAGGATGCGCGTGCGCAGGGCCGACCGCCCCACGCGCTGATGAGCTGTGATCGCCTCGCCGATCTGGCTGCCGATCGTCTTGAGCGGATGCAGATTGGAGAGCGGATCCTGGAAGACGAAGCCGATCTGCGCGCCCCGCAGGCGACGCAGCCGGCCCGCCGACAGGCCGAGAAGCTCGGTGCCGCGATGGCGCGCACTGCCCGTCACCACCGCCGAGGGCGGCAGCAGGCCGGTGGCCCCCAGCAGCGACACGCTCTTGCCGGAGCCGGATTCGCCGACGATGGCCAGTGTCTTGCCGGCCTCGACGCCGAAGGAGACGCCGCGCACCACCTCGGTGCGATGCCGCCGCGTTCCAAAGCTCACATCCAGATTATCGACCGCGAAAATCGCCATGGCCGCCTCTCCTGCGCCCTGTCGCTACTTACGCAGGGCAATGTTGGTGATGTCGGCATGCACGGCGAGCGAGGACCAGTTCCACAGCGCGATGCGATCGGAGGTGATGGCGACCTTGCGCTTCTCGAACAGAGGGATCCAGGGCAGGTCGGCGGAAACGAGGCGATCGGCCTTGGCCCAGATCGGGCCGGGATCATCGGAAGGGAAGGCCTCAGCCGCCAGCTGGTTGAGCTCCTTGTTGGAATAGCAGACCGCATGGGTATTGCCGGTGCCGCAGGGCGAGGCATCCGAATTCAGCCAGCCTCCAAGCAGCATGCGCGTGCTCGGCCCCTGCCAGTCGGGTGCGAAGGCCGCCCCCAGGAAGACATCCCAATGGCTCTTGGGGTCCTGGATGTAGGACCGGTATTGCGAACTCGGCACCGGGATAAGGTTGAGGGTAAAGCCGGCCGCAGCCAGGTCTTCCTTGAGCGTCACCGCGATGGCCTGGGTCTGCGCCGTGGTCTGGTACACAGCATCCAGCGTCACGCCGTCGGGATAGCCGGCCTTGGCCAGCAGTTCCTTGGCCCTGGCCGGATCGCCCGCGCTCTTCGGGGTGGCGTAGGGATCGAAGGGCTCGTAGCCCAGGATGGTCGAGGTGATGATCTGGCCGAGCGGGAGAGCGGCGATCGAGCCGCCCTGACGCTGGACGAGATGGGCCTTGTTCACCGCATAGGCCAGGGCCTGGCGCACTTCGAGCTTGCGCAGGGCGGTGGCGCCGGGGCCGGTGGCTTCCGGCCGGGCGTTGAAGGTGATGAAATTGGCCGAGCCGCTGTTGGATGCATGCAGATAGGGGCTCTTCTGCGCCTGATACTGCCGGATCGCGGCCAAAGGCGGCACGTCGAGATAGAGCGACAGGTCGGCTTCACCGGCACGGATCTTCTGCACCACGGCGTCTTCGGTATTGGTGGTGAAGTCGACGACGATCTCATCGACATAGGCCTTGCGGGCTGGATCGGCGGCATGATTGTAGTTGGCCACCTTCTTGAGCACGAGCTTCTGGCCCTGGTCGTAGGCTGCGACGTAGTAGGGACCACTCGAGGGCAGATTCTTCCTGAATTCCAGCGAATCCGGGAAATATTTGGAGGCGATTTCCGGCGGCAGCGGGGTGACGAAGTTCATCGACAGGATGTTGAGGAAATCATAGTTCTTGGAGTCCGAGCGCAGCACCAGCGTCCTGTCGTCGGGCGCGGAGACACCGGCGATGTCATGCGTGTCGGTGAAGGCCTTGGTGGCGGCGAGATCGCCCGTCGGCACCTTGGCGAACTGCTTGCAGTAGTCGGCGAAGCCCGAAAAGGCGAGATTGAAATAGTTGATGGCTGCGACCTGCTTGTTGGGATCGCAGAAGCGCTTGATGCCGTAGACGAAATCGCCCGCCGTGATCTTGCGCGTGGTCGAGCCGGAATAGGTGATGCCATCGCGAAGATGGAAGGTATAGGTCTTGCCGTCGGGGCTGACGTCCCAGGACTCGGCAAGGTCGGGCACCAGCTTGGTGTCGTCCTTGATGTCGCCGGGCGCGCCCGGATAGGTCACGAGCTGGCGTGTCACCGCCCGCAGGATCTCCCAGGAATCGGTGCTGTAGCCGGTCAAGGGATCGAAGGCATCGAGATCGGGGTCGAGCGAGGCGATGCGCAGCGTCCCGCCATACGGAACGTCGTCAGCCGCCTGTGCAGCACCGAGAGCGAGGCCGCCCGTCAGCAGCAGGGCGGCCGTAAAGCGCGACGCGGAGCCGAGCAGCCTAGAACGAGCGAAATGCCGGGATTTCATAGTCTGTTTCCTGATGTATCGAAGAAAGGACGAAGGCCGCTTCGCCATGGCGAAAGGCCTAAAAGACGGTGCCGGCATGGGGCTGCGCCGACGTGGCGAACAAGGCATCGAGCGTGGACAGCACCGCCTCGCTCTCGGCCTTGACCCGGCCGGCCCTGGCGAGTTGCCACCAGCGCGTGCCGCCGAGATAGGTCGTTGCCAAGGCGGCGATATCGAGCTCGGCCTGCGCCGGAGCGTCTGTCGGCACCGCACCCTGCGCCGAGAGGCGGAACCGGCCATTGTTCTCGGCGAAAAGGGGGTCGCTGACGGCGAGCACCACCTCGCCTTCACCGCCATAGCGGCGCGTTTCCAGCGCCAGGCGCACATCGAGAAGACGCAGCCAGGTTTCGTCGCGCTGGCCGGTCACACGCGCCTGCCGATGGTTTTCGAACAGCCATGGCAGGGCGTCATCCACCGGCCGGCCGGGGAAGAGGATGCGATGCACCAGATCGACACTGAGAAGATGGGCGACCAGTGCGCCATAGGCGGCATCGTCGGCCACGACCAGATCGTCCACGACCAGGGTGCGATCCGAACCGGCGAACCACTCGTCGAGGCCGATCGGGTGATAGCGCACATAGCCGCTCTCCCGTCCTTCCTCCCCGGCCACCACGACATAGGCCGGCGCCTTGGACAGGTCCTGGCGCAGGCGCTGGAAGTGCCACCAGCCGCGCCAGCGGGCGATGGTGCCGGCCCGCTCAGTGCCGGCCTGGGCATGGATGACGGGCAGCAGGGACCAAGCCTCGTCCGGGTCGACGAAGCGCACCGGCCCGCCACGCGGCACCTCGGGGCGCAGACGCGCTCCTTCGGCGGCGAGGTCGAAACTGACCTGCGAACTGGCGATGCCATAGCCGAAATGGGCGTAGATGCGCGCATCCGAGGCCCGCAGCGTGGCGACGGCATCGCCGCGCGAACGCGCCTCCGCCAATTGCCTTTCAAGGAGGGCCGTTCCGATGCCCCGCCTGGTATGGGTTGGCAGCACGCCGACATGGGTGACGGCGGCATGGGCGAGGCGTCCGCCACCCGGCACCGTCAGGGTGCTGGCATAGGAATTGACCGTACCCACCAGCGTGTCGGACACGAAAGCTCCGAGCGCGCGGCCGGGCTCATAGATGTCGGCGACGAAGTCGGCATCGATCGGCCCGAAATTCGGTAGCCCCACCATGGCGGTGCGGAACAGCCGGGCGGCCTGGATCAGCTCCGAAGTGCCTTCCAGAATCCTAACCCGAGCCGGTGCCGGGCTCGGCGCCCTGACGGCCGAGAGGTCTACGGCGTGCAGCGACATGGCGCTCAAGCCTTCGCCGGCGGGGTGAAGACGCGAGGCTTCGGCAGCGTCTGGTTGAGCGCGAATTCGCCGATTTCGCGGAGGCGGTAGGACACCGGGTCATGCACCGTATGGGTGCGTACATTGCGCCAATAGATGTCGAGACCGTATTTGTTGGCTGTAGAGCGGGCGCCCGTCGCCTCATAGATATCGGCGGTGACCTCAAGCGAGACCTTGGTGGCGATGACCTTGGCCTGGTCGATCAGAAGGGCAAGCTCGCCCCACGCTTGCGCCGTCAGCGCCGGGCCGGCCAGCAGTGCCGCCTGATAGAGCGCCGCGGCCTTGTCCGCCAGGGCCACGCCGGCGGCGATGCCCGCCGACAGGCGCCCGAAGAGCTGGAGATGGTAGGGATCCTCGGTAGCCCTTTCCAGCCCCGACTCGGGCCAGGGCCGGCCATGGCTGCGCACATAGGCGGCCGCAGCCTTGAGCGCTCCCTCGGCAATGCCAAGATAGAAATTGACGAAGATCAGCTGGCTGAACAGCACGCGCAGCCCGTCGCGCTGCTCGACATCGCCGACATAGTGGTCGAGACCCGACAGGAGGTCCGCTTCGGTCGCCTCCACTCGATCGAAGATCACCGAGCCGCTGGCGGTGAGACGCTGGCCCAGATTGTCCCAATCGCCCTCGAAGCTGATGCCCTTGCGCGAGGGCGGGACCTGGAAATGCACCCGCTTCTCGCCGTCCCACACGGTGACGGTGAGGATCTGCGCGATCGAGGCGCCGGTGGCGAAGGTGCGCCGGCCGCTGATCAGATAACCGTTCGCAGTCTTCTCCAGTTCGGCCTTGGGATCGCGCGGATTGCTGACGCCGCCCTGGAACCAGCCCTCCTCGGCAACGCCGCGAGCCGTGCCCTGCCATTGTTCGGGCGTGCCGAGGATGTAGCTCCACACTCCGTTGGAATAGTGATAGGCGATCAGTTGCCCGATCGAGCCGTCCGCTGCAGAGATGATACGGCTGATCTCGAGCGCCTGCGCGAGATTGGCGCCGGCGCCACCCAGGGCTCGCGGCACGGCAAGGCCGAGAAGGCCAGCCTTACGCAGGAGCCCGATTTCCTCGAACGGATCCTGGTTGGCGCGGTCGCGTTCGAGCGCACTGGCCGCGAGTTCGGCGGCGACATGTTCGGCGCGGCTGCGCCACTCCACGAACTCCGCCTCCGAAAGGCCGGCATAGATCTCGATGGCGGCATCCCTGCGCGTATCGCGCAGGGCGCTCACGGTTGCGTCATAGGCCACTTTGTCTCGTCCTTGTTCAAAACTGTCGGCAAATGGGGGTCACTCGGCCGCGGTCGCGGCCGGCACGTCCCGCGTGGGGACAAAACGGGTGAAGTCGCGGAAGGAGGCGCCGCGATGGTCCTCGCGCAGCCGGCGCTGGCCATCGCCCTGGAAGCGTTCGCGCAGGGTCACCGGCGTCGCCGGCCGCTCGCGGATGCGGCCGCGCTGCCGAAGCTCGGGCACGACGAAGCGGATGAAATCCTCGAAGGAGCCGGGGCTGATGGCATAGGCAAGGTTGAAGCCGTCGATGCCGGTCTCGTCGGCAAGGCGCTCAAGCGCGTCGGCAACCTTCTTGGGCCCACCGACCAGGGTGGGATGGATGCCGCCAACGCCGATATAGTCGGCGACATCGCCCACGGTCCAGCGCCGGTCGGCATCGATGCTGGTGAGGCTGGACAAAGCCGAGCGGCCGGCATTGGTCTCGATATATTCGATGGGATGATCGAGGGGATATTGCGACCAGTCGACCCCGGTCCAGGCCGAGAACAAAGCGAGCGCCGCCTCCACGCTGGTGTAGGAGAGATAGTCGCGATATTTCGCCTCGGCTTCCTCGTCGGTTTCAGCCGTCACCACGCTGATGGCGGTGATGAACTTGATGGCGTCGGGCGCCCGGCCGAGTTCGACGGCGCGCGAGCGGATCTGCTCGATACGCCGGCGGATCGACGGCGAATTGGTACCGCCCAGGAAGACGACTTCGGCATTCTGCGCCGCGAATTCGCGCCCGCGCGTCGAGGTGCCGGCCTGGTAGAGCAGGGGCGTGCGCTGGGGGCTCGGCTCGGACAGATGCGCGTCCGGCACGGTGAAATAGGTGCCGCGATGATGGATGGCATGGACCTTGGAAGGATCGGTATAGATCCCCCGCTTGCGATCGCGGATGACCGCATCCTCCTCCCACGACCCTTCCCACAGCTTGTAGGCAACGTCGACGAACTCCTGGGCGCGGTCATAGCGCTCGTCGTGATCGATCTGGCGTTCGAGGCCGAGATTGCGCGCGGCCGACTCCAGCACGGAGGTGACGACATTCCAGGCAATGCGCCCCTTGGTGAGGTGGTCGAGCGTGGTGAACTTACGCGCCAGCAGATAGGGCTGCTCATAGGTGGTCGACACCGTGATGCCGAAGCCCAGATGCCGGGTTGCCGCCGCCATGGCCGAGACCAGCAGCAGAGGATCGTTGACCGGGGATTGGGCGGCGGTGCGCAGCGAGGCATCGGGCGTGCCGGCATAGACGTCCAGGTGTCCGAGCGCATCGGCCAGGAACAGCCCGTCGAAGCCGCCTTCCTCAAGCAGCCTGGCGAGGCCGATCCAGTAGTCGATGTTGGTGTAGGTGTCGGCCCGGTCGTCGGGATGGCGCCACAGGCCCGCCGAGACGTGGCCGACGACGGTCATGCCGAAGCCATTGAGCAGAAAGGGTTTCTTGGCAGCAATCGGCGGTGATGAAACGGACATCGTTCAAACCATTCACGAATAATAGGTGGGTGGAGGAACCGTCCCGTTGAGGGCGTAGTCGCCCACTTCCAGGACCTTGTAGTGCACGGGATCGTGCAGCGAGTGGGTGCGCACATTGCGCCAGTAGCGATCGAAGGAGAGCGCCCTGGTGGTGGCCCGCGCGCCCATCAGCTCGAACAGGCGGGAGGTGACCTCCAGCGCCACCTCGGTCGAGTGCACCTTCGACTGGTAGGCGATGGCGGCGACCTCGCCTCTCTCCTGCTCGGTCAGAGCGCTCCCGCGTTCCACCGCGCGCTGGGCCGCCTCACCCGCCGCATCCGACAGGGCGATGGCCGAGGCCAGCGCGACGGAGAGCCGGCCGAAGCGCTCGACCACCAGCGTGTCCTCGCTAGCCTTGGCGACCGGGGAGGAAAGCCAGGGCCGCGACCGGGTCTGGATATAGTCTCGCGCCTCCTCGAAGGCGCCGAGCCCCGTGCCGAGATAGAGTTCGCCGAAGGCGAGCTGGATGATGGGCACATGCAGGGTCTCGGCCGGCGTCTGCGGGGCGTCCTCGCGGCGATGCGCGACGAGGTCGTCCAGGCTCACCGCGACATTGTCGAAACTGGCGCTGCCGGAGACGGTCAGGCGCTGACCCATATTGTCCCAGTCATGGCCGAAGCTCAGGCCCGGCGCGGGATTGGGCACCACGAACTGGCCGATATGGCCGCCGGCATCGCCCCCGCCGATCTCCGTCCCCGGCGCGAACCGCACCCAGACATGCAGGGTGTCGGCCACCGCCGCACCGCTGGCAAAGGGCTTGGAACCGTTGAGCACGAAGCCCGTGCCTTGCGGCGTCGCGCTGATGAGCGGCTCATAGGCGGCCTGGGCCACGCCACCATGGAACCAGCCCTGCCGGAGGAAGCCCTCCGCGCGCCGGGCAAACAGCGCCTGGTTCGCGCCATTCCGGCCCAGGGCCGTGCCGAACAGATGGTAGGTAGCGATCTGGGCGATGGAGGTGTCGCCCTTGGCCAGGATGCGGATGATCTGCAGCACCTGCCGGGTGCTGGCACCGCCCCCGCCAACCGCTTCTGGCAGGAAGATCGTCAGCAGTCCGGCCTTGCGCAGCAAATCGATCTCCGCCACCGGATCGGCACCGGCGGCATCGCGCGCCGCCCCCGTCCGCTGCAGTTCCGCCGCGACCTGCTCGGCCGCCTCAACCCAGAGCCGAAACCGCTCCTCCCTGCTCAGGCCTGCCCGCGTTCCATCGGCGCTCATGACCGGGCCTCCGCCGTCTGGGCTGCCGGGAAGGCGAAGCGGGCCGCGGGATGGTCAGGCGGCACCTGCGGGGAATCGGTGCCGAACAGGCGGCTGCGCAGTGCCCCGGTCCGGCGTTCGCGCAGGCGCCCGCGCCGGTCGAGCTCAGGCACGACATGCTGCGCGAAATCGCGGAAGCTACCGGGATTGACGATATGGATGAGATTGATGCCGTCGGTATCGGTCTCGGCGAGCCAGGCGTCGAGATCGTCGGCGACCCGGGCCGGCCCGCCCACCAGCGCCTTCACCCGCCCGAAGCCGCCATCGGGCAGGAAAGCCTCGCGCAGGGTCCAGCGCCTGCCCGAAGCCGGGTCGTCGAACATGCGCAACAGGGAGCGGTTGGCGTTGGTGTCCCGATAGCGCAGCGGCTCATCGAGGGGGTGACCGGCAAAATCGATGCCGGTGCTCGCCGAATAATGGGTGATGGCGCCTTCCAGGCTGTAATGGCGGCGATAATCGTCGAACTTCGTGCGGGCCGTTTCGTCATCCCCTGCCGTGACCACGGCAAGAGCGCTGATGAAGCGGATGGCTCCCGGCGCCCGGCCCGCCTCGCGGGCCAGTTCCTTGATGCTGGCGACATTGCGCCGGATGCCGGCGGCGTCGGCCCCGGCGACAAAGACCACCTCGGCATGGCGCGCCGCGAAAGCCTGTCCGCGCGGCGAGCCGCCGGCCTGGAAGATCACTGGCACGCGCTGGGGGCTGGGCTCGGAAAGATGCGGGCCGGGAACGGTGTAATAAGGGCCGCGATGGCCGATGCCATGCACCTTGGAGGGATCGCTATAGAGCCCTTCGGGGTGGTCCGCGCTGCCGCGGTCGCGCAGGACGGCATCGTCCTCCCACGAGCCCTGCCAGAGCTTGTAGGCCACTTCGAGGAATTCGTCGGCGCGGTCATAGCGCTCGTCGTGAGGGTATTGGGCCTCCAGCCCCAGATTGCGCGCGGCACTGTCGAGCTGGGAGGTCACCACGTTCCAGGCGATGCGCCCACGGGTGACATGATCCAGCGTGGTGAATTTGCGGGCGAGCAGATAGGGCTTTTCGTAGCTCGTCGAGACGGTGATGCCGAAACCGAGATCGCGCGTGGCCGCCGCCAGGGCCGAAACCAGGAGCAGGGGGTCGCCGAGGGGAGATTGCGTGCCGGTTCGCAGCGAGGCCTCGGCGCTGCCGCCATGCACGTCGAGCAATCCCAGCGCATCGGCGATGAACAGATTGTCGAAGCGACCCTCGTCGAGGATCCGGGCGAGCTCGATCCAATAATCGAGATCGGTATAACGGTACGTCTCATCCTCGGGGTGTTGCCACAGCCCGTAATTGACATGGGAAACCGAGTTCATGGTGAACCCGTTCAAAATGATCGGTTCGGCGGACACGACGTACGTCATCCATTTCTTGAGCAAAGCGCGTTCATGACTGAACGCTTTTTGCTCTAACTCATTGTTTCGACGCGTCTTTGCGGTTCTTGGTGAGCCCGTCGAATCGCAAAACGCTTTGGGGGAAGTTTGGTTCGCCGGGATGGCCGCGCCTGCTGTCGCCGCAGGCTGCGTCCGGCAATCGATGGAGGTATGATTACGCATCAATTACATATTGTCTATATATTTTGTATTCTTTTTATTGACGACGGCGCTTGACCCGCCCTAGCATGGGTTCAAGCCGCAAAACCCGCCTGAATCAGGCGGCAGATCGCGGTGCTTCAATCAATCTGAGGTAGAATCCATGAGCTTTCGACCGCTCCATGATCGCGTGGTTCTGCGTCGCCTGGAAGGCGACGAGAAAACCAAGGGCGGCATCATCATACCTGACACCGCCAAGGAAAAGCCCCAGGAGGGCGAGGTGGTCGCCGTCGGCCCCGGTGCGCGCGACGAGAGCGGCAAGCTTCAGCCGCTGGACGTGAAGGCCGGCAACCGCGTGCTGTTCGGCAAATGGTCCGGCACGGAAGTCAAGATCGACGGCCAGGACCTGCTCATCCTCAAGGAAGCGGACATCCTCGGCATCATTGCCTGACGTCCCCTCCCCCTTTTCACAGTCAGACAGGCCCGGAGCGCTTTCGTCACCGCCCGGCCCGAAGGAATTCAACCATGGCAGCAAAAGACGTCAAATTCTCCTCCGATGCCCGCGAGCGCCTGCTGCGCGGCGTCGACATCCTGGCCAATGCCGTCAAGGTCACGCTCGGCCCGAAAGGCCGCAATGTCGTGATCGAAAAATCGTTCGGCGCGCCGCGAATCACCAAGGACGGCGTCACCGTCGCCAAGGAGATCGAGCTCGAGGACAAGTTCGAGAACCTGGGCGCCCAGCTCCTGCGCGAAGTCGCCTCCAAGACCAATGATCTTGCCGGCGACGGCACCACCACCGCCACGGTCCTCGCCCAGGCCATCGTGCGCGAAGGCGCCAAGGCGGTGGCGGCCGGCTTCAACCCCCTCGATCTCAAGCGCGGCATCGACCTCGCCGTTACTGCCGCGATCAAGGATATCGAAAAGCGCGCCAAGAAGGTCAAGTCGTCCGAGGAAGTGGCCCAGGTCGGCACCATCTCGGCCAATGGCGACAGCTCGATCGGCGCCATCATCGCCACCGCCGTCGACAAGGTCGGCAATGAGGGTGTGATCACCGTCGAGGAAGCCAAGAGCCTGGAGACCGAGCTCGACGTCGTCGAGGGCCTGCAGTTCGACCGCGGCTATCTCTCCCCCTATTTCGTCACCAATGCCGAGAAGCTGGTGGTGGAGTTCGAGGACCCCTACATCCTCATCCACGAAAAGAAGCTTTCTTCGCTCCAGCCCTTGCTGCCGGTGCTCGAAGCAGTGGTGCAGACCGGCAAGCCCCTGCTGATCATCGCCGAGGACGTCGAGGGAGAGGCGCTCGCCACCCTGGTGGTCAACAAGCTGCGCGGCGGGCTGAAGGTCGCCGCCGTCAAGGCGCCGGGCTTCGGTGATCGCCGCAAGGCCATCTTGGAGGACATCGCCGTCCTCACCGCCGGGGAGACGATCTCGGAGGATCTCGGCATCAAGCTCGAAAACGTCACGCTCTCCCAGCTCGGCCGCGCCAAGCGCGTGCGCATCGAGAAGGAGAACACCACCGTCGTCGACGGCGCCGGCAAGAAGAAGGACATCAGCGCCCGCGTTGCCCAGATCAAGGCGCAGATCGAGGAGACCACCTCCGACTATGACCGCGAGAAGCTGCAGGAGCGCCTGGCCAAGATCGCCGGCGGCGTCGCGGTGATCCGCGTCGGCGGTTCGACCGAGGTCGAGGTCAAGGAGAAGAAGGACCGGGTCGACGATGCGCTCAACGCCACCCGCGCTGCCGTCGCCGAAGGCATCGTGCCCGGCGGCGGGGTTGCGCTGCTGCGGGCCAAGACCGCCGTTGCCGAGCTCAAAAGCGAGAACGCCGACGTCCAGTCCGGTATCAACATCGTCCTGAAGGCCCTGGAAGCGCCGATTCGCCAGATCGTCGAGAATGCCGGCGTCGAGGGCTCGATCGTGGTCGGCAAGATCACCGAGAACAAGTCGGCGACCTTCGGCTTCAACGCCCAGACCGAGACCTTCGTCGATCTCCTGGAGGCCGGCATCGTCGATCCGGCCAAGGTGGTGCGCACCGCCCTGCAGGATGCCGCCTCGATCGCCTCTCTGATCGTCACCACCGAGGCCCTGGTGACCGAGCTGCCCCGGGAAAAACCGCCGGTCGGCCCGCCGGGCGGCGGCATCGGCGACTTCTGACGCCGACATCAGGCAGGCGGATCGCCCCCGGCCTTCCGCCTGCCGCGATGCACCGTTGCCCGGCGCGTCCGCTCCTCTGACTGGAATGAATGGAAGATTACGATGCGGTTCGTTTCCCTGGGCCTCAGGCTGAGCCTCGCCGGCGCCCTGTTCGCCCTCGTTCATGGCGCGGCCCTCGCCGACGACGCCGGCAAATATGGCGGCACGCTGATCGTCGCCCAGAACGCCGAGATCACCAATCTCGATCCAGGCCGGGAAGGCGGCTGGGAGACCTTTCGCATCGCCCGTCACATCCACGAGGCGCTGGTGACCGAGGACCTGTCGAAATCCGGCGCTGAGGTGAAGGTGCCGCCCCTGAAGGCGGCCCTCGCCGAATCCTGGGAGATCTCGCCGGACGGGCGGGTCTACACCTTCCATTTGCGCCGCGGGGTCAAGTTCCATGACGGCACCGATTTCAATGCCGAGGCCGTAGCCTTCAACATCCGCCGCGGCTGGGATCCGAAATTCGAGTTCTACGACAAGATCAGCGCCGCCAACCTCGCCTATACCTATTCCTCGCTCAGCCGGATCGACACGCCCGACGACCACACCGTCGTCCTCACCTTCGCCGAGCCGTTCAGTCCCTTCCTGCGGATGCTCGCCCAGGGCAGCGGCGGCTCGGGCGGCATTGCCAGCCCCACGGCCATCCGCAAATACGGCAATGACGGCTATGCCGAGCATCCCGTCGGCACCGGCCCTTATCGCTTCGTCGAACGGGTCCGCGGCCAGAAGGTCGAGATCGAGCGCTTCGACGGCTATTGGGGCGACAAGCCCTTCCTCGACCGCATCATCTTCCGGCCGATCATTGACGGCAATGCCCGTGTCGCCGCGCTGGAGACCGGCGAGGTCGACATCATCTCCTGGCCGCCGCGCGACAGCGTGGCCAAGCTGAAGGCGGAGGGCTTCAGCGTCGACAATGTCGACCTGCCTTCGGTCTATTACTACACCTTCAACACCGCCAACGAGACCTTCAAGGATCCGCGCGTGCGCCAGGCGCTCGCTTTGTCGATCGACCGGGCCGGGCTGGCGCGCGACCTGCTCAAGGATACGGCCGGGCCTGCCTATGGCATCCTGAACCCGGGGAGCGATGCCTTCGACCCCTCCTTCCGCGACTATCCGCACGATGTGGAGAAAGCCAAGCAGCTGCTGGCCGAAGCCGGCCACCCCGACGGTGTCAGCGGCCTCCTGGAGATCTATGCCGGCGGTGAGCCGGTGGCCGAATGGATCCAGCGCGACGCGGCCAAGGCCGGCATCAAGCTCGAGATCCGCTCCTATGACTGGAACAGCTTCCTGGCCCGCAACAAGAAGAGCGGCCCCGAGGTTGCCCTGACCTCGATGGAATGGGGTTTTCTGACACCCTATTGGCTTTACATCGTCGCCCACAGCCAGAGCAGCGGCAATACGGGCAACTACAACAATCCGGCGTTCGACAAGGCGGCCCATGAGGCGATCACCGCCGTCAAGGCCGAGGACATCAGGGACAAATGGCGCGAAGCCAACCGGATCCTGGCCGCCGATGTCGGCAAGCTGCCGATCTATTACGAGCGCACCCATTATGCCGTGGGCAAGAATGTCGGCGGCTTCGCCACCCCCGCCCAGGATTGGTACGATCTCAGCCATGTCTGGCTGAAGGAAAAGCAATAGGCCGGGGGTGCTGGGATGATCGCCCTCATCGCACGCCGCGCAGTCGCCTCGCTCGCCATTCTGGTGCTGGTGACCTTCCTCGTCTTCCTGGTGGTTTATTTCAGCCCGGGAGACCCGGTGGCGATCATGCTCGGCCGCGACGCCTCGGGCGAGACCGCCGACCAGATCCGCCGCGATCTCGGCCTCGACAGACCCTTCCTCGTCCAGTATGGCGCCTGGCTGTGGGGCCTGCTGGGCGGCCATTTCGGCACATCGATCACCATGCATGTGCCGGTGCTCGACATCCTCGTCCCCGCCTACGTCAACACCTTCATCCTGGCCCTGGCGAGTCTGGTGATCGCCTTGACCGTCGGCGTCCTGCTCGGCGTGCTCTCCGGCCTGCGGGCCGGGGGCTGGTTCGACCGGCTGGCGGCCGCAATCAGCGAGGGCCTCGCGGCGACGCCGGTGTTCTGGCTCGGAATCATGCTGATCTGGCTGGTCTCCAAGCAGCTGCGCTGGCTGCCTTCATCGGGCATGTACAATCTCAGGGGCTCCCATTCCCTGGCCGATCTTCTCACCCATCTCGTCCTGCCGGCCTTCTCGGCCGCCGTGCTCGCCATCGCCATCATCATGCGCCTGACGCGCGCCAGCGTCATCGACGCGCTCAATGCCGATTATGCCAGGATGTTCGCCTCGGCCGGCATGTCGACGCCGAGGCTGCTGTTCACCCAGATCGCCCGCAATATCCTGGCGCCGATCGTCAGCATCGGCGGGCTGCAATTCGGCACGCTGTTCGGCGGCGTCATCTTCGTGGAGACGGTGTTCGCCTGGCCCGGCCTCAGCGCCCAGCTCTACAACGCCATCACCGCCCATGACATCCCGGTCATCCAGACCGGCGTCCTGATGATTGCCGCGACCTTCATCGTGATCAACCTGATCGTCGACCTCGCCCTGGTCTGGCTCAATCCACGAGCAAGAGCCTGATGTCGCTCTCCCAAGCCTCGAATTCCCTCGGGCCATCCCCCACCGACGCGCCCATACGGCGACGCTGGATCAATCGCGGCGTCATCGGCCTTGCGATCATCGTCGCGGTGGTCGGCCTGGCAGCCCTGGCGCCCCTGATCTCGCCTTATGATCCCGACATCGGCGAAGGCGCCCTCCGGCTCGCACCGCCCGGCACGCCGGGCCATTTGCTCGGGCTCGACGGCCAGGGGCGCGACATCCTCTCCCGCCTGATCTGGGGCGCGCGCCTGTCCCTGATCGCCAGCATCGTCCCGGTCGCCATCGCCTTCATCGTCAGCCTTGGCCTTGGCCTCGCCGCCGGCTTCGCGCGCAAGCCTCTGGGCGAGGTGATCATGCGCGGCATCGACGTGCTCTTCGCCTTTCCGATGATCCTGTTTGCGATCGCCATCGCCGCCATGCTCGGCCCGGGCCTCACCACCATCATCGCCACCATCGCGCTGTCGCTGGTTCCCTATATGACGCGCGTGGTCTATTTCGCGGTGCTGGCGGAAACCGGGCGCGAATATCTGGATGCGGCGCGCCTGCTCGGCGCCGGCCGGACGGCCATCCTGTTCGGCGAGCTCCTGCCCAACGTGCTCTCGCCCGCCATCATCTACGCCACCACGCTGATCGGGCCGATGATCGGCTTTTCCTCCGGCCTCAGCTTTCTCGGACTCGGCATCCAGCCACCCTTGGCCGATTGGGGGCGGATGACCGTGGATGGCGTCGGCGTGTTCGCCGAGGGCGCGCCGCATGTGGTGATTGTCCCCGGCGTCGCCATCATCGTCGTCTCGCTGGCCTTCAACTGGCTCGGCAGTGGCCTGCGGAACTGGCTGGATCCTCATCACCACGCGTAATCGCACTCGTTGAAGGAGCGGCCATGTCGATCATTGCCCCCATTGCGCATCACAAGGTTCAAGCGTCGCCAGGCCCTTCGGATCTTTTGCGCCTCGCAGATCTGCACGTCACCATCACCACACCCCGCCGCACCATCAAGGCCGTCAGGGGCGTCGACCTCAATCTCCAGGCCGGCGAGATTCTCGCCCTCGTCGGCGAGTCCGGCTCGGGAAAGACCATGACGGCGGCCTCCATCGTCGGCCTGCTGCCGCGTCCTGCCGCCCGGATTACGCAAGGGCGCATCCTCTTCCAGGGCCGGGATCTGCTCGCTGCCGGCACGCGCGACCGCCAGCGCATCCTGCGCCAGGACATCGCCTTCATCGTCCAGAGCTCGCTGACCTCCCTGAACCCGACATCCACCATCGGCCGGCAGCTTGCCGACATGATCGCCTTCCGCAACGGGTTAGGCCGCAGCGAGGCCCGCCGCGAAGCTGTGCGCTGGCTTGGCGAAGTCGGCATCGAAGCGGCCGAACGCGTCATGGCCTCCTATCCGCACAGGCTGAGCGGCGGCATGCGCCAGCGCGTGCTGATCGCCATGGCGATCAACAGCCGCCCCAAGCTCATCATCGCCGACGAGCCGACGACGGCGCTCGACACAGCCACCCAAAAGCAGATCCTGGCCTTGCTGTCGCGGATCCGCGACAGCTATGGCACCGCCATCCTGCTGATCACCCATGATTTCGGCGTGGTGTCGTTCCTGAGCGACCGCATCGCGGTCATGCAGCAGGGACGCATCGTCGAGACCGGGCAGACCGCGCGGGTGCTTGCGGCACCTCAACATCCCTACACGGCGACACTGATTGACGCGGTGCCACGCCTGGACCATCCCCTGCCCCGCCCCATGCCCAGCGTGATCAGCGGGCAGGATCGGCCGGCCATCCTGGCCCGCGCAGCCGGACGATAAGCGATGGCGGCACCTCCCCTCCTCCAGGTCCGCGGCCTCACCCGCCGCTATAGCGTGCGCACCGGCCTGTTCGGCCCGCGGCACGAAGTCGTCGCCGTCGAGGATGTCGATTTCGCGATCGAACGCGGCGAGATCGTCGGCATCATCGGCGCCTCCGGTTCGGGCAAGTCGACGATCGGGCGCCTGCTGACCGGCCTCGACCAGCCCGACGGTGGCGAGATCCTGTTCGGCGGCGCCAGGATCGACAGGCTGTCCGACCAGGCGCGCCGACCCCTGCGCCGCCGTCTCCAGCTCGTGCTGCAGGATGCGTCCTCGGCCCTCAATCCGCGCCGACGCGTCGGCGTCCAGATTGCAACGCCGATGCTGCGGCTGGGCATCGCCGCCGACCGTGAGGACGCACGCGAGCGCACGTCCCGGCTCCTGCGCTTGGTGGGACTGAGCCCCGACGCGGCCGAGCGCTACCCGCATGAATTCTCCGGCGGCCAGCGCCAGCGCATCAACATCGCCCGCTCGCTCGGCGTCGAGGCCGAATGCCTGATTCTGGACGAGCCGACCTCCGCCCTCGACGTCTCCGTGCAGGCCCAGATTCTGGCGCTGCTGCTTGACCTCAAGCAGCAGCTCGGCCTGACCTATGTGTTCATCAGCCACAATCTGGCGGTGGTGCAGTCCTTCTGCGACCGCATCCTGGTGCTCGACAAGGGGCGCCTGGTGGAAAACCTGCCGTCCGGCACTATCACCAGGCAAGCCAGGGAGCCGGCCACCCGCCGCCTGCTGGAGGCAAACCTCTCCCTGTCCGGTTGAGGAGAATCCCGCGCGTCAGGCCATCCGGTGCAGCGACACGCTGGTCTTCGGGCCGTTCTTGATGGTCTGAAACACCACGCAATAGCGCTCGGTCAGCTTCAGCAACTGGTCAAGCCGTTCTTGCGGCGCCTCGGTGTCGACGTCGAAGCGAAGCCGGATCTCGGCAAAGCCGACCGGCGCCTCCCTGTCGACGCCCAGCGTGCCGCGAAAATCGAGGTCTCCCTCGGCGCTGACCTGGCCGGCCTTGAGAGGCAGGTCGATCGCCGTCGCCACCGATTTCAGCGTCACGCCGGCACAGGCCACCAGGGCTTCCAGCAGCATGTCGCCGGAGCACAGTTCCAGCCCGGATCCGCCAGTCGCCGGATGCAGGCCGGCGGTCGCCAGCGCCCGCCCGGTTTCAACCTTGCAGGCAATGCCCTCGCCATCGATCGAGCCCTTGGCTTTCAGGGTGATCAGCGCCGTCGTCGGGTCGGCGCGATAGCGCTCCTTGATCGGCGCCTGCATGGCGCGCAGTTCAGTCGAATCCATCTGTCCCTCCCGGACCATCACGATGTCGCGTTGGCGCGGACTATAGGCGCCGCACACCGCCTGGCAAATGCCTCTACCGTCCCCTGGGGTTCATCCCTGCAAGCCAGGCACCTTGCGATCCGCGCGATTTTGTCTGATGAAATTAAGTCAGCCTTCACCGACCCGATTGCAGAGCAGCCGGCGATCGCATTTGCCCGATGGCGAGAGGAGCACCATGTCGCGCCCGATTTTCGACCTCACCGGCCGCCGCGCCATCGTCACCGGTGCCAGCCGAGGTATCGGCCAGACCATCGCCGTGTCCCTGGCCGAGGCGGGCGCCGATGTCGCCGTGACGGCACGCCGGCTGGAGAATCTCGAAAGCACCCGCCAACTCGTCGAGGCAACGGGGCGCCGCTGCGTCGCCCTGGCCCAGGATGTCGCAGATGTCGAAGACTGCAACGCCGTGATCGGCCAGGCGGCCGAGACACTCGGCGGCCTCGACATCCTGGTCAACAATGCCGGCGTCGAGACCGTGCGCCCATCCTTGGACGTCGACGAGGCCTTGTGGGACAGCATCGTCTCGACCAACCTCAAGGGCGCCTTCTTCTGCTCGCAGGCAGCCGGCCGGATCATGGCCGGAGCTGATGGTGGGGGCCAAGGCGGAGCTATCGTCAATCTGTGCTCCCTCACCTCCTTCGTCGGCATTCCCACCGCGGTTCCCTACGGCGCCTCCAAATCCGGCCTGCTCGGGGTCACCCGCGCCCTCGCGGCCGAATGGGCTGTTCACCACATCCGGGTGAACGCGATCGCGCCCGGCTATTTCCGCACGGCCATGACCGAGGTGTTCTACCAGGACGAGGCGTGGCAGGGGCAGATGCTGGCGAAGATCCCGCAACGGCGCTTCGGCGAGCAGGCGGATATAGCGGGCGTCGCGGTGTTCCTGTGTTCGGATGCCGCGGCCTATGTCACCGGCCATTGCATCCCGGTCGATGGCGGCTATCTCGCCTCCATCTGATTCCGGGAGGAAGGCGCGTTCACGGGCGAACGCTTGCCCATTTTAACGTCGCGTTTCGACACGTCTTTGCGATTCAGGTGATTGCGTCTCATCGCAAAGCGCTTTGATCGCTTCAGCTTCGATCTTCATGCACTGCACAATAATTAGTCACAATAGCGGTGCGGGCAAGAATTGCGCAGACAGCGTTGACCGTATTTGTATGTAGCTGTATAGACAGCTTCGTGCTGCCATGAATTCGGCCTGCGGGACCGAACGCGGCAACCCGGGAAGACAGGGGAACGAAATGGAATCTGCGCCCCTCGGCAGCCGCCTGTCTGGCGGAGCGAGCTCCTTTGCCGTGTCCGTGAAGGACGTCGCCATGGTCTTTGGCGATGTCCATGCGGTCAAAAGCGCATCCTTCGACCTGCCCAAGGGAAAATTCCTCACCATTCTCGGCCCGTCCGGCTCGGGCAAGACCACGCTTTTGCGCATGGTGGCCGGCTTCGACGCGCCGACCCGCGGCGAGATCTTCATCAACGGCCGGCCCGTCAGCGCCGTGCCGGCGCATAAGCGGGCCATCGGCATGGTGTTCCAGAGGCTGGCGCTGTTCCCCCACATGACAGCCGCCGAAAACGTCGCCTTTCCCCTCAAGATGCGCCGCCACGATGCCCGCGGCATCGCCACCAAGGTGGAGCGCTATCTTGAGCTCGTGCGCCTCGGCGGCTATGGCGCGCGCCGCATCAACGAGTTGTCGGGCGGCCAGCAGCAACGCGTGGCGATCGCCCGCGCTTTGGTGTTCGAGCCCGACCTCCTGCTGCTCGATGAGCCGCTGGCCGCCCTCGATCGCAAGCTGCGCGAGGAAATGCAGCTGGAGTTCCGCCGTATCCAGAAGGAGCTCGGGGTGACGACGATCAACGTCACCCACGACCAGCGCGAGGCCCTGGTGGTCTCCGACGAGATCATCGTGATGAATGGCGGCCAGATCCAGCAGAAGGCCCGCCCGCTCGACGCCTACCGGACGCCGGCCAACGCCTTCGTCGCCAATTTCATCGGCGTCACCAATTTCATCGAGGGCGTCGCCGGTGCCGCGACAGCCTCCACCCTGGCCTTCACCAGTGCGGGTCGCAGCCTGGTCGGCGTAGCAGCCAATCCCGCCGAACCGCCGGCTCCCGGACAGGCCTGCCAGGGCGCGGTCAGGGCCGAGCAGGTCCGGATCGCGCCGAGCGCGGCGAAGCTGCAGGGCCTCGAGACCATCGTGGACGGCGTGGTCGAGGATTCCATCTTCGAGGGCGAGCGCATCGTCTACGAAATACGGGTTCCGGCTCTCGACGGCGCACTGCTGCGGGTCTTCGATCACGATCCCATCGCGCATCAGCAATTCGACCCGGGCGAGGCCGTCAGCCTGGGATGGAATGCCAAGGATATGCATGTCTTCAAGAAGTGACGCCAAGTCCAAGAAGTGACCCGAGAAGGTCCGATCCAGAGGAGAACCAGTGATGTCACAAGATCAGTTCCTGTCGGTTGAGATCCGCCGGCGCACTTTGCTCGCCTCCCTGCTGGCGGCGGGCGCGACGGCCGCGTTGGGCACGGGCCGGGCCATGGCCGCCGAGCCCGAAAAGCCCTCCGAAATCATCGTGCGCGCCTGGGGCGGCAGCTGGGTCGACGCCCTGAAGGCGGGTGTCTCGGACAGCTTCACCAAGAAGACCGGCATCGCCGTGCGCCACGATTTGACCGAGGACAACGAAATCCAGCCCAAGCTGTGGGCAGCCGTGGCCCAGAAGCGTACCCCGCCGATCCATGTGAACTGGGACACCACCACCAATGCCACCAAATCGGCGCTGCGCGGCGTGACCGAGGATCTTTCCGACCTGCCCAACCTCAAGAACACCACCGAGCTTGCCAAGCCCGTCGGCCTCGACGGCTATCCGATCGTCAACACCTATGGCTATGTCTATGTGCTGGCCTATCGGCCATCGGCCTTCCCCAACGGAGCGCCCAAATCCTGGAAGGATCTGCTCGATCCCAAGCTGAAGCGCCGCATCGCGCTCTACAATGACGGCATCGGCTTCCATTTCCCTGCCCAGATCGCCGGCGGCGGCAAGCTGGAGGATATTCCGGCCAACATGCAGGCGGCCTGGGACTTCATCGCCAAGGTGAAGGAGCAGCAGCCCTTGCTGGGCGAGGATCCCGATTTCACCACCTGGTTCCAGAAGGGCGAGATCGACGCGGCCTGCACCATTTCCACCAATGCGCGCGAGGCCAAGAAGAACGGCATCGACCTCGCCTGGGTGGTGCCGGAGGAAGGCGCCAAGTTCGACACGGACGGGCTGTGGATTCCCAAAGGCCTGCCGGAGAACGAGCTCTATTGGGCCAAGCAGTACATCAACCACGCCTTGACCAAGGACGCCCAGCAGATCTGGCTCGACGGCCTGGGCCTGCCGGGCGTGGTACCCGGTCTCACCCCGCCGGCCGATCTCGTCAACAACCCCGCCTATCCGACCAAGGAAGAGGATTTCAAGCACCTCATCCGCATCTCGTCGCGGACGCAGGTAGAGAACGAGAGCAAGTGGTTCGCCAAGTTCAAGGAAATCATGCAGGGGTGAGACAAACCAGCCTTCTCCCCTCGCGGGATCTGGCACTTCCCATGGAAGTGCCTTAGGTCCCGGCAGGGGGATGAGGGGTGTTGGCAGATACCTTGCAAGGTTGCGTATCTCCCCTCATCCGACCTCGCTACGCTCGGCCACCTTCTCCCATAAGGGGAGAAGGCAGATTCCATCGAGGACCGACAGGATGCGCTCTTCGCGTGCCGCCTATCCCCTGACCTGGCGCATCATGGATGCGCTCGAGCGCCTGGCTGCCCGGGTGTGGCCGTCGAGCTTCAAGGCCGGGCTGCCCTATCTGATGCTGCTGCCCGCGCTCGTATTGGTCGGCCTCCTCGTGCTCGGCCTGATCCAGATGGGCGATGCCAGCCTGCGCGTCCTCGACACCAGCACCTTCCTGATGTCGGAGAACTACACGCTCGCCAACTACCAGCGCGTGGTGAGCGAAAGCTTCTTCACCGCCGTGGCCGGGCGCAGCCTGATGGGCGCCGTCATCGTGACGACAGCCACGCTGATCCTGGCCTTCCCCTATGCCTATCTGATGGTGCGCACGCCGTCCTCCGGCTTGCGCAAGTTCCTTCTGGTCGCGCTGTTCCTACCCTTCTTCATCGGCCAGGTGGTGCGCGCCTATGGCTGGCTGATCATTCTGGGCAATCAGGGCATGGTCAACGAGGCCCTCGGCCTGGTCGGCGTGGCGCCCATGCGCCTGCTCTACAACTATCCCGCCGTCCTCTTCGGCCTGGTCCAATACATGTTGCCCTTCGCCGTGCTGATGCTGGCGCCGGCCCTGACGGCGATACCGGCGGAACTGGAAGCCGCTGCCAGTTCACTCGGCGCGGGCTGGGTGCGGACCTTCCGCCATATCGTCCTGCCCCTCGCCCGTCCGGGCCTCGTCGGCGCCGGCCTCGTCGTCGTCACCCTCTCGCTGACCGATTTCGCGGTGCCCGCCATCCTGGGCGGCGGCACGCAGGACTTCATCGCCAACGCCATCTACGACCAGTTCTTCCGCACCTCCGACCAGGGCCTGGGCGCCACGCTCTCGCTGATGCTGGTGGCGGTCGGTTCCATTCTCGTCGGCGTGGTGTTCATGCTGTTCGGCGCCGGCACTCTGGCGATGACCGGAGAACGCAAATGACCGGCAGCACCAGCAAGTCCATCGTGATCTGGGGCTTCGTGATCGCAGCGCTGGTGATGCTGTCGGCGCCGACCATCGTGGTGCTGGGTGCCTCCTTCACCGCGGGCAACATCATCACCTTCCCGCCCGAGGGCTTCTCCTTGCGCTGGTACGGTGCCATCGCCCAGGCAACCGATCTGCGCCAGGCCTTTGTGCGCTCGCTGATCGTGGCGACGATCTGCACCCTCATCGCGGTACCCGTCGGCACGCTGGCCGGCATCGCGCTCGCCAAATACAGGATCCGCTTCGAGCGCTCGATCCAGGTCTATCTGCTCCTGCCCTTCACCATCCCGCTGATCGGCTCGGGCATCGGCATGATGCTGGTCTTCGGCAATCTCGGCGTGCTCGGCCGGCTCTGGCCCGTCGGCATCGCCTGCTGCGTGATCAACCTGCCCTTCATGATCTGGGCGGTCACGGCCAGCGCCAGCAATCTCAGCCCGGACCTGGAACTGGCTGCGGCCAATTGCGGTGCGCCGCCCTTGCAGCGCTTCATCTACATCACTTTGCCCGCGGTGCTGCCGGGGATCATCACCGGTTCGCTCCTGATGTTCATCCTCGCCCTCAACGAGTTCCTGGTCAGCCTGCTGCTGGTGGATGCGCGTTCCGTCACGCTGCCGGTGCAGATCTACAACTCCATCCGCTCCATCATCACGCCGGACCTCGCCGCCATTTCCGTCGTCTTCATCGCCTGCGCCGGCCTCGCCATCGCGCTGCTCGATCGGCTCGTCGGCCTCGACATCTTCCTCAAATCCAAATGACGTCAAAGGCCGCCAGCGGCCGCGTATCCAGGACAGAACGATGACCTCAGCCCGCTTCTACGACTATGCCAGCCTCAGCGCGGAGGAGAAGGCCGCCCTGTTGCGCCGTTCGGAAACGGACATTTCCAAATTCATCGAGAAGGTCGCGCCGATCCTCGAGGCGGTCAGGACCGAGGGCGATGCCGCGCTGGCCCGCTTCGGCCGGGAACTGGACAGGGCCGAGGTGAGCGAGGCCAACCTCAAGGTCATGCCGGCCGAATTCGATGCCGCCTTCAAGCAGGTCGATGGCGACGTCATCCAGGCGATCACCTTCGGCATCGACAATATCCGCCGCTTCCATGAGGAGCAGAAGCCCGAGGCCATGTGGCTGAAGGAAATCCGGCCGGGCGCCTATGCCGGCGACCGCTTCACCCCGATCCAGTCGGTCGCCCTCTATGTGCCGCGCGGCAAGGGTTCCTTCCCATCCGTGACCATGATGACCTCGGTTCCGGCCGTGGTCGCCGGCGTTCCCAACCTTGCCATCGTCACGCCGCCGGCGCCCGACGGCTCGGTCGATGCGGCCACGCTGGTCGCCGCGAGGCTCGCGGGAGTGGAGACCGTCTACAAGGTCGGCGGCGCACAGGCGGTCGCGGCCGTCGCCTATGGCACCGAGACCGTCAAGCCGGCCCTCAAGATCGTCGGCCCCGGCAGCCCCTGGGTCGTTGCCGCCAAGCGCCTATTGTCGGGCGTCATCGATACCGGCCTGCCGGCCGGTCCCTCCGAGGTGATGATCCTAGCCGATGACACCGTGCATGGCGGCCTCGCCGCACTCGATTTGCTGATCGAGGCCGAGCACGGGCCGGATTCCTCGGCCTATCTGGTCACCCATAGCCGCCGGGTTGCCGAAGAGGCGCTCGCCGCGCTGCCCGAGCATTGGGCCCGCATGACCGAGCAGCGCGTCACCTTCTCCAAGGCCGTGCTGACGGGCAGCACCGGCGGCGTGGTGCTGACCTCCTCGATCGAGGAGAGCTACCAGTTCGTCAATGACTATGCGCCCGAGCACCTGGAAATCCTGTCCGAGGAGCCCTTCATCCATCTCGGCCACATCACCGAGGCCGCCGAGATCCTGATGGGGACGCACACGCCGGTCAGCATCGCCAATTTCTCGCTCGGGCCGAATGCCGTGCTCCCGACCAGCCGCTGGGCCCGCACCTACGGTCCGCTTTCGGTGACCGATTTCGTCAAGCGTTCTTCGATCGGCTATGTCACCGCGCCGGCCTATGCCGAATTCGCCCGCCACTCCCACAAGCTGGCGCTCTATGAGGGCTTTTCCTCCCATGCCAATGCCGTCTCGCCGATCCGCGAGGCCTATCTGAAGAAGAAGGGCGGCTGAGCGATGAAGGCGGTCCGGCTGTACGATGTCAGGGACCTGCGCGTGGAGGCGGTCGAGGCCCCCTCTTCCCCGCCGCCCGGCCATGTCAATCTCGCAGTCAGGGCCGCCGGCATCTGCGGCTCGGACCTGCACAATTATCGGACCGGCCAATGGATCACCCGCCGCCCCTCGGTTGCAGGCCACGAGTTCTGCGGCCGTGTGACGGCGATCGGTGAGGGTGTGAGCGGGTTTGCGGTCGGTGATGTCGTCGTCGCAGATTCGAGATTCTGGTGCGGAAATTGCGCCGCCTGTGCCGACGGGCGGCACAATGTCTGCGAGAATCTCGGCTTCGTCGGCGAGGCCTGCGACGGAGGCTTTGCGGATGCCGTGCAATTGCCGGCCCGGTTACTCGTGCCGCACGCGCCTTCGCTGCCGCCGCGGATCGCCGCCATGGCCGAGCCGCTGGCAGTGGCGCTGCACGCGGTACGGCGCCTCGCCGCATCGCGCGGCGAGCCGGTCCTCGTGGTCGGCTGCGGCACGATCGGAGGATTGTGCGCCCTGCTGCTCGCCCATCTGCACGATGGCCCCATTCTGCTCAGCGAACCCAACGCCGCGCGCGCCGACTTGGTGTCCGCCCTGAGCGGAGGCAGGCGGGTCGACCTGGCGGCCGACGACATCGCCGCTGCGCTTGGGGAGCGGCGACTGCGTCATGCCATCGATGCGACGGGACATGCCGGGGCAATCGCCACGACGCTCGGCCTCCTCTCCGGCGCGGGGGCTCTCTGCCTGGTCGGCATCGGCCACGGCAGGCTGGACCTCGACCCCACCCAGCTGGTCGAACGCGAGATCGCCTTGATCGGCTGCCACGCCTTCGCCGACGACGAGCTTGTGCAGGCCACCTCGCTGCTGGGTCAGTTGCAAGGGGCGCTGGAACAACTCTGCGAAGTCCTGCCAGCCCTGGACGAGATCCCGGCGGCCTATGAGCGTTTGCTGGCCGGTCCAAGCGCGAAACTGAAAACCATCGTCCAGTTCACGGATTAGCAGGCCTTATTTTCCCGATTGCATGACCCGACAGGCTTTCTCGACACCCCCAAGCAGGAGACAGGACCATGGACGTTCTTTCCGACTCCGCCTCTCCCCTCTACGAGAAGGTCAAGGACTTCGTCCTCGGCAACATCACCAGCGGCAAATGGGGGCGCCATGCGCGGCTGCCTTCGGAGCACGACCTCGTCGCAGCTCTCGGCGTCTCGCGCATGACCGTGCACCGGGCCTTGCGCGAGCTGACGGTGCAGGGGCATTTGCGCCGCATTCCTGGAGTCGGCACCTTCGTGGCGCCGCCTAAACCGCAATCGACGCTCATCGAGATCAGCAATATCGCCACCGAGATCAAGGCGCGCGGCAGCCGCCATCGCGCCGAGGTCGTCACGCTCGAACGCATATCGCAGCCCACGCCCGAACTGATGATCGCCTTCGAATTCGAGGCGATCAAGCCGGTCGACCACTCGATCGTCATCCATTTCGAGAACGGCGTGCCGGTGCAGCTCGAGGAGCGCTACGTCAACACCGATCTGGTCAGCGGCTATCTCGACCAGGACTACACGGTTGCGGCGACCTACGAATATCTGCAGCAATCGACGCCGCTCACCGAGGTGGAGCATCTGATCAGCGCCTTGCCGGCGGGGGAGGAAACTGCGCGCCTGCTCCATATCCGCCCCGGCGACAGCTGCCTCGTCCTGCACCGCAAGACCTTCTCGGGGCCGGTTGTCGCGACCGTGAACACCTTCACCTATGTCGGCAGCCGCTATTCGCTGGGCAGCCGTTACCTTCATACAGGAGCAGAGCGTGTTCATGACTGAACGCCTGCTCGCTGTTCCTCGACACCCTCGATCCCATCACGGCGTAATTCCATGCAATTGGTGAACGTGCACGACTATCGGGAGGCGGCCCGCCGCCGCCTCCCGAAGATCTTCTTCGACTATATCGATGGCGGATCCTTCGAGGAGGATACGCTTCGGGCCAATCGCGACGATTTTGCCCGGCTGACGCTTCGCCAGAACGTACTGGTGGAGCCGCGTGAGCAGGACCTCTCCACGCATTATCTCGGCATGCGCTATCCCCTGCCCTTCATGCTGGGGCCGGTCGGCTTCCTCGGCCTCTATGCCGGCAAAGGCGAGGAGAAGGCGGCCCTGGCGGCGCGTGAGGCGGGGATCGCGCTCTGCCTTTCCAACTTCTCCATCGCCTCGCTCGCCGATGTCAGGCGAGCGAGCAAGGGCGTGCTCCACTTCCAGCTCTATATGCTCGACGACCGCTCGCTTTGTGAGGAGCTCCTGGAAGGAGCCCGCGCCGCCGGCGCCGACACGCTGTTCGTGACCGTCGACACCGCGATCACCGGCATCCGGGAACGCGACGTCCGCAACGGCTTCCGTTCGCTGACGCGGGTGACGCCGGGGCTTTTCCTTGGTCTCGCCCGCAAGCCGGGCTGGCTTCTCGACGTGGCCGCGGGCGGCATGCCCAGCGTCCGGGCGATCGAGCACCGGCGCGAATTTGGGCGCGGCGCGCTCGAACAGGCCGCCAATCTCTCGCGTCACATCGACAAGACGGTGTCGTGGAAGGACATGGCCTGGCTGCGCGAGCGCTGGCAGGGCAGGCTGGTCGTCAAGGGCGTTCTCGCCCCCGAGGATGCTGAGCGGGCCAAGGCGATCGGCCTGGACGGCGTGGTGATCTCCAACCATGGCGGACGCCAGCTCGACGGCGCATCGAGTACCATCGCGGCCCTGCCCGCCATCCGCCGGGCTGTTGGTCCCGACTTCTGCCTGATGCTCGATGGCGGCATTCGCCGCGGCGCCGACATCATCAAGGCCATCGGGCTCGGCGCCGACGGTGTCATGTTGGGCCGGGCCTATACCTATGGCCTCGCCGCCGCGGGTCAGGCCGGGGTCGCCGACGTGATCGACATCCTCACCCGGGAAGTCTCGATCACGCTGGCGCTAATGGGCATCGCTTCGATCGACGAACTGAAGTCGCTCGGCACGAAGGCCGTCATTCCGGCTGATTGCCCGTAATGTGCTGCATCACTTCGTGGAGAAGGCAAGTCGCGCCTTAACCGTCGCGATCTGAGTTATGTGGCTTCCACCCTCACGCCTCGGCCCTGTCCACCCGGCGCGCCAGGAGCTTGTCGATGCGGCGGTCGTCCATGTCGATGATCTCGAATACCCAGCCGCCATAATCGAACTGCTCGCCGACATCCGGCAGGTGGCCGAGCTGCGAGAGCGCAAAGCCGGCAATGGTGTGGAAGTCGCGGTCCTGCGGCCGCGTATGCAGTTGCAGCCGGTCGAATGCGGCATAGGCCGGCATCATGCCGTCGATCAGCAGGGAGCCGTCCTGGCGCTCGACGATATCGGGCTCTTCCCCCTCGACCTCGGGCATGTCGCCCGCCATCGCCTCGAGCAGGTCCGTCTGGGTGACGATGCCTTCGAGGCCACCATATTCGTCGACGATGAGGGCAAGCCTGATCGGGGTCCGCTTGAACTGGTCGAGCACCCGGAAGATCGGCATGGCCTCATGCACGATGATCGGCTGGCGGATGGCGGCAAGCGGATCGAGCCTCTCGCCATCCAGTACCCGGTCGAGCAGGTCCTGCTTGACGATCATGCCAAGCGGCTCGTCGATATTGCCGCGCCCCACCAGGAGATGGTCGTGACGACATTCGCGGATGATGCGCAGAGTCTCCTTGGGATCGTCGTCGATATCGACCCAGTCGATCTCGCGCCGTGGGGTCATGATATCGCTGATGCGGCGCCCGCCGATGCTGAGCACGCGCACCATCACCTCCTCCTGGGCATCCTGCAGGATGCCGGCATCCTGGCTGGCCCGGACCAGCAATTTGAGTTCCTCGGGCGAATGCAGCGATTCCTCTCCGGAACCGGGCTGCAATCCACACGCCCGCAGCACCAAATTGCCGAGGCCGTTCAGCATGAGGATGGCCGGGCGCAGCAGGAACAGGAACAATCCCAGCGGCCTGACGATCCATAGCGCGGTTCCCTCGCTGCGCTGCAGGGCCAGGCTCTTGGGCGCGAGCTCGCCCAGGACGATGTGGAGAGCCGTAATGATCACGAAGGCGATGGCGACGGCAATGGCGTGCGCGCCGACGGTGGCGATCCCACCAGGCAGCCAGCCGAGCAGCGGTTCGATGAGGTGGGCAAGTGCCGGCTCGCCGATCCAGCCCAGGGCCAGGGACGAGATGGTGATGCCGAGCTGGGTTGCCGCCAGATTGGCGTCGAGATTGTCGATGGCGCGCAACAGCGGCCGGGCATTCGTCCGCCCCGCCGCGGCAAGTTCGGCCACCCTGCTGCGGCGAACCGCGACGAGCGAGAATTCGGCCGCCACGAAAAACCCGTTGGCGGCGACGAGAGCGAAGACGGCTAGTACCCTCAACAAATCCATGACGAGAGCACCGTCGTCGGAACCGGACATCATCTCCCCTTCCGCGCCACAGGCGCGGTCCTTTCACAAAACGATCTCTCCTAGCATCGCCGCTCTGAAGCCGGGAGGCAAACCGCTCCTCGTCAAGGCTGTGCGAAACCCCGTGGAAAGGAGAAGTCACCCGCCGCCATGCGCCTGGAAATCCAGCCCCCTCCGGATGACAGCAGATCGCGCCCGCTGCCGGCAGCTTCGTTGTTGACTTAAACAATCTCCATGATAACTTTTGGAATGTTATGAAAAAATATGAGAGAAAAATACCAACACCCGGAGGAAAATAGCCTGGCCCGCTAGCAATCGCTGCCAAAACTCGCCTGTCTTGCCCGAATTTGGATGAAGCTTGCGCATTTTTTCAATGCTGCAACACGGGGACTCTTGTCTTCGCGCCAGGGACGGGCCGACCATCGACTTTGCAGCGCATCGAGATGTCGAACACGACACCAGAAGGAGGAGGAAACCATGCGAGCTCTCAAGACACTGTGCCTTGGCGCGGTGGCGGCGTTCATCGCCGGCCTGCCGGCGCAGGCCGAAACCAAGCTCACCATCGCCACCGTCAACAACAACGACATGGTGGTGATGCAGAAGCTGTCGAAGGATTTCGAAGCCAAGAATCCCGACATCAAGCTGAATTGGGTGGTGCTGGAAGAAAACACCCTGCGCCAGCGCCTGACCACCGATATCGCCACCAAGGGCGGCCAGTATGACGTCATGACCATCGGCCTGTTCGAAGCGCCAATGTGGGGCGAGCGCAACTGGCTGACGGCGTTCGATGCCGTGCCCGCCGACTACAAACTCGACGACGTGCTCAAATCGGTACGCGACGGTCTGTCCTATGACGGCAAACTCTACGCCTTGCCCTTCTATGCCGAAAGCCAGATGACCTTCTATCGCAAGGATCTGTTCGACAAGGCCGGCCTGACCATGCCCGAGCAGCCGACCTGGAAGGATATCGATGGCTTTGCCGCCAAGATCCATGATCCCGATCACGGCGTCTATGGCATCTGCCTGCGCGGCAAGCCCGGCTGGGGCGAGAATATCGGCCAGATCACGCCGGTCGCCAATTCCTATGGCGCACGCTGGTTCGACATGGAGTGGAAGCCTCAATTCGATACGCCGGCCTGGAAGGAAGGCCTGACTGCCTATGTCGATCTTTTGAAGAAATATGGCCCGCCGGGCGCCGCCTCCAATGGCTACAATGAGAATCTTGCTTTGTTCGCCAGCGGCAAATGCGGCATGTGGGTCGACGCCACCGTCTCGGCCGGCTTCCTCAACGATCCCAAGCAGAGCAGCGTTGTCGGTAAGCTCGGCTATGCCCACCCGCCCTATGGCAAGTTCAACAAGGGCAACCACTATCTGTGGTCCTGGGCGCTGGCGGTGCCGGCTTCCTCCAAAGCACCCGATGCGGCCAAGAAGTTCATCTACTGGGCCACTTCGCCCGACTACATCAAGCTGGTCGCCGATTATTCGGGCATCGTCACCGTGCCGCCCGGCACGCGCCAATCGACCTATGACAATGCCGATTACATCAAGGCCGCCCCCTTCGCCAAGCTGACGCTGGACACCATCCAGACCGCCAACATGACGGACGCCACCCAGGAGAAGGTGCCCTATCGCGGCATCTCCTTCGTCGGCATTCCCGAGTTCCAGAGCATCGGCACCGCGGTCGGCCAGGAGTTCGCCGCCGTGATCGCCGGCAAGAAGACGGTCGACCAGGGCCTGGCGGCGGCCCAGTCGCTGACCCAGCGCGCCATGCGCCAGGCCGGCTATCCGAAGAAATAGGCCGAAACAAGCTTGCCGGGCGAACCGCCCGGCAATCCCTCAAGATGCGTTTTCTCTCCCGGAACGCATCTTCGGCGGCGCGATCCCGATCCTGCCTCAATCGGGATCGCGTCGCTAATCCCCGGAGAAAGGCGGGCGAGCAAGGGCTTTTGCCCGTCCCACCCCCCAGTTTCGTCGCGTTATTGCGTTTCCGGACCACAGACCGGATCGCCAAACGCGCCAGGATCGATCCGAAAGGAGCTCCATGGCCGTCGCCCTGTTCGCTCGCCACCGCGGCGTCGGCGTCGATACGCGTCCCCTGCTGGCGCCATCCGTCCTGTTGCTGTTCTTCTGGATGATCGTGCCGCTGGCACTGACGGTCTATCTGTCGTTCCAGCGCTATAATCTGAACTATCTCGACCAGTCCGGTTTTGCAGGCCTCGACAATTACCGCTATCTGCTCGAGGATCCGGGGCTGACGAATGCCATCCTCAACACCGTCATCCTGGTGGTGAGCGTGCTGGCGATTACGGTGGTGGTCGGCGTCCTCGGCGCCATCCTGCTTGATCAGCCGGTATTCGGCCGCGGACTGGCGCGCCTTTTGTGCATCGCGCCCTTCTTCATCATGCCCACGGTCGGCGCCCTGGTGTGGAAAAACCTGCTGATGCATCCGGTGAACGGGTTGTTCGCTTGGATCTCACGTTCCCTGGGCCTGCCGGTCATCGACTGGTTCAGCGACTATCCATTGCTATCGGTGATCATCATCGTGGCCTGGCAATGGATCCCGTTCGCCCTCCTGATCCTGCTGACCTCGCTGCAATCGCTCGACCGCGAGCAGATCGAGGCCGCCCGCATGGACGGCGCCAACGGGCTGCGGCTGTTTGCGCATATCATGCTGCCGCATCTCTACCGGGCCATCACCATCGTGGTGATGATCGAGACCATCTTCCTGCTCTCGATCTTCGCCGAGATCCTGGTCACCACCGCCGGCGGCCCGGGTGACGCCTCCACCACCCTGCCCTATCTGATCTACAAGACCGCCCTTCTCGATTCCGACATCGGCGGCGCCTCGGCCGGCGGCATGCTCGCCGTGGTTCTCGCCAACCTCGTCGCCATTTTCCTCATGCGCACGATTTCGCGCGCACTGGAGGATTGATCGATGGCCGTCTCGTTCACCCGTCGCATCATCGTCAGCGTGCTGTGCTGGCTGTTCACTCTGGTGCTGTTCTTTCCCATCCTGTGGATGATACTCACCGCCTTCAAGACCGAGCAACAGGCCATCGCCACGCCCCCGATCCTGTTCTTCCAGCCGAGCCTGCACAATTTCGAGGAGATCCTGGAGAGCGCCGACTATCTCCACTTTTTCGCCAACAGCGTGATCATCTCGGTCGGCTCGACAGTGCTCGGCATCCTCATCGGCCTGCCGGCGGCCTACGCCCTCGCCTTCTTCCCGGGCCCCCGCGCCAAGGATCTGATGATGTGGATGCTGTCCACCAAGATGATGCCGGCGGTGGGCGTGCTCGTGCCGATCTATCTCCTGTTTCAGTGGGCGGGATTGCTGGACTCGCTCGCGGGGCTGACCGGCCTCTACACGCTGATCAACCTGCCGATCATCGTATGGATGCTCTTCACCTTCTTTCGCGACGTGCCCAAGGAGATCCTGGAAGCGGCGCGCATGGACGGCGCCGGCCCTCTCAAGCAATTCGTGTGGATGCTGCTGCCAATGACCATGCCCGGCATCGCCTCCACGGCGCTGCTGGCCATCATCCTGTCCTGGAACGAGGCGTTCTGGAGCATCAACCTCACGGTGACGCAGGCCACGCCGCTCACCGCCTTCATCGCCCGCTTCTCGAGCCCCGAGGGCCTGTTCTGGGCCAAGCTTTCCGCCGCTTCGCTGATGGCGATCGGCCCCATCCTGATCTTCGGCTGGCTCACGCAGCGCCAGCTCGTCCGAGGTCTCACCTTCGGCGCCGTCAAGTGACGGCGCTACCACTCAAGTATTTTCCTGATCGAGAAGTCGATAGATTTCTCGATCAGGAAAAACACGTCGAAACAAAGAGTTCGCGAGAAGGTCGATTGGAAGAAATCGCCCCTTCTCTCGCCTGGAGGATATTGCAGCGATGTATTTGAAGAAATTCGACCTATCCGGCCAGTCGGCCTTCATCACCGGCGGCGGCCGCGGCATTGGGCTCGCCAGCGCCGAGGCCTTGCTGGAGGCCGGCGCCAAGGTGGTGATCTCCGATCTCGACCCGGCCGTGCTCGCCAGTGGCCGGGAGGCGCTGACCGCCAAGGGCTGGACCGTCGATGCCGTCGAGCTCGACGTCACCGATGCCGATGCCGTCGGCAGGGCCGCGCGCGAGGCCAATGAACGCCATGGCGGCGTCGACATCCTGATCGCCAATGCCGGCATCGCCTGGCCGGATACCGGCGGCGAGGACATGACCGACGAGGTCTGGCGCAAGGTGATCGATGTCGACCTCAACGGCTGCTACTGGAGCTGCCGCGAATTCGGGCGGGCGATGCTGCAGCGTGGCAAGGGCTCCATCGTTACGCTGGGCTCGATGTCCGGCCTCATCTCCAACAAGCCCCAGCGCCAGGTCCACTACAATGCCGCCAAGGCCGGCGTGCACCACATGACCAAATCGCTGGCCGGCGAATGGGCGCCCCACGGCGTGCGCGTCAATGCCGTGGCGCCGACCTATGTCGACACGCCGATGTCGCGCGGCGGCTTCGACAAGCCGGACCTGTTTCCGGTGTGGATGGAGATGACGCCGATGAAGCGCGTGGCGCGCGCCGACGAGATCGCTTCGGCCATCCTGTTCCTGGCCAGCGACGCCGCGAGTGCCATGACGGGTGCCGTCGTCGTCGTCGATTGCGGCTACACCATCTGGTAGCCGCTCTCGCGTCCATCTGGAGTGCAGTTCCCCCGCTCCCGGTGGACGCGATACCCCCTGTTTGTGGAAGACCCTCGTCTCCGCCGTCAGGCCTGGCCTGCGACCAGCTTCACGCCGATGCGGTCGGCCAGCCCTGTCAGCTCGGTGAGGGCTTCGCCCGAGCCGAGAAGGACACGCTGCCCACCCACTGGAGCCAGGACATCGTCGGGAAGGCGATCGCCGAACAGGACGAGGGCGAGGGCGCGGTCGTCCTGCCGGGAAATCCAGCACAGGCCCTGCGCCTCGGGAAGAGCCGCATGGAAGGCCGCGGCCCAGGCACGCGTGCCGGGATAGCGGTCCTTTTCCGTATCGATGAGCTGGGTCCGGCGTACCCCGAGGCGGCGCAAGGCCGTCGCGCTGAGATCGACGAGCAGGAGATCCTGCCGTGGCTCGAGCCGGGAATGCACCTGGCCGGCAAGCCTGGCCTTGTCGAGCGTCTTCAGGCGCGCGGTGAAGGGAACGTCGTGGAAGACGGTCTCCATGGCGGCGCAGTCGAAGGAGGTGCCGCCATAAAGGGTGGGGATCGGCGCACCCTCCTCGTTCTTGATCGGGCTGAAGCGGGCATTGCCGGCAAGACCGGGATTGAACTGGGCCGGCCCATATCTGTCGACGTGAATCCGGTGGAAGACCTGGCCCTTGGGCCAGGTCTTCAATGTCGTCTTGGCGGCAAGCTGTGATGGCGGTGCAGGTGTCAGCGGGCGTGCCTTGGCAAGCCTCAGCGCGCCCCTAGCCATGCAGCACGCCCTCCATTTCGTCGCGGGCCGCCGCAATGACCCGCTCGGGCTCCCTCAGCAGCAGGTCCTGGGGACGCTCCCCGCCCAGATAGCTGTTGTCGGAGGCGAACCAATAGGCCGCCCCCCAGCCATCCTTGGCCTGGCCGAAGATCTTCAGCACCTCGCCCAGCGGCCTGACCGGCCGATAGCCGGTCGAGGGATCCAGGCCGTAGCCGGGGAAATAGTCGATACCCTGATGGCGGATGGCGAAGATCTGCCCGTCCTTCTTCCACTTGTTGGGCTGGGCACTGGGATTGGTCGCGCTGAACCCCGCCACCTCCGCAACCTGGGCAGCAGTGAGCCATTCGCCTTCCTCCAGCACGGCCTTGCGGGCCTCGGCCGTCATCCGAGCTTCGGCCAGCATATGCTGGGGCAACGGCACCTGGGGCACCAGGGCCTCGATGATCGACTGGAGGGCGGCCTTCTCGCGTCGGGCCATGATTGCGCCAACGAGCGGGGCGATGCTCTCGAACGTATGGGCGAGCACCTTCGCCGCCGGGGAACTGACCTGGTCCAGCGTCACGGCGATGACCTGCGTCCCCTTGGCGCCGAGATGGCCGAGGCCGTCGCGCACCTCTTCCGGGGTCCCCGTGATGGTGGTGACCCCCGACAATGCCTTGAGTGCCTGGGCGGTCGTCATGTCGTCAGCTCCAAATCCGAATTATTATGGTTATCTATATAGCATGATAACCCATCTCATCAAGGAGACTCCGTCCAAGCAGCGGCCTTGCCCCGTCGGCATGCCACGGTTTTCCCAAAGCAGCGTTTCGGAAAATGCGAATTCCCGTCTTTACGGCGGATCGCTAGCCTTCGAGCGTCGAAGCAGAGCCGCTTCCGGGGATTTGCCCAATGACATGGACACAGCCTATCCAGCATGAGCAATGGCAGGCGGCAGGCCACGGCGGCTTGCGCCACGTCGCCGATTGCCTGCCCGCTGGAGACCCCGACCGCGGCGCCGTGCTGCTGCTCGGCAATTTCGACGGCTTCCATCGCGGCCACCAGGCCTTGCTCGATGCCGCCGAGATCATTGCCGGCGGGGACCTGCCGATCGCCGTGATGTCCTGCGAGCCCCATCCGCGCAGTTTCTTCTGCGCGGCGGATTCTCCCTTTCGCCTGACCACCCCTGCGACGAAGGCCCGTCGCTTTGGCGCCCTGGGGCTCGACTACGTCTTCTCGCCGACCTTCGATGCAGCCTTCGCCTCGCTGACACCGGCGGAATTTGCCCACAGGATCCTCAAGCAGGCTCTCGGCATCAGCCACGTCGTCGCAGGCGACGACTTCCGCTTCGGCCGGTCGCGAGCCGGCGACGCCGACCTGCTCACCCATCTCGGCAGGTCCCTCGGCTTCGGCGTGACCTGCGTCCCGGAAGTCTCGGCCAATGCCCGGCGCTGCTCGTCCAGCCAGGTTCGCGCCTTCCTACGGGCTGGCGACCTCCGGGCGGCCAATGCCCTGCTCGGCACGCCCTGGCTGGCCGAAATCGTCCCATCAGGCTCCCAGCTTACCCTTTCCCCCTGCTCTGCCGGCCGCCCGCCGGCTTCTATCTGTGCAGAACCGACAGCGGCATCCGGCGTCTTCATCTGGCCGCCGATGGAGCGATCGCCTCGGATCGAGGCGCGGCGCTGGCACCGGGCCTCCTCCGCTTCCTCGATCGGCTGGCCTGACCGGCGCCGGCCGCCACCGAAATCCCTGCCCCAACGAAACTGGACCGTCATGGCCGTCGAACACCTTGCCCGCACCACCTATGCGACATTGCCCTGGAAGAACGGGCGCGGGGAAACCGACGAGATCTATCTTTCGCCGCCAGGCGGCTCGCGCAACGATTTCGAGGTGAGGATCAGCAGCGCCCCGATCATCGAGGACGGCGCCTTCTCGAGCTTTCCCGGTGCGGAGCGGGTGATCACCCTGATCGAGGGCGAGGAATTGGAGCTCGACTTCGGGAACTCCAGGCATCGGCTCCTGCCCTTCGCGCCATTCCGCTTCGATACCGGCCTTGCCCCCATCGGCAGGCCGGTCAAAGGGCCCGTGCGGGTCTTCAACGTCATGGCCAGCCGCCGGCGCTGGCGCCACGTCGCGCAGAAGGTGCTGGCCGCCCCCAGCGACTATGAAATACCGCCCGACGATCTCGTCATCGTCTTCGCTGCCAGCGGGACATGGAGCCTGAAGCCCGTCACGCAAGCCCCCCTCCAATTGGCGACACGCGATACGGCGTTGCTGAGCGCAGAAGGACCGGCATGCCTTGCAGCCCAGAACGGCCGTGAGGCACGCGCCATTGTCCTGCAGATGAGGTCCATGGCGATTTGATATGATTCAGGCGATCGCCATCGCCCGCTTGTGCTCGGCGACCTCGGCCAGCAGCCAGTCCTGGAACAGGCTGGCGCCCTGCTTATTACCCACGCTGCGGCGCCGAAAGAGATAGATGCCGGCCGGATAGACATGGCGGGCGGGGAACGGGGCGACCAGCCGGCCCTGCTCCAGCAAATCCTGCGCCATCATGGTGTCGGCGAGGGCAATGCCGACGCCGTTGATGGTTTCACGCATGATCAGCGTGCAATCATCCATGATGGTGCCGGATTTAGGCGGGCTGTAGGCCACGCCTTCCTGCTCGAACCAGCGCATCCATCGCGTGGTTTCGCATTCGTGTATCAGATGATGATGGACCAGATCCGCCGGCGAGCGCAGCGGCAGCGGGCCCTCCAGCAGTGACGGGGCGCAAACCGGCGTCAGCACCAGCGGGATCAGCAGCGTCAAGGCGGGACCGGCCTTGTAGTCGAACTCGTCGACGATGGCCAAGTCGAAATTGGCGCGCTTGCCCGAGGTCATCACCTCCAGATCCACGGAGGGATGCTCGCGGCGAAAGCCCGGCAGCCGGTCGGCCAGCCACAGATTGAGCACCGGGGGCACGCATAGCACCCGCACGCGATGCGCCTTGCCCTGGCGTGGGCCGTCGTGAAAGCTGACATCGTCCGTGGCCCGCCAGATCGCCTCGAAGGCCTCCGACAGGCAGCGCGCATAATAGGACCCCCGCGTCGTCAGGGTAACCTGGCGAAACCCGCGTTCGAACAGTTCCTGGCCCAGCGTGGTCTCGAGGGTGCGGATGTGGCGGCTGATGGCGGAGGGGGTCAGATGCAGCTCTTCGGCCGCTTCCTTGAGGCTGCCGAGGCGCGCGGCGGCCTCGAAAGCGCGCATGCCATTGAGTGAGGGGAGTGCCATGCGCCGATGATGAATTGTCAGATGAGTTTTTGTCAACCGACGTGGTCGAAATTGGCGTTTGATCGCCTGCCGTCTTCAAGGATACCGAAGAAGGACCAAGTCGTCACGACAAAGCGACCACAGGGGACGTCGGCACCGCACCGTCGCCAAAGGCGGTCGCGGCTCTGCGCATGCGCCAGAACTTCGGATCGAACGGCAAGGGCCGTACGCCGGAGCGAGGATATGCGCCAGGAGACAGTCCCCGCGCGTGTCGCTGCAATAAGGGAGTCCTCCGTCCGATGCCGCAATCTCCAGTGCCTGTGTTCGAGCCGGCAGACGGGATCTCCTCCGCAGCCGCCACCATCGTGGTCCTGCAGCCTGCCGGGCAGGAACTCGGCCCTCGGGCAGCGGCCTTGGACGCCGAAATGGGCGGCCTTCTATCCCGGGTCTGCTCCGATCCGATCTCCCTCGCCGCATCCGGCACCTGCACCGACATCATCGCACCGCTCGCGGTATCGGTCCGGCGGGTGATCGTGCTGGCGCTGGGTCAGGCCGGAGCGCTCAATGCCCTGTCCCTGGCGCGAGCCGGCGGCGCGCTTGCCGCGCATCTGGAAAGCAAGGGCATCGGCGAGGCGACGCTCGTCCTCGATCCCGTCGCCGGCACCAGCCTGTCCGGGGCGGAAATCCTGGCACGCGTCGCGCTCGGCGTCCGGCTGCGCCGCTACCGCTTCGACCTGCGCAACACGCGTCCAGTGGCGCAGGCGGATCAAGCCTGGCGGCTGGAGCTTGTCGGCGCCGGCAAGACCGAACTCACGGCGGCGCTGACCCGCGCCAATGCCATCGCCGATGGCGTCGACTATGCCCGCACCCTGGTCAACCTGCCGCCGAACCATCTTCATCCCGACAGTTTCGCCGGTCATCTGGAGGCCTTGCGCCAGGCCGGTATCGAGGTCGAGATTCTCGATGCGGCCCGGCTGCAGGAGCTCGGCATGAACGCGCTCCTGGCCGTCGGTTCCGGCTCGGCCCGCGCGCCGCGGGTGGCCGTGCTGCGCTATCGCGGCAAGGGCTCGGGCGAACAGCCCCTCGCCTTCGTCGGCAAGGGCGTCTGCTTCGATTCCGGCGGCCTTTGCATCAAGGGCGGCGCGCAGATGTTCGACATGAAGGCCGATATGGGCGGCGCGGCCGCGGTGGTCGGCCTCCTGCTGGCGCTTGCCCGGCAGGGCAGCCCCGTCCATGCCGTGGGCGTGCTCGGCATCGCCGAGAACCTGCCTTCGGGCACCGCACTCAAGCCGCGCGAGATCATCACGACGGCCTCGGGCCAGACCGTAGAGATCTTCGATACGGATGCGGAGGGGCGCCTGCTCCTGGCGGACTGCCTCCATTATGCCGCCTCGCGCTTCGAGCCCTCGGTGATCGTCGACTTGGCTACCCTGACCTATTCGGTGATGCGGGGCCTGGGGTCGGTCTTCGCCGGCCTGTTCAGCACCGATGACGCCATCGCCTCCCAGATGATCGCAGCCGGAGAAACGGTCGGCGAACGGTTCTGGCAATTGCCGCTCGACCGCGCCTATGACGAGGGATTGTACTCGCCCTTCGCCGACCTCAGGCACCATGCCAAGGACATGGAAGACGGCGACGCGCCCTATGCAGCCGCCTTCCTGCGCCATTTCACGCAGGACCGCCCCTGGGTCCATCTCGACATCGCCGGCAAGGAACTGGCCGAGAGCGACCGTCCCTTGGGCCGGCAGGGCGCCACGGCCTTCGGCGTGCAGATGCTGGAAGAATGGGTCCATAACCAGAATGGGAAGCACAATGTCGCTTGAGATCACCAGCCGGGACGGCCGGGCTAGCTTCCAGGGCTACGAGACCTGGTATCGGGTCAGCGGCGAGTTCGGGGGCGCCAAGGCCCCGGTGGTGATCCTGCATGGCGGACCGGGCGTCGCCCACAATTATGTCGATGCTTACAAGCTGCTCGCCCGCGACGGACGCGCCGTCATCCACTACGACCAGTTGGGTTGCGGCAATTCCACCCTGTTGCCGGAGAAAGGCGCCGAATTCTGGACGCCAGCGCTCTTCATCGACGAGCTCGAGAACCTGGTCGACCATCTCGGCATTCGTGCCGGCTTCCATGTGCTCGGCCAGAGCTGGGGTGGCATGCTGGGTGCCGAATATGCCGTGATCAGGCCTGAGGGTCTGAAGTCGCTGACCATCGCCAATTCACCGGCGTCGATGAAATTGTGGGTGGAGGAAGCCAACCGCCTGCGCGCCGACCTGCCCCTCGACATACAGGAAACGCTGACCCGGCACGAAGAGGCCGGCACGACGGAGGATGCGGAGTATCATGAGGCGACCATGGTCTTCTATGAGCGCCATGTCTGCCGTGTCGTGCCCTTCCCGCCCGAGGTGGCGGCAAGCTTCGCCCAGGTGGCACGCAATCCTACCGTCTACAATGTGATGAACGGCCCCAACGAGTTTCATGTCATCGGCACGTTGAAGAGCTGGAGCGTCATCGACCGCCTGCCCGCCGTCGAGGTGCCCACGCTGATCCTCTCCGGACGCCATGACGAAGCCACCCCCGCGACCGTGCAGCCCTACAAGGACGGCATCAAGGGATCGCGCTGGGAAATATTCGAGCATTCCAGCCACATGCCGCATGTGGAAGAACAAGAAAGATGCATGCGGGTGGTCGGGGACTTCCTGGATCAACACGACAGTTGAACTGTCAAGAAGAGGGGATCGACAATGAAGAGACTGCTTTTGGCTGTTGCAGCCACGGCCTTGCTGGCCGGCTCCTGGCTGGCGCCGGCACAGGCCGAATATCTCAAGGAACATCGCGGCGGCACCATCCGTCTGCTGGCCCGCTCCGCAGCCGGAACCCTCGATCCGCATATCAACTACACCGACCAGGGCTGGCAGATGTACCAGCCTGTTTATGACGGGCTCGTCATCTTCCGCAAGGCGGAAGGCAAGGACGGCTTCGAGGTCGTGCCGGATCTGGCCGAGGCCCTGCCCGCGGTCAGCAATGAGGGCAAGACCTTCGCCTTCAAGCTGCGCAAGGGCATCAAGTTCTCGAACGGACAGGATCTCGGCGTGAAGGATGTCGTCGCCTCCTTCCAGCGCATCTTCAAGATTTCCGGCCCGACCTCCGGCACCTTCTATGCAGGCATCGTCGGGGCCGACAAATGCCTGGCCGATACCAAGAGCTGCACGCTGGAAGGCGGCATCGTCGCCGACGAGGCCGCCGGCACGATCACCATCAATCTCACCAAGCCGGATGCCGAGCTCCTCTACAAGCTCGCTCTGCCGCATGCGGTGATCCTGCCTGCGGATACGCCGGCCGAAGACATGGGCTCCCGGCCCATCCCCAGCACCGGCCCCTACATGATCTCGGCTTTCGACCCCAACAAGGGCATGACGCTCTCGCGCAATCCCCATTTCAAGCAATGGAGCGAGCAGGCCCAGCCGGACGGCTATCCCGACGCGGTGCAGTATGATTTCGGCCTGTCCGAGGAAGCCGCCGTCACCGCGATCCAGAACGGGGAAGCGGACTGGATGTTCGATCCGCTGCCGAGTGATCGTCTCGGCGAACTCGGCACCAAATTCAAGGATCAGCTCCATATCTCGCCGCTTTCGGCATGGTGGTACGCCCCGCTCAACACCCGCTTGGCTCCCTTCGACAATGAGAAAGCCCGCCAGGCCGTGGCCTTTGCGATCGACCGCAACACACTGGTCAAGCTGTTCGGCGGCAAGGTGCTGGCCACGCCGGTCTGCCAGGTCCTGCCGCCGGATTTCCCCGGCCATGAAGACTATTGCCCCTTCACCAAGAATCCCGGCGCTAAATGGTCGGCCACCGATCTCGACAAGGCCAAACAGCTCGTCGAGGAATCCGGCACCAAGGGCCAGAAGGTCACCATCATCGTCGAGGACACTGCCATTTCGCGCTCCATCGGCGTCTATCTGCAGAGCGTGCTGACCAGCATCGGCTATGTCGCGGACGTCAAGCCGATCTCGACCAACATCCAGTTCACCTACATCCAGAACACCAACAACAAGGTGCAGATGTCGGTCAGCCAATGGTACAAGGATTATCCGGCGGCTTCGGACTTCCTGAACATCCTGTTCGGCTGCGCCTCCTTCCGTGAGGGCTCGGATGCCTCGATCAACATCTCCGGTTTCTGCGACAAGGAGATCGACGCCAAGATGCAGAAGGCGCTGGACCTGGGTGTCACCGACCAGAAGGCTGCCGACAAGATGTGGGCCGAGATCGACAGGCAGATCACCGACAAGGCGCCGGCCGTCGGCCTCTTCACGCCCAAGCGCCTCGACTTCGTCAGCAAGCGCGTCGGCAATTTCAAGTTCAACCCGCAGTTCAACTGGATGGTCACGCAGGCCTGGGTTCAGTGACACACTTCGAGGAAACCTCCGTGGCGAATGACGTCGTCGCCATGCCACGCCGATCGCGAGGGCCCTGGGCCCTCGCTTTCGTGAAGCTGAGACGCAACAAGGCGGCCATGGCATCCCTGGGGCTGTTCCTGCTGATCGTGGCTGCCTGTCTCAGCGCACCGCTCTATGCGCGCTGGGCCGGGGTCGATCCGTTCGCCTCCACGCTCGACGCCGTCATTCAGATCGATGGCGCCGAGGTACCGGTGATGGAGCAGTCGACAGAGGGGCTCGGGCTCGGCTACACGCCGCTCGGCCCGACCTGGCGGCTCGGCAATTATTTCCTCGGCGCCGACAGCCAGGGGCGCGACGTCATGGCCCGGATGCTCTATGGCGGCCTCTCTTCGCTGATGATCGCGGGGGCCGCCACCATCTTCACGCTGATCTTCGGCACGGCCGCGGGCCTGATCGCCGGCTATTTCGGCGGCATCGTCGACACGATCCTGTCGCGCTTCCTCGACGTCCTCTGGGCGTTTCCGATCTATCTGCTGGCAATTTCACTTTCCATCGTCACCATCGCGCAGGGCATTTCGATCGGGCCGATCGTGATCGAATCCGGCAGTCTGTGGCTGCCGATCATCATCATCGGTATCGTCTATGTGCCCTATGTGGCGCGCCCCATTCGCGGGCAGGTGCTGTCGCTGCGCAAAAGTGAATTCGTGCTCGCCGCCATCAATCTGGGCGTGCCGGGACGGCGTATCCTGTGGCGTGACATCCTGCCCAACATCACCACCACCCTGATCGTCTTCGTGCCGCTGATGATGGCGCTGAACATGCTGACCGAATCGGCACTGTCCTTCCTGTCGATCGGCGTGCAGCCGCCCGCCGCGAGCTGGGGCACCATCATCCAGGACGGGCAGGCGCTGCTCTATACGCGCCCCATGGTGGCGCTGGCGCCGGGCATCGCGATCGCCCTTTCGGTGATGGCGCTCAACGTCTTCGGCGATGGCCTGCGCGACGCGCTCGACCCGCGTTCCAAAGTTCGACTGGGGCGCGACTGATGATCTATGCCATCCTGCGCCGCTTCGGCCAGATGCTGTTCGTGATGTTCGGCATCTCGGTCATCGTCTTCCTGATCTTCTTCGCCACGCCCGGTGCCGATCCGGCGGCTCGCATCGCCGGCCGCAACGCCTCACCCGAGGTGCTGGAGGCCGTGCGCCACAATTTCGGTTTCGACCAGCCGCTCTATGTCCAGTACGGCCTGATGATGAAGAAAATCTTCGTCACCGGCGACCTGACCTCCTTCGTCAATCGCGGCTGGAAGGTGGTGCCGGCGGTGCTGGACTCCATCCCGGTCACGCTCTCGCTGGTGTTCGGGGCAGCGATCCTGTGGGTCGTGGTCTCCGTCATCATCGGCATGATCGCCGCCGCCACGCGTGACAGCTGGATCGACAGGCTCCTGATGGCGGCGGGGCTGATCGGCATTTCCATGCCGGTCTACTGGCTGGGCGAGGTGATGAACCTGATCACCCAGAGCCGCTATCACGACACCTGGCTGTTCGGCTGGGTGCCGCCGCTCGGCTACAAGAATTTCTTCGACGATCCCAAGGGCTGGTTCCTCACTTTGGTCATCCCCTGGGTCACGCTCGCCGTGCTCTATATCGGCATCTACGGGCGCGTGCTGCGGGCGGCGATCATCGAATCCCTGCAGGAGGACTACATCCGCACGGCTCGCGCCAAGGGCCTGTCGGAAACGCGCATCCTGCTGCGCCATGCGCTCAGGACCTCGCTGATTGCCTTCATCACCCTGTTCGGACTCGATTTCGGCGCGCTGGTGGGAGGCTCCGCTTTGCTGACGGAGGTGGTGTTCGGCCTGCATGGCATCGGCAAGCTCACCTATGACGCCCTGCAGAACCTCGATTTGCCGATGATCATGGCAACCGTGATGTATGCCTCCATGTTCGTGGTCGTGGCCAACGCCGTGGTCGATTTCGTCTATATTCTCCTCGATCCGCGCGTGAGGACGTCATGATGCTGTCCGTACGCGATCTTCGGGTTTCCTTCCGCACCGATGACGGCCTGGTGCGCGCCATCGACGGGGTTTCCTTCGACCTCGCCGAAGGCGAGATCCTCGGCGTCGTCGGCGAATCCGGCTCCGGCAAGACCGTGTCGCTGCTGGCGGTGATGGGCCTGATCACCGATCCCAACGCGAGGATCGAAGGCTCGATCCGCTACAAGGGCCGCGAACTGGTGGGCCTGCCCGCGCGCGAACTCCGGCGCCTGCGCGGCAACGAGATCGCCATGATCTTCCAGGATCCGATGACGGCGCTGACGCCGGTCTACACCATCGGCTGGCAGATCGCCGAGCAGATCCAGGCGCATCGCAAAATCAGCAAGGCCAAGGCGCTCGAGCGCGTGGAGGAATTGCTGGCGGAGGTGAATTTCCCCAATCCGCGCGAGGCGATGTCGCGCTATCCCCACCAGCTTTCCGGCGGCATGCGCCAGCGGGCTGTGATCGCCATGGCTTTGTCCTGCGACCCGGCCCTGCTGGTGGCGGACGAGCCCACCACGGCGCTCGACGTCACCGTGCAGGCCGGCATCCTCGATCTCGTGCGCAAGCTGCGCTCGACCCATAATTCGGCCGTCGTCTTCATCACGCACGACATGGGCGTGGTCTCCGAACTCGCCGACCGGGTCATGGTCATGTATGCGGGACGGGTGGTGGAGCGCGGCAGCCGGGCGGAATTATTCTCCGATCCGCGGCACCCCTATACGCGGGCGCTCCTGGGTTCGATCCCGCCTTTGACCGGCGAGAAGCCGCGCCGCCTGCCGGCCATTCCCGGCTCACCGCCTTCGCTGCTCAGGCTGCCTGAGGGCTGCGCCTTCGGTCCGCGCTGCCCGGCGCGCTACGAACCCTGCCTGATGGACAAGCCCAGCCTCGGCAGCGGCACCCACGCCGCCGCCTGCTTCCGGGTGGCGCAAGCATGAGCGGACAGATGATCGAAAAAAATCGGCCGATCCTCGAAACGCGCGCGCTCGGCAAGCGCTTCTCGATCGGCAACCGCTTTTCCGCCGAGGGCAAGCGCACAGTCCATGCGGTCGACAATGTTTCCCTGACGGTGGGACACGGGGAAACCGTCGGGCTCGTCGGCGAATCGGGTTGCGGCAAGTCCACGCTGGCTCGCTGCCTGGTCCGGCTCTACGACATCTCCGAGGGCCAGCTCATCTTCGAAGGCGAAGACATTACCGGCACGTCGCTGGCCAAGCTCAGGCCGCTGAGGCGCCGGCTCCAGATGGTGTTCCAGGATCCATCGGCTTCGCTCAACCCGCGGCGGCGCGTCGGCGATCTGGTGGCGGAGCCGCTGCGCATCCACACCAAACTGTCGTCGGCGCAGATCGCCAAGCGCGTGGCTGAGCTGTTCGATCTCGTCGGGCTGCTGCCGGATCACGTCATGCGCTATCCGCACGAGTTCTCCGGCGGCCAGCGCCAGCGCGTCGGCATTGCCCGCGCCATCGCGCTCAATCCGGACCTGGTGGTTCTGGACGAGCCGGTCTCGGCGCTCGACGTCTCGGTGCAGGCACAGATCGTCAACCTGCTCGCCGACCTGCAGGAGAAGCTGAACCTCACCTATATCTTCATCGCCCATGACCTCTCTGTCGTCCGCCAGGTCTCGACCCGCATCGCGGTGATGTATCTGGGTTCCATCGTCGAGGAAGGTCCGGCCGAAGAGGTATTCGCCACGCCGGCCCATCCCTATAGCCAGGCCCTGATTTCGGCGGTTCCCATCGTGGAGACCACGCCGAGCGGAACGCGCAAGCGCATCATCCTCACCGGCGATGTGCCAAGCCCGCTCAACCCGCCGCCGGGCTGCCGCTTTCACCCCAGATGCCCGGTCGCCCAGGACCTGTGCCGTTCGGAGCGCCCGCAGATGCGGGACTACAGCCCCGGTCGCAAGGTCGCGTGCCACTTCCCGATCGCGTCTTAAAGCAAGATGCACAAGGATTTGTGCTGCCCTCAGCCGAAACGGGCGATGGCGAAGTCGACGAAAGAGCGCAGCTTCGGGGTGATGCGGCGGTCCGGAGCATAGAGGATGTTCATGACCCGAGATGGGGGCTCGTAGCCCTCCAGCAGCCGGATCAAGCGTCCGGCTTCGATGTCGCTCCGCACCAGGGACGCCGGCTGGAGCATGATGCCGAGGCCGGCCAATGCGGCCGTGAGCAGGGCCTGGCCATTATTGGCTAGGAAGCGATAGGACAGCTCGACCGTCTCCAAGCCTTCGGGACCGGCAAAACGCCATTGGTCACGCGTATTTCCATGCATGAAGCCGAGGCTCTCATGCTTATCGAGGTCGGCCGGCTTTTCGGGATGGCCATGCGCCGCAAGATAGGCCGGCGCCGCGCAGACGGTGAACGTCATGGGCCGCAGTGGCCGGGCTATCAGGCTCGAATCGGCAAGAGGGCCGACGCGGAACACGGCGTCATACCCTTCGTCGATGAGGTCGACGACGCGATCGGACAGTGTGAGCTCGACATCGACTTCGGGATGGGCAGCCAGATAGTCCGGCAGGGCATTGGCGAGTTCATGCGCGCCGAAGGTCACCGGGGCGTTCACCCGGATCTGACCGCGCGGGGTGCCGCGTGTCTCGGCAGCCAGCACTTCGGCCGCCTCGACCTCGGCCAGGATGGTGCGAACCCGCTCGTAATAGCTGCGCCCGATCTCGGTGACGCTTTGGCGCCGGGTCGTGCGGTTGATCAGCTTGACGCCGAGGTGATCCTCCAGCAGGCGCACATGCTTGCCCACCATCTGCGAGGACATCGACAGCGCGTTGCCGGCCGCCGAGAAGGACCCCGCCTCCACGGCCTTGGCGAACACGCCCATGCTGGTGAAGCGGTCCATTAATTTGAAATCATTCGTTTCAAGTCTAGCGATCGACTCCCCATTTATCACAAAATGAAGTGAGATCATAAAGGACGGCGATACCGCAATACCGTCCACTCAGGAGATACCGTTCATGTCCGTCCAACGCAGAGTCGTCGTCAGCGAATATGGCGCGCCCACCGTGATGAAGCTCGAGACGCGGGATCTGCCCGCGCCCGGCGCCGCCGAGGTTCAGGTCAGGCACACGGCGATCGGCTTCAATTTTATCGACATCTACCAGCGCAAGGGTATCTATCCGCTGCAATTGCCGAGCGGGCTCGGCTTCGAGGCTGCCGGCGTGGTGGAGGCGGTCGGCCCCGGCGTCAGCGACCTCAAGGCCGGCGACAGGGTTGCTTATATCAATGCGGGCCTGGGTGCCTATGCGGATCGGCGCAATGTCCCGGCCGACAAGCTGGCGATCCTGCCTCCCTCGGTCAGCGACCAGGCGGCCGCGACCTTGTTCTTCAAAGGCATGACGGCGCAATATCTGCTGCGCAAGACTTACGCAGTCCAGCCGGGCGATCTCCTGCTGGTCCACTCGGCTGCCGGGGGTGTCGGCCAGATCCTCACGCGATGGGCGACGGCACTGGGGGCGACCGTCATCGGTACCACCGGCTCGCCCAGCAAGCGCGAGGCCGCGCTCGCCGCCGGATGCCAGGCGGTGATCGATCTCAACGATCCCGCCTGGCCCGAGGCCTTCCTCCAGGTGACCGGCGGCCGCAAGGCCCGCGTGGTCTATGACGCCGTCGGCAAGGATACGCTGATCAAATCGCTCGACTGCGCCGCTCCCTTCGGGCTGGTCGTCTCTTATGGCGCGGCCTCCGGCCCGGCCCCCGCTATCGACCTCGACCTTCTCAACAAGAAGGGCGGTCTGTTCATCACCCGCCCGTCGATCTTCGCCCACAATGCCGACAGCGCCAGCTTCCGTGCCAACGCGGCCGATTTCTTCGATGCAGTCGCCAAGGGGCATGTGAGCGTGGATATCGGGCAACGCTTCTCGCTCGATGAGATCGCCATGGCGCATGAAGCCGCCGAGGCCCGCCAGGTCGTCGGGGCCATCCTGATCACGCCGTAGGAAGGCAACGTTTTAAAATGACGGTAGAGCGAGATGATCAATCCAGCAGGTAAGCACGATGCTTGTGCCGCCTCTCCCCGTTTACGGGTATCGTCCATTCCTTTTGGAATGGACCGGGATAGAGCTAAGGGACAGCAGCAAGCGTTCAATCTGTAAGGTCGCGCAGCCCCTCATCGTTCCTTCTCCCCGAAAACGGGGCGAAGGACCACCGGCGTCGCGCCTTTCGTCCTATCTCACCGCTTTGCAAAACGCTTCGCGCACAGATCGGCGAAATGCCGGGCCGCAGGCGAAAGCTCGCGCTCGGCACGATGGGCCAGCACGATGCGGTTCTCGCGGTGCTTGCCGGTCAGAGGGCGGGTCACCAGATTGAGCCCGTCATAGCTCATGTCCGAGGCCGGCTTGGTCGCCAGGATCGAATAGCCCAGGCCATGGGCCACCATGCCGCGCACCATCTCGAAGGAGATCGAGCGATAGGCGATCAGCGGCTTGATGCCGGCGTCTTCCAGAATGCCGGTGAAATAGTCCCGGCTGGGCGGGGCATCGAGCAGGATCATCGGCTCGGCGGCGAGATCCTCGGGCGCCACCTCGCTCTGATGGCAGAGCGGATGATTGGCTGAGAGCAGGACATAGGGTGTCAACTCGCCCAAGGATAGCTTTTCGAACTCGCCGCCCAGGTCGAAATCATAAAGCAGCGCCAGTTCGCTCTCGCCCGCCAGCAGGCTTTCGCGCAGGCGCCGATGATCGCCTTCGATCAGCTTGACGCCGATGCCGCCCATCTCGCGGATAAGCGAGGGCATGAGATAGGGCCCGAACGTGTGGAAGCAGCCAATCACCAACCGGGCTGTCTCGCCCGCCAGCCCCGCGCGCAGCGAACTCGCCCCTTCGATCCGGTTCGACGAACCATAGGAACGATTGGCATAGATCAGCGGCGAACCGTGGCGGGAGAGATGGATATCGCGCACTTCGCACAAGAAGATGTGGTGCGTGCCGACCTTCTCGCTCGATAAGAGCTTGCAGTCGAACGCCACCAAGGGATCGGCGATGCGCGGCGCGCCGGTCGATGCGGTCACCCATTCGGTGCATTCGAACTTGTCGCCGATCTCGTCGCGAAAACGGCCAGCGAAGACATCCGAGATATAGGACTGGTCGTCCCGCAGGACGTTGACGCACAAAACGCCGTTCTCGACGATCTTGGCCGCCGCCGGGCTGAGATGGTGGACGCAGACCAGCATGGTGGGCAGATCCGTATCCGCCGAGACGGAGGCCATGGCCGAGACGGTCACCCCTGCCCGGCCGGCCGGCCCGTCGGTGGAGACCACGTTCACGGTGCAGGCGGCCTGGCTCATGCCGCCGAGGAATTTCTCGCGCACCTTTGGATCGATCTCCACGCCCATCCGCGCTCTCCTGTTGGTCTTGAAGCCGGTGTCACCCCGGCCTTCCGCCGATCGATCCTTCCGGAAATCGTCGGCGCTGGAAAATATGGAATTCCGCTGCACGGGTTCGGAAAAGCCGCAGCACGACGATCCGGACTGGTCAAAGCCGATCTAGAGATAGAGGTGATGTACCGTGTCGTTGGCGAGCAGGTCCTTGCTGGTACCGCTCGCTGCGATCTGGCCGCGCACCAGCAGATAGCCGCGATCGGCGATCGACAGCGCGGTCTCGGCATTCTGCTCGACCAGCAATACGGTCTTGCCCTGGTCGCGGATGCGCCCGACGATGTCAAAATATTCGTCGATGAGCTTCGGCGAGAGGCCGAGCGAGGGCTCGTCCATCACAACCAGTTGCGGATCGCCGATCAAGGCGCGGGCCAGGGCCACCATGGCCTGTTCGCCGCCCGACATCGTCCCCGCTCCCTGCGTCAACCTCTCGCGAATGCGTGGAAACAGGCCGGCCATCGCCTCCAGCCTGTCCCCGAACGGTACCCGGCATCTGGCAGCGTCGAAGGCGAGCTTGAGATTCTCGCGCACATTGAGGGTCGGGAAGAGTCGGCGCCCTTCGGGGACGAAGCCGACTCCCAGCGACGCCAGCCTTTCGGTGCCAACCGCGGCCACGTCCTTGCCCAGGATGCCGATCGAGCCCGTGTCGAGCTTGAGGAGGCCGCAGATGGCATTGAAGGTCGTGCTCTTGCCGGCACCGTTCGGCCCGAGCAGGCAGACGAGTTCACCCCTGTTCACCTGAAGCGAGACATTGCGGAGCATAGGCACCGGCCCATAGCTGGTCGAGACGGATTTGAGTTCAAGCATGACCGGCCTTGTGTCCGAGATAAGCCTGCTGGACGCGCGGCAGCTGCCGCACCTCCTGGAAGTCGCCGTCGGCGATCTTCCGGCCGTAATCGATGACGGCAACCCGGTCGGGCAGCGCCCTCACCAGACGCATGTCGTGTTCGATGATCAGGAAGGACAGGCCGGCTCGCCGGGCCATCACGGAGCGGATGCTTGCCATCAAGGCATCGGTGTCGCGATCGTCCATGCCCGAGGAAGGCTCGTCGAGCAGGATCACCTTCGGGTCGGAAGCAAGCGCTCGGGCAATTTCCAGGCGGCGGCGGTCGGCCTGGGGCAGCGTGCCTGCCAAGGTATGGCGCCGTTCGTAGAGGTCGGGCGAGATGGAGCGGATCAATTCGCCCGCGCGCTCGGCAGCCTCGTCGAGTTCGGCGCGTGCCTTGCCCGGACGCAGCAGCGCCGTGAGCACGCCTGTGCGGGTGCGGCAATGCATGCCGATCACCACATTGTCGACCAGCGTCAGGTCGTTGAACAGCCGGCTCGACTGGAAGGTACGGGTGATGCCGGCGGCTGCGATGCGGTGGGCGGGGTTGCCGGTAATGTCGCGTCCTTCCAGCGCCACCGTGCCCTTGGAGGGCCGGTAGATGCCGGTGATGACGTTGAACAAGGTGGACTTGCCCGCCCCGTTTGGCCCGATGATGCACAGGATCTCCGAGCGATCGAGCCGGAGGTCGACCCCGTCCACCGCCGTCAGCCCGCCGAATTTGATGGTCAGGTCCCGGGTCTCCAGAAGCGTCTGGTTTATGACCGGCTCCCTCATGGCTGGCCCCCATAGTTGCGCGCGCGCTGCGGGAAGAGGCCCTGGGGCCGCAGGATCAGGAAGGCGATCACGATGATGCTGACGAAGAGCAGGCGGTAGTCGGAGAACACCCTGAGCTTTTCAGGCAGCAGCGTCAGCAGGAAGGCACCGATGATCACGCCGAGCGTGTTGTCCATGCCGCCCACGATCACCATGGTCATGATGGTGACCGACACCACGAAGGTGAAATTGTCGGGCGAAATGTAGCTCACATAGAAGGCGTAGACGGTGCCGGCGAAGGCGGCGAGGAAGGCATCGACGCCGAAGGCCAGGATCTTGTACCAGACCACGTTGATGCCCTGGCAGCGCGCCGCGAGCGGGTCGGCCCTCAAGGCATTCCAGGCCAGGCCCACCCGGCTGTGGTGGAGGCGTCCCGCCGAGAGGATGGCAAGACCCACCAGCGCCGCCGAGAGATAGTAGAAATTGGCCTGGCTCGGCAGCTTGTAGCCGAAGACATAGAGGGGCTTGATGAAGGAATGCCCGAAGAAGGTCGGCGCGGGAATGCCGACTAGGCCGTTGGGCCCTCCTGTCCACGACAGGTTGTTGAGCAATTGCTGGACGACGATGCCGAAGGCGATGGTTACTAAGGCAAGGTAGCTTTCCTTGGTCCGCATGGAGGGGAAGCCGAGCGCAAAGCCGAACAAGGTCGCCACCACCGCCGAGATCGGCAGGGTCAGCCAGAAGGAAATGCCGAAATTGATCGCCAGCAGCGCCGAAGTATAGGCACCAATGCCATAGGAGGCGCCCGTTGCGAAGTTCGGAATATTGGCGCTGCCGAGCTGGAAATTGAGGGCGAGTGCCAGCACCGAATAAAGCTGGGCCACGATGAGCAGATGCAGCGCGTAGCTGCTGCCCTGCATGAAGAAGGGAAACGCCAGGACGATGGCGATGCCGAGGACAGTGGCGCTGGTGCGATAGCGCCGGAAGGCCGCGATGATATGCTCCTCGATCTGCGGCCTGAGCTGCAGGGCGGCGAAGCCGGCCCCGAGCAACGCCAACAGGGCGACGATGATCGAGGTCCGTTCGGCCAGGAGCAAGGTGCCGAGCAGAACGGCCCCGATGAGTTCGACGCCGAGAACGGTGACCAAGGCGCCGAAGGAAGTGCCGGCGCGCGCCTGCGATAGATTATGCGTGGTGGCGGCCATGGCTCACACCTTCTCGAAGACAGGCTTGCCGAGCAGGCCCGAGGGTTTGAACACCAGCACGCAGATCACCAGGACGAAAATGCACACCAGGCGATAGGAGGCTCCATCCGCCAGCAAAGCCTGCGCCAGCATCTCGATGCCGGCGATCAGGAGACTGCCGAGGATGGCGCCCTGCATCGAGCCGAGGCCCCCGATCACGGCCGCCGAAAAGCCGATCAGGCCGAGCTGGATGCCGAAATCGAAGCGCACCACGCCGGCATGGCTGGCATAGAACAGGCCACCGATAGCGCCGACCGCCGAGGCGAGCAGGAAGGTGGCGGCGAACATCCGGCTCGGATTGATCGCCATCAGGCGCGCCGTGTTGCGGTCTTCGGCGACGGCCCGGATGCGCATGCCAAGCGGCGTATGCCGCATCAGGGCAAACAGGACCGCCACCATCGCGATGCAGAGGACGATCACGGTGAGACTGAAGGCCGGTACCGTCAGGCCAAAGAGCGAGATTTCGCCCGTCACCAAAGCGGGAAACGGCTTGGGGTTGCTGCCTTGCGGATAGAAAGTGCGGATTAGCTCGCGCACCACGGTGCCGAGCGCCACGGTGGCGACCAGGGCCATCATGGCCGGGGCGTTGCGAAAGCGGCGGATCACCAGCCAGTCGAGCAGCACGCCGAGCAGGCCGACAAAGGCGATCGCGATCAGGCAGGCAATCAGGGCGGCCGGCACAGTATCGAAGCCCAGCATGCCGCCGGTCAGGATCTGGATCATCGCCAGGGCGACGAAGGGCGCGGTGATCGAGACGTCACCATGCGAGAAATGGATGACATTGAGCACGCCGAACAGCAGGCTGAACCCCAAGGCCACCAAGGCATAGATACTGGCCAACACCAACCAGTTGAGCAGATATTGCGCGAGCAGCGCATCCATAGAATTCCCCTCCCGCCTCGTTTGCCGAGTGTCCGGTCTTCTTTTCTAGGCATAGGCGGGGCAGCGATGAAAGCCGGCGCTGCTTAGGCATTTCTGAGGCAGTGCTTCAAAAATTGCGACTTCTCGCTTTCGCAAAAACTTCGCACCCTTGCCTTCGTCCTCGGACAAAGCCGACCGGCCACGGACTCTCAAACAAGAAGACAAGTCCAGGCATCCCACCCGTGGTCCGGCGTACCATCGAGCAAGGGAATAGACATGACCATCTTCAACGCACGCCGGCGCCGCCTTCTCGGCAGTGTGCTGCTGGCGACCGCCATGGCGTCACTGCCGACGCTGGCCTTCGCCAAGGACACCATCAAGCTCGGCTTCCTCGGCCCGCTCAGCGGTGGCAACGCGCCCCAGGGCCTGGGCGCCCGCAATGGCTTCCTGCTCGCCATCAAGCAGGCCAATGAGGGCAATTATCCCTATACGGTCGAAGGCGTGGCGCTCGATGATGCGTCCGACCCGCAGACCGGCGTGTCGGCCGCCATGAAGCTGGCTAACGATTCAGCGGTGGTGGCGGCCACGGGCCATTGGAACAGCCCTGTGGCGCTCGCCACCATCCCGGTCTTCCATCGCTTCGAGATGCCGATGATCGTGTGGGGCGCCATCGGCCCGAAGATCACCGAGCAGAACCTGGCCGAGATCACCCGCGTCACGCCCACGCTCGTGGCCGAGAACAAGCCGCTGGCGGACTGGGCCTTCAAGACGCTGGGCGCCAAGAAGATCGCCATCGTGGCCGATACCTCCGACTATGGCGTCTCCAATGCCGATGTCTTCAAGAAGTTCTTCGGCGATGCCGGCGGCCAGACCTCCTCGACCGACCTGCTGCCTGTCGGCACCACGGATTTTCGCACCATCCTCACCCGCATCAAGGGCGAGGCGCCGGATGCCATCTATTTTGGCGGCGTCATCACCGAGGCCGGCATCCTGCGCAAGCAGATGGCCGAACTCGGCCTGACCTCGCCGATGATCGGCATCTCCGGCTTCTACGACCCCGAATTCATCGCGGTTGCCGGCAAGGCCGCCGAGGGCACCATGGTGAGCTATCCGGCTTCCCAGTCGAACCCTGCCCTGACCAAGATGGAGGCCGACTACAAGGCCCAGAACTACGCCGAGGCGCCCAGCCCTTACACCAAATATGCCTATGAGGCGACGCAGATCCTCCTGAAGGTGATCGCCGACAACGGCATCGAGGACAAGGCCAAGTTGGCGCAGGCCATCCGCTCGATCAAGCATGACGGCGTGCTGGGAACTACCTCGTTCGACGATCACGGCCAGACCCAGATCCCGGTCGAGATCGAGATCAAGGTCGTCAAGGACGGCGCCTGGACCACCAAGACCAATTAACCGGCTGTCGCTCACCGGTGTCGGCCGCAATGGCCGGCACCACCAACCTGCCGCATCACGGGGCGAGCCCTGCCTGCCCTGATCGACGGTTCGCGCCTTCAACGAGGCGCCCAAGCAAAGCGGGCCTCACCCGCCGCACACCTCGCGACATGCCTTCATGTCGCAGAAAACTTCGAAGGAAAGACGATGCTCAGAACGGGGCAGCAATACAGGGATTCGATCCGGGACGGCCGGCGTATCTGGATCAATGGCGAGCGCGTCAAAGACGTCACCGCCCACCCCCAATTCAAGCCGCTGGTCGACATCCGCGCGCGCATCTACGACCTCGCGCATGAGGACGCCACCCGCGACATCCTCAGCTATGAGGAAAACGGCGAGCGCTATTCCATCGGCCTCAAGCTGCCCCACAGCCAAAGCGATTGGCACGCCAAACGCCTGGCTACCGACACCGTCCTGGAGGATGTCGGCGGGGTCGTCACCCGCGTCGGCGACGAGACGGCCGGCGAGATGTGGTCGCTCTATGACGGCCAGGACATCCTGAACGAGGTCGACCCGCGCTTCTCCGTCAATATCCGCAACCACATCCAGCGCGTCGTCGACCGGGACCCCTTCCACGTCTCGGCCAACACCGATCCCAAGGGCGACCGTTCCAAGCGGCCACAGGACCAGGATCCGGACATGCTTCTGCATGTCGTCAAGGAGACCGATGCCGGCATCGTGGTGCGCGGGGCCAAATACGAGACCGCGGCAGCCTATGCCAACCAAGCCTTCACCAAGCCGACCATCGCCAATTGGGGCAATTCGGAACTGTCCGACTATGCCGTCGGCTTCGTATGCGACTTCTCTTCCCCCAATCTGAGCTTCATCGCCCGCACCGGCTTTGCCGGCCGGGCCCCGGCCGAGGACTATCCGCTCGCCAATCGCTTCGATGAGGTCGACTGCCTCGTCATCTACGACAATGTGCTGATCCCCTGGGAAAACGTGCTGTTCTACCAGCACACCAAGGCGGCCGCCTTCATCCGCGCCACGCTGCATCGCTATTCGGCCTTCGCCTTCGTGCAGCGCAATCTCAAGCTCGCCGACATGCTGATCGGCGCGGCCCTGTGGAACGTGCGCCAGACCGGCCTGGAAAACCAGCAGGCGGTCCAGGAAAAGCTGGCGACGCTCGCCTGCTACCGCGAGGGCATCAACGCACATCTGACCGCCTCGATCACCAATGCCGAAAAGAGCCCGGGCGGCCTGATGATGCCCAACCAGTCTCTCTTGATGACGGGGCGCGTGCATGCCTGCTCGCAGCTCCACCACATGATGCATATCGCCCGCGAGCTCTGCGGCGGCCAGATCTGCGTCACGCCCGATGCCGCCAGCTTCGCCGACGAGGAAGCCGGCGTCTGGCTGAAGAAGTACTACACGCTCAACGAGAACTGGGACAGCAACGACCGGCGCAAGCTGCTGGCTTTTGCCCGTGACCTGCTGAACTCCGACTATGCCGGCCACCGGCTCACCTTCCAGCTCTTCGCCCAGTCGCCACCCTTCGCCCATCTCGGTGCCGTCTACCGCAATTTCGACTGGAACGACGCCCTGCGCTTCACCAAGAAATCCGCCGGCCTGTCGGACCGCATCCTCACCGCCCAGCGCTAATTCGGCACCCGGAGTACCCAATCATGATCCACAAGCGTCTTCGTCCCTTCAACACCAAGGACACTTATCCCGAGCAGAAGCTCAACACCGATCTCAGCCAGGGCGTGGTCGCCCGCGGCACCATGGTGTTCCTGCGCGGCCAGGTCTCCCAGGACCTCGACACCCGCGAGAGCCTGCATGTCGGCGATCCCCGGGCCCAGGCCCGCAAGTCCATGGAAAACATCAAGATGCTGCTGGAGGAGGCCGGCAGCGAAATGGCCCATATCTGCCGCATCGTGGTGTATCTGACCGATATCCGCTATCGCGAGGCCGTTTATTTGGAGATGGGCGAGTGGTTCAAGGGCGTCCATCCCTGCTCGACCGGCCTTGTGGTGCCTGCCCTGGCGCGGCCGGAATGGGTGGTCGAGATCGAGGTGACGGCCGTCATCCCCGACGCCGCCTGAGGGAGAGCCCGATGACCTTCTCGATCTCGGCACACTGCGCCCGGACCGGCATGTTCGGCATTGCCGTGTCCTCCTCCTCGCCCTGTGTCGCCGCCCGCTGCGCCCATGCGCGGGCCGGCGTCGGCGTCGTCGCCACGCAGAACATCACCGATCCCCGGCTCGGGCCGAAGGGCCTCGATCTGATGGCGGAGGGACTGTCGGCTGCGGAGGCGCTCGAGCGGCTCAAGGCGAATGCGCCGCATCTCGAGTTTCGCCAGCTCGCTTTGGTCGACAGCCAAGGCCGTACCGCCTCCTTCTCGGGCAGCCGAACGCTCGGTACCCATCGGGTGGTCGAAGGATCCGGAGTCGCTGCGGCCGGCAACCTGTTATCGTCGCCGGAGGTGCCGGTCGCCATGGTCGCCGCTTTCAATGAGATGGCAGAGCATTCGCTCGGCGATCGCCTGATCGGCGCGATGCGTGCCGCCGTGAAGGCAGGCGGCGAAGAAGGGCCGGTGCATTCGATCGGCATGCTGCTGGTGCGGGACGTCGCCTGGCCGGTCGCCGACCTCAGGGTCGACTGGAGCGAGGGCGATCCGATCGAAGACCTCGACCAGCTTTGGCAGCGCTGGAAGGGTGAGATGGAAGCCTATGTCTCGCGGGCCCTCGACCCGAGCCGGGCGCCGAGCTATGGCGTACCGGGCGATCTCTGACCGGATATGATGATCGGGGCTCGGTCCACAGGACCGGGCCTCCTGCATTTGGCGATGACAGCATGGCAGCCGAACCGACGACTCTGGACATTCTCGCGCGCCTGATCGGTTTTGCGACCCTCAGCCGGCAACCCAACCGCGACCTGATCGGCTATGTGACCGGCCTGCTCGACCGGGCCGGCGTCGGCTGGGACCTCGTCGAGAGCCCGGACGGCACCCGGGCCAATCTGCTCGCGACCATCGGTCCCGCCACCGGCAGCGGGGTCGTCCTCTCCGGCCATACCGACGTGGTGCCGGTCGAAGGCCAGGCCTGGAGCACGGATCCATTCAGGCTGCATGAACAAGACGGCCGCTATTACGGGCGGGGCACCGCCGACATGAAGGGTTTCGTGGCGGCCGCCCTCGCCGCTGCCCTCTATGCGGCCAGGCGGGATCTCAAAACGCCGCTTCATCTTGCCTTTTCCTATGACGAGGAAATCGGCTGTGTCGGCGTGCGCAGCCTGATCGAGCGGCTGGCGACCAGCCCGATCCGCCCTGCTTTGTGCATCGTCGGCGAGCCGACCGGCATGCGCATTGCGACCGGGCACAAGGGCAAAGTGGCTTTGCGAGCCTGCTGCACCGGCCGCGCCGGCCATTCGGCCCTGGCGCCGACGGCGCTCAACGCCCTGCATCTGGGCGCGGATTTCCTCGGCAGGCTGCGGGCGCGCCAGCGCGACCTCGCCGAGACCGGCAGGCGCGACGATCAGTATGAAATCCCCTACACCACCCTCCATGCCGGGCGTATGCGCGGGGGCCAAGCCCTTAACATCGTGCCCGAATGCTGCGAGATCGAATTCGAGATCCGCAATGTCGCTGGCGATGACCCCCAGGCCATCATCGCCAATCTGAAGGGCGACGCCGAGGCGATCGTCGCCCCCCTGCGTCCCGCCTTTCCGGAAGCGGCCATCGCGATCGACGAGGTCAATGCCTATCCGGGGCTGGAAACTCCCATGGATTCACCGGTGGTGGCACTGCTGCGCCTGATCACGCAAAGCCGGGAGCCAGCCTTCAAGGTGGCCTTCGGCACGGAGGGGGGGCTGTTCCAGGACAGGCTCGGCCTGGCGACGGCGGTGTGCGGCCCCGGCTTCATGACACAAGGCCACAAGCCGGACGAATATGTCAGCGCCGATCAACTCGGCCGTTGCGATGCCATGCTCGCCGCGCTGGTTGATCGCCTTGCCGTCGGTCTTTGATCCTAGTCCAGTTTCCGGAGCAGCATGCGAGCGGAGCGGGATCAACGGCTATCGCCTCCCCTTCCGAGCGGCCAGTTGCCGCTTTGACCTGCCGCGCCGAACAGGGAATTTTGTCAGGCAGTATAATCGCGATCCAGGACCTGCAGAACTGGTGTCCATGCCATTGCAGGCCGCGTGAGGAGCAACCCATGCGTTTTACCTTGCGGCAATTGAGCTATTTCGTCGCCGCCGGCGAGACCGGCAGCGTCACCCGGGCGGCAGAGCTGGTGAACATCTCCCAGCCCTCGGTATCGGCGGCGATCTCGCATCTGGAGACCGAATTGGGCGTGCAGATCTTCGTGCGCCAGCATGCCCAGGGCCTGTCGCTGACCACGCCGGGCAAACGCCTGCTCAGGGCTGCCAAAGAGTCCTTGCGCGCCGCCTATGAACTCTACGATGTTGCCAATGCCGCAGGCTCGATCGTGTCGGGCCCCATCAATGTCGGCTCGTTCCGCACCTTCTCCTCCCTGATCATGCCCGAGCTCTGGAGCGGCTTCGTGTCGAAATATCCTGACGCGCAAATGGTGGTGACGGAGGGAAGTGAGGCCGAGTTGCTGGAGGGCCTGCGCTCGGCCCGGATCGACATCGCGCTGACCTATCAGCTCAACCTGACGCCGGATATGAGCTTCCAGCCTTTGGCGGAGATGCCCTCCTATGTGCTGCTGGCAGCCGACCACCGTTTTGCCTCACGCTCGAGCGTGAGGCTGGAGGAACTGGCGGACGAACCCTTCATCCTGCTCGACCTTCCCCTCAGCCGCCAATATTTCCTGTCGATGTTCGAGCAGCGCAGCATCACCCCGCGGATCGTCGCCGAGACGGCCAGCCCCTCGACCCTGCGGTCCTATGTCGGTGCGGGCCTCGGCTTTTCCATGCTGACGGTGCGGCCGGTGAATATGATGGCGGAAAATGGCCGCCCCCTCGCCTATATCGAACTTGAAGGCAATACGGCCCCGATGGTGATGGGGCTGGCCTGCCTCAAGGACATGCGACGTCCGCGCATCGTCGACGCCTTCGAAGCCCATTGCCGCGAGGTCATCACGGTCGATCATATTCCGGGCATGCGCGGAACCGATTCAGGGCCGTCCCATGTTATAGCCGACTGAAGCGTTTTGCGATTTGACGGAATCACCTAGAATCGCAAAGACGCGTCTAAATGCGACGTTGGAGCAGACGAGCGTTCAATCATGAACGCGCTTATCTCTGGGTGTAATCGATCCTGATTCTCCGCCGACGCCTGTCCGGCTCGTCCCGAAACGACTGGATGCAATCTTGTGCATGGGAGATGGCATGAACGAGCCAAGACCTGCCAACGAGCCAAGACTCATTCTCTACGAACTCGCCGGATCCGACCCGCAGCTTCGCTTCAGCCCGCATTGCTGGAAGATCCGCATGGCCCTGGCCCATAAGGGTCTTCAGGCCGACCGGCGGCCATGGCGTTTCACCGACAAGGAGGCCATTGCCTTTTCTGGTCAGGGGCTGGTGCCCGTCCTCATCGACGGCGCCCATGTCGTCTCCGATTCCTGGCGTATCGCACTTCACCTCGAAGAGCGCTTTGCCAACAGCCCTGCCCTCTTCGGCGCGCCGCAAGCAGCTACCGTGACGCGTTTCGTCAATAGCTGGGCCGATACGGCCTTGCTGCCCGCTGTCTCCCGCCTGATCCTGCTCGACATCTACAATGTCCTCGACCAGAAAGACCGGGATTATTTCCGCGCGACCCGGGAACAGCGGTTCGGAAAGACCTTGGAGCAGGTCGTCCAGGACCAGCAGGTCCATCTCGAACGGCTGCGTCACACGCTCACGCCCCTGCGCCATTTACTAGGCGGACAGGCCTATCTCGGGGGCAAGCAGCCCAATTATGCCGACTATTGCGTCTTCGGCATGTTCATGTGGGCCCGCTGCACCAGTGCTATCGAGTTCCTGGCGGCTGACGATACGATCTACGCCTGGCGCGAGCGCCTGCTCGACCTCTTCGACGGCCTCGCGCGCCAGGCTCCTCACCACAAGGCCAATCCGGAGTTGCCCAATGCCTGACCTGCCAGTTCCGGCGGACTACGACTTCATGACCACAGACAAGCTGCGCTATGGTGATACGGACCGGCAGGCCCATGTGAACAATGCGGTCTTTGCCACCTTCCTGGAAACAGGCCGGGTCGAGCTTCTTCATGATCTTGCCTCCCCCGTGGCGGACGCCGAAAGCTCCTTCGTGCTGGCCCGTGTCGTCATCGACTTCCGGGCCGAGGTGCTGTGGCCCGGTACGGTGGAAATCGGAACGAAGGTCAGCACTATCGGCCGCAGTTCGATCACGCTCGATCAGGCGGTGTTCCAGAATGGGGTCTGTGTCGCTCAGGGACAAAGTGTCGTGGTGCTCATCGATAACAGTACCCGTCGCTCGCGCCCTCTTTCTGAAGATGCCGTCAAACGCCTGCAAGAGCTGGGTACTCCTCGGTCTCGATCGTTTTAGGGAACTCAGGCACTTTGCGGTTGCAGCCGATAAATGGCTGCTGACCACGCCTAGATGATCGCCCAGGCCCGATAGCGCCCTCGTCCGGTGATCTCTCGCACGCCCAGTTCCGCGATGAGATCCTGGGCCGCTCGTGGCGTGATATCGAGCCGCTTGGCAATGAGCTGTGCCGAGGCGAGCGGGGTTGTCAGCATCAGCTCGATCAAGGCCGGCAATTTCGACGTGGAGCGGCGGCCGGCCAAATGGCGTTCGAGCTGGTGCCGAGCCAGGATCCAGCGGTCGTGATCCTTCAGTCCTTGTTCAGCGGCGGCCGCAATGGCTTCAATGAATGTCAGGAGGCGCGGCCCGGTGCCACGAGCAAATCGGGTCTCGCGCGGTAAAGCGCGCAATCCCACGCACAGGCAGGGCAGATGGGCGCGAGCCTTGTCCCGGGCCCGGAGGATCGCAGCCGCCAACACGCGCCCCAGCCAAGCCGCGGACTGCAAGGGTTCGATGTTCTCCCAGGCGATGATCGCCGCCGCCGCGGCCAGTACCGGCGGCAGATTGTCCAGGCGCTGGATATCGTCGCGCCATTCCTCGAGGCGGGCTTCCTCGTTCCAGTCGGCATCATCGATGTCCGGTTTGCGATTGGAGGGCGATGCGGCCTCTCCGGCCAGCACTGCCGCTGATCGAGAGACGATGGCATCGATTGCGGCGAGCTCGGCGGCCCAGGCCTGGTCTGCTGCCGATTCATCGGGCTCGACGAACGCAGGGTCCCTTTCCCGATGCTTTTGGTCGCCGGGTTCCCAAGAAGTGGGGGCCGATCCGCTTTGGGTGGGCAACTCCCTGCCTAAAAGACCCGCCAGCCCTTCCTGCGTGAGAGCCCAATCGGCAGGTGCGGAAGCAATGCGTCGTCGGGCCCGTAACACGGTGTGGGCACGCGTCAGCTCATGGGTCGGCGTGCGAGCGTCCATCGCGGCGTCATGCAGTACGAGGTCCTCGAGATGAACCAGTTCGCCATCGAGCCACAGGCTGCCGGCCGCGTCATAGAAGTGGGTGCGCGCGATCCAGCCTTCCCGGATGGAGCTGGTGCGTAACCTTTCATCAAGCCGTGCGAGCCTGTCCTCGGCGATCGCGAGCGGGACCGCGATTTCGCTCCAGGGCAACTTGTCGAGCTCTATACCAGCTATTTTCAAAGTCCTGATAACCCTAATGAAAAATCAAATAACGGAACCTAACACAGCTCTAGCTTCCGCCACATCGGGAAGCGTAATTTTTAGCCTTCGTCACTCAAGGGGCGTCGATTCCAACCTTGCCGATATTTAACACCATCCGGCCTTGAACCGAGAGTTGCCCTTCTCCATATCCGAATAGTCGGGAACGCGTCCCCAATCTTCCCCGGTGGGTCGATGGGTTCCTGGGGTTTCCTCCCAAGAGAAACTTCTTGGATGCCTATCCAAGCAACGGCCGGTTTTCCGGCCGTTTTTTTTGGAGTGGACATCGTCAGTCCCGTTGAGATTTTGGCACCCATCTAGGCCCCTGGCTTTTGTGGTTCACGTGTGTGGATTTGCGCCATCAGGATGGGCCCGAGCGATAATTGTCCGGCTTCCGCCTTGCGAGTGAGGCTGCGCAAATAGCCACCGGCTGAGTTGATGTTGGCGGCTCTCTGCACAATGCAGGCGATGATGACGGCGGCCTGTGCCTCGCCCATCACAGTTTGCGCCTCCTCCCAGGCGCTCGGACTGATACGCAGGATGGAGCGGGCCAAGGTTGTGGCGCTGAGGAAATCACGCCAATTGGCGATACCGTTGCGGGTATAATCGAGGATGCCGGGACAGGCTTGCAGGACAGTACCGAGCGTGTAGCTGCTACTGAGCGCTGCGGTGCGGCTTGCAGGTGTCGGCTCCGCATCGAGCCTAGCTGGGGTTACCGGTTCAGAATCAAGAAGGGATTCTGGATTTGATTTCTGTATGTGGCGCTCATTGCTGGACTCAATGGTGCTCACTTGTGCAGTTTTGATCTGTAATTCCAATCGGTTGAGGATGTCGTCGGCGAGCGTGGAGAGCTGGTCTGCCAGCATTTCGAGCTGTTCGAGCGTGGCGCGCCGCGGCATGCCTTCGATGAGATCGCGATAGAGGGCGTGCAGGTCGAGCCAGATTTGGCTCTGCTCCTCCGCTGGGTTCTCCGCCATGAGTTCGCGCTGTGCAACGGCAATCATCTTGGAGATGTCGCGCCGGCAGATGGTAATGCGTTCGCGTGCGAGTTTGAGGGATCGGGCGGCGTCCTCCACCTGTGTGGCGAGCCGAATGAACTCGTCGGCGCGGGCAAGCAGCGGGGCGAGGTCGAAGCCATAGGCGAGTTCGATGCTGCCACCGCGGCCTCGGCGGGCATAGCGTTTGCCGTTGGGGCTGTCGCGCCGGATGATCAGGCCGGCTTCGACGAGGATAGCGAGATGGCGCCTTAGCGTCGAGGCTGGCATGCCGTGCGCACGGCGGCTGAGCTGTTCGTTGGAAGGAAAGACGATGATGGCCTCACCCGAGAGCGTGGTTTCGGGATGGAAGGTCAGCAGCGCATTGAGCACGGCCAGTGCGCGCTCGGAGATACCGAGACGCGCCCGTGCCGTGCACAGTGCCTGGTAGATTTCCCACTTCGGAAATGCGCGCGTTGTAGGGCGCGTCTTGGCGATCGCCTGGCTTGCAATCTGGGCAAGCGACAGCGTTCGCCGCCCAAAGGGCGACGTTGCACGATGAATCTGCACTCTCTTTCACCTTATCCAGGCAAAAGAAATCGGCTCGTCGAAGTACGACGCCTGAAACGCTTGACAGTGATTCGCGGAAATGAGATTCTCTGTTTGCTTACGACAGAAAAGGCTTCCGCGCGGCGACGCTCGGGGGCTTTTTTCTTTTGCGGGGTTAATCTCCTGCTTGGTTGCGTTGTTTCGCTTCCCTGAAGGCTTCGTAAAGCGCCTCCAGATTCGACGAAAGGTAGTGGCCGAACTCGCCCGCATCCTTCGATTTGAGCGATAGGCTGAAAGCCTTGCCGGTGTTTCGGTAGCTGGCTGCCACGCGTTTGTCCTGCGGGGACCAATTGCCGACCGATTGTGGTGTCGGTGCTGATCGGGCTGGCTTGCGTGCATGCTGAAGATGCGTCAGCAGCCGGTTGAAACGGGCAGGCGTATCGAGATGGCGAAAGTCCTCGGAAGCGAGAAGCTCTTCGGCTTGGCTGGTGGCACCAGGCCGAAGAAGGAGCTTCTTGAGATCTTCCCAGCGATCGCGGCCGATCGTCTTGGCGGCCCCGATTGCTTCGATAACTGACGAAGGCACGATTTCGGCCACGGATAGCATGCGCGACAGCAGCGTATCGTCGACGGTAAGGGCCGATTTGACCGTGTCCTTGCTTTGCCCCATGGCCAGCAGCCTGGCGGCGAACAACGCCTTCTCGATGAAGGACAAATCGGCTCTGCGGGTGTTTTCCTGGCCTTGCGCGATGATATGGGCGATTTCCTCGACATTCTTGACCACAGCACGCACGCTGATGCCGAGTTCCCGCGCTGCGCGCGCCCGCCGATGGCCAAAGACGATCATATAGCGCCCGTCGCTGTCCGGGTGGGGGCGGACAAGGATGGGCTGAAGCTGCCCCTCCTTTTCGATTCCCTGGCGGAACAGGGCGAACTCCTCTTCATCATCCTCGATGCGATCGGAGACGAAGGAGGCGTCGAGAAGATGGGGATCGAGCGCCACGATGGTTTCGCCGGCGGTGAGGCGCTTGGCGCTCTCGGCCAGTTCCTCGATCGACAGCATCATGGAGCGCGATGCGCCGCGTGTAGCGTAGTCGGAACGCGTTTCATGCGCCGTTCGATCCGCAGCGGGGCCGGTAATGCTCGCTAGAAGATTCTTGCGTGCCAAAGCGCCCTCCCCTGCTTTCGCTCAACATGTTGAAAATATGCGATTTTTTGCCGATCTGCACGGCTGTCAAAAATCAGGTTCATCGTCGACCCCATGCCTTGTGGACCAGAGTAGTGATCTCCTCATTCACGGCATTGAGAGCCTCGATCGCACGGTCATAGGTCGATCGGATGAATTGGGAGCGGTCGACCTCGTACAAGGTCTGATTGGTGATGCCGGCATCCGAAATCGCCGTGGATTTCAGCATCGGACTTTTCAGCATCTGCAGGGGAAACAGGGCCTGCATGAAGCCGACCATCTGGGTCTGCGGCCCGTCTATGGGTTCGAAACGCGTAACCAAATACCGGAACCATTGCAGGCGCACTTCCGCCCCCGCCTTGCTGATCGAGCGCAGCACGCCGCCCAGCATCAGCAGGAACTGGCTCATCGACATGACGTCGAGCATCTGGGGGTGAATGGTGATCAGCACCGAGGTCGATGCCGTCAGCGCCGTCAAGGTAAGATAACCGAGCTGTGGCGGACAATCGATCACGACGACGTCGTAGCGGTCCTCTACCTCCTTCAGCGCGTTGGTGATGCGCGTGAAGAACAGGCGCCCGTCCGGTGAAGCACGGTTTGAGGCGGCAAGCGGCGTGTCGTACTCGTACTCCTGCAGCTCCAGATTGGCCGGCACGATGTCGAGGCCGGGGAAATTGGTCGGTCGGATCACCTGCGTGATCGGCTTCCTCTGGTCATCGTAACGAAGAGCCTCATAGAGCGAGAGGTTCTTGTCGAGCTCGGGCTGGATGCCATGCAGGGCCGAAAGCGATGCCTGCGGATCGAGGTCGATGGCCAGCACCCGGTGCCCGGTGAGAGCCAGATGCTGGGCGAGGTGGGCGGCTGTGGTGGTCTTGCCGCTACCGCCCTTGAAGTTTACCACGGAGATGATCTGAAGCTTTTCGCCGGCCCGGCGATGGGGGACATACTTCTTGAAGTCCGCGCGGCCATGCCGGTCGAGATATTGCCGCAATTCCAGCATCTGCTCGGCCGTATAGCTGCGCCGGCCGGAGCTGGAAGTGGTCGGGATCGGGCCCTTGCCTTCTAGATGCAGCTTCTTGACGTTGGATTGGGTAACGCCGAGGAAATAGGCGACCTCCGCCAGCGAAAAGGAGCGCAGGCTCTTCATCGCATTTGGCGGATAGTGTTCGACCCGAAGCATGTTGAGCTTGTCCGAGATCAATTCCCCCTGCTGGAGAATGGTCTCGTGAAAGCTGAACGCCTCCAGGTCCTGGTTAGAAATCGACATGTTCATCGACTACGATTCTCGGAATAACGCTTTTTCGCGTGAAACAACATTTCAAGCGGGAATTATGCCCGATTCTCGCGCAGCGGCAATGAATTTTAGGTTAATGAAAGGTTAACGCCGAAATAGTGTCTCGAATCACTTTCGGCATCGCCCGTTTTGATTCTAACTTTTTGTATTATCGCTTGTTTTTCGCGGTTTGCACGGCTGTCAAAACGAGGGCTGGGCCGGGGAAGAAAAATAAAAGATTTGCGCCACTGCCTATTGACGGGAATCGAAGTCTGACTCCTAGGGATTCTATCCTCTCCGAGGCAAATATCTCGAAATGAGTGGGCGCCTTGTGCTTGCCTCAGCCAAAGTCGTTTTGCCGAGGGGCTTTCGACCGCGGGAACTATGATTCCACGATCTGCAGCAAGCACGACCATCGATCGATTGCAGGCGACAAGGTTCGCTCGCGAACTCTCTTTTCTGAGACGCGAGGGAGTGGGCGGGGCAGGGCAGGCCCATAGCTGCAATGCCAATCTCGGACCGGAGGTTGGAAGGGAGGCGTCCAGGACCCTCTGTCGAGTAAGGTACGCCCCGCTGAAAGGGCCCGGCTGGTCGATCGCTGATGGTCGCAATATGCAGGCGAGCTTGGCAGCCCGAGCGTGTGTGGTTGCAGAAGCGTCGGCTTGGCTCTCGGAAAATGGTGAGGGGAGCTGCAGAGAACGATATCGATGCTGGATGTTCCGGAACAGGCTGATTCCGTCGCCTCCAGACCTCCTGCCATGCGTTACAGTTTCCGCCCTCCTTCAAGTCCTCGCTTAGGCCAGGGGGCGCCAAACTTGCTCAAGGGCGATCGTCCAGGACCGCAGCGATGATGGCCTCCGGCGCGTCCTCCTGAACGAGATGGCCGGCCCGGGGCACGGGGATGAGGGTGCCACCCGTCAGGCGGTCAGCGAGCTTGCGTCCCTGGGCGATGGGAATCCAGGCGTCATCCTCTCCCCACAGGATACGCGTGGGAAAATCCGGACGCCGATAATGCGTCTCGACTTCCTCGATATAGCGTTGGCTCATCTGCGCGATCTGGCGATAGAAGGCGCTTTGGCCGATGTCGCCTAGCCAGGGGTCCCGATAGACCGACAGCACTTCCTCGCTGAGTGGCCGTGCGACGGCGTTGCCGATATAGGCCGAGAGGAGGGCGTGGTGGGCATAGGCCGGCAGCCCTGCAAAGGCGGCTTCATAGCGGCCGACATGCATGACGAAGGGAGATCCTTGCGGAGCGATCGCGACGGGATTGATCAGGGTCAGATCGGAATAGGCGACGCCGTCGATAAAATGGGCACGCAGCGCGGTGGCGCCGCCGAAATCATGCGCCAGCATCTGGGGCCGTTCCAAGCCCCACTCGCGCAGCATGGCACCGAGAAGGCGGTTCTGCATGCCGAGCGAGACATCCTTGTCAGGCATATCGGATTGGCCGTAGCCGAGCAGGTCATAGAAAAATACGCGCCGCTTCCTTGCGAGCCAGGGCGCGATACGGCGCCAGACCTGCGAGGAAAAGGGCGTGCCGTGCACCATCACCAGCGGTGGCCCATCACCCAGCATGTCCCAGGCGATCTGATTGCCTTCGAAGCTGAAACGGTTCGCGAGCTCAAGCATGGTGTCCTCCGAATAACCATTTTTGATATAATTATAGGTTACGCTGGATTTTTCAGGGCGCAACCCCTAAACTGTAATTAATGGTTATTTCTGAGTCTCAGAGCCGATATGCCGAAGGGTGGAGCGAGGCCGATTATGTCGGCGGCCACCCTGCGCTCGATTTCATCAACACCGTCGCCGACACCGGCAAGACCCGCCTGAGCGACAAGATCGGCAACTGGGATGCCGTGCGGAAGTGGGCTGGTGGGGCAGGCCTGTTGCCGAGGCCGGAACTTGCTGCTTTTTTCCAGGACGCGTCCCTCGACGATGATGACGAACTGGCCAGGCTGCATCGGTTCCGGGAGCAGGCTTATGAAGCGATGCTTGGCCTTGTCGGTCGGACCGATACCGGTTCCCAGAGCGTGATCGACTTGGAGCGTTCGATCCGCGATGCCATGGGGCGAGGCGCTTTTTCAGGGGAGGGGCGGCAATTTCGCTGGCAGCCGGACGCCCGCAGCCCTCAGCGCTGGCTGGATGCCGTCGCCTTATGCTTCGAGGAGTTCTTGCGCAGTGAGGACGTCACGCGCCTGCGCCAATGCACTCGCTGCACCTGGTTCTTCGTCGATCGCGGGCGGGGTGCCGGCCGGCGCTGGTGCGACATGCGCACTTGTGGCAATCGCGCCAAGGCCGAAGCTTTTCGCTGCCGATGACAAGAACTTTATCCATGATAATTAGCCAGCTATTATATGCTGCTGAAGTTACGCCAACGTTGGATTCGTGGGGTTGTGATCCGATCGGCGAGTTTTTTCTCTGCGTCGCGATTTCGGCGGTGCCTATCAAAAAAGGCCCGGACGAAGCCGGGCCCTCTTCATCGTTGACTGAAGATAAAGCTTTAGAACACGCGCTTCAAACGAATGCCCACCTGCCAGACATTGTAGTCCTTCACAGGAGCTGTATTCGTTCCGGTTGAAACTCCCGACCAATTGTCGAATTTTCCATGGGTGTAGGCAACCTCGGCGGCTGCCGTCAGACCCTTGACGATCGTGTAAGTGAGGTTACCGGCGAGGGTGTATTCCTTTAGGGAAGATGATGCATCCGTCGTAAGCAAATCATCATACTTGGTGTCAATATACGCTCCAACCAGATTGGCATTCAGGACAGGCGTGATATTGCCACCAAGTTCAGCGGTGACGGACCAGCCCTTGCCAGAACGGATATTGGCATTGGAGTTCAAGAAGTAATCACTGTTGGCATACCAGGTGTTACCTGCGCCGAGATAATCCAGGGCACCGTCGGCATACTGACCTTCAACAATGAAATGGCCACCGTCAATGAACGGGAGCTTGATCAAAGCCGTTCCACCGGCTGCCCAGCCATATTTGCTCTTATTTGGCGAGGCAATCGGAGCGCCGGTCGTATCAAAAAGCTGAGCCGAACGGAATTGATGGCCGGCTGCCTGAACAGCCAGAGAGCCCCAGTTCTGATCCCAGCGCAACTGGCCGACAACGTCCGGAACCTGCTGGCCGCCTTGTGCCGCATAGTAGCTGTTCGTTGTGGCAAAGCCGTTTACACGATGGTCGCGACCATCTTCGATCGACAGTGTGGCGCTGAAGCCGCCGCCGAACTGGGCGGTGTAGGCAAGCAGGTTGACGGTGTTGACTTCGGTGTAATAGGGCGCCCAGATCGTATCGCCATATTCGTTGTCGTAGAAGCCGAAGAAGGAATGGGCATAGCCGGCCGTCAAGCCACCAAACTGGATAAAGGCTTTGTCGATGGTGAAGGTGTTGCCGTTATACCCACCGCTTGCCCGGCCCTGCTTCGAGATGGGGTGCGAGTCAGCGTCGATCTGGAAATAGGAACGCAGCATACCCCAATCGGTCTGGGTGCGGGCGTCGAACCAGATACGCGCCTCGGTGTTGAAGGCCGACCGATTATCGTTGCGGCTGAAATTTTTGCCGCCGAAGGCACGATAGTCGGCGCGGATCTCGCCGCCGATCTTCAGGCAGGTGTCGGTGCCGGGGATATAGAAGAAGCCCGGGCCGAAGGCCGTGCAGACCTTCACATATTCGACGGCCTCGCCCTTGGTCATGGGCAGATCGGCGGCTTGGGCGGCGCCGATGACAGCGATGCCGGCGATGGTTCCTAGAAGCAGAGATTTGGTCGTCATGCGACTCCCCCGTTGAGGTTGTTACCGGGAGTGAGCTTGCGACACTTCCTGAGTCACCGCAAAAGGAATCCAAGCCATATGGTAGTTGATGTAGCCTTTTTGGATGTTTGTGTAACAAAAAGGCCACAATTTAATCAGTGTTCGAGAAAGAAACTAAGAAGATATCTTTAAAATTACAACCAAAACTTAGAAATTAAACTACAAAAAACGACCTCTGGTTGTGTTATAGTCAAAGATAATTACGCGCGATATCTATCCAATTACGAATTAATACAACCTCGTGCTTGTGGTGCCACGCCGAGTGATTCCCTAATATCGTCTTGGGTTCGCGAGACCCTGAGCTATTGGAGCCCGGCCGGGAATTGACCTCCCCGGTCGGGTTTCGCTTTGGGCGAGGAATTCAGGGGCCAGGCGGAGCGCAACAGAGCCAGGGGCGCTGAGCCAATGTTCCTGCTACCGGTTACAGGAGGCGAGTCCCCTTGTTATCGGCGACAAATGCAACGCATGACTTGTCGGTGCATACAGGAGGTCCGGGACAGAAGTCTCAGGCCGATCCCCGGTGCGCCCGTCGCCAATGTGCTTGTGGGAGCTGCCGCGTCCTTCGCTCTATCGCGAGGCAGGCGGCCATTGCCGCCCGATGGCTGCCAGGCCGGAGATCAGAGCGTCGAGATTCTTGCCTCCGCCGGCGATCTTCTGATCGGATTTGTAACAGGTGTATTCGACCCGCTCGTCTTCGAAGACGTCGATCTCCAGGCGGTTTTCCTCGATCGTCACCGTCAGGGTGACGGAATCAGAACCCAGACGATCCATCATGAACCAGAGGCGATGCCGCTCCAGTGTTCGCAGCAATGAATAGAGCTTGTGGGGCATGGGCGCTTCTGGCCTGTGTGGCGGGGGGTAATCGCTGGGGCAGACCCGCTGCATCCGGCTTGCCATCCCGGGCAATGGCGAATGAACAGTACGGGATGAGCCGGCTAGCGAGCTTGATCGGCGGTCGCAGGCGCTTCCATGAACGCATGGGGCCGAGCAGGTGGGAACTGGAGATCATTCGTTCTCGCCACGACTTCGGCGCGGCTGCGCGCCTTCAGCCTGCGCAGGATGTTGCGGACGTGTACTCTCACGGTGAATTCGCTCATCTGCAGCTCGTGGGCGATGTCCTTGTTGGACGAGCCCTTGCGCAATTCGTGGATGATTTCGAGTTGCCTCGGCGTCACTAGCGCCTGCCAAGATTGCTCCTGCACCTCAGGATCACGTGTACCGGCTTTCCTTCGACCCGCTTCCAGAAGAGGAGTGAACAATCCCCCTCGACGGACGAGGCGGACGGCAAAGATGACGTTGTCGATCGTCGATTCGGAGGGGACGACACCCTTTGCGCCCTGCTTGAGAAGAGCGATCAGCATGGCCTGGGTGGTGACGTCGGCGAGCACGAGAATGCGGGCTGCAGGTGCCGTCTCCAATATTGCTCCGATGTCTCGGCCGATCGCGGTGATGCTGAGTGGATGCTCCGAGGCAATCAAGAGAATATCGGTGGCACGAACGGCAGCTGCCGCCCAGGCCTCGACATCCTTGAAGCCTTCCGCCGCAAGGGCTGTTTCCGACCCCACGAGGCAGCGCATCAGAGCCGTGCGGTTGAGGCCGCAGCCGCCGATCAGATCAATAGAGATCGGAGGTATGTTGGTGTGTGTTCGAGCAGATGCTCGTCCGGTGACACCATATGAATAGAAGGTGCGTTCGGCCTGCAGGGCTTGCAAGCAACGTCCTTCATCCACGCGAACCCCGATTAGAATCTCTGTCGGCGATAAGGTCATGCGGGCCTTGAAACCATCTTGGTGCTTCCTCCGGCAAATCAGTCCGAAAGTGCGGCTCGCCCCCCAAGCCAAATCATCTCATTCGAGGATTGCGCTCCCTCCGTCATCTCATCAAATTTATGCCAGCTTCTTTTACTGAATGTTTCTGTCGCTCCTATACGTTGGTATTATAGCGGTCTGCGAGATCTGAGCTCTGGGGAGCTTGCAATGGCCGGCGCCGCCTTCATCGTCGATCTTCTGGTCGGCTCGTTCCAGGGATGCGTAGCCTCGTCTGTGGCGACGAGAATATCGGTATCATCATGCCGTAATGGGACGGGCGGCCAAGAAATCGCCTTGCGGTGGGCAGTGCCATCAGCGCGGCGAATGTCTCTCAATATCCAATTCCAGCAGATCATGGTGCGCTGACACATCAGGTGCGGATCGTGGACAGGTGAGCGTATCGAAATCCCGTCACACTTGTAACTCGCGGCGTTTCGAAATCCGGCGCTAGCCTTGTCGCCATCGACGCAATCAGCGAAGGCGAGAACGATGATCAACGACAGCACCGGAGATCGGCTCGGAGCCCCTGAAATAGTCGATCGCGATATATTCCAGGCAAAGCTGGAGGCGTTGCAGGTCCGGGAAAAGGCCCATACCAGGGAGGGGGACGCCATTGCCGCTGCCCGCCGACGGCTGCCCATGGTCAAGATGGATGGCGCACTCCCTCTCATCGGCGACCAGGGGACAGTGACCTTGCTGGATGCCTTCGAGGGGCGCCGCATGCTCATCGCCTATTACTTCATGTGGCATACCGGCCACCCCGCGCCGGAGCAATGCGAAGGCTGTACCTGGGTCACATCGCAAATCCGCGAACTGTCCTATGTGCATTCGCGCGATGTCACTTATGCCACCTTCTGCCAGGGCCCCTATGCAGAAAGCGCCCGTTACCGGGACTTCATGGGCTGGCAAATGCCCTGGTATTCGGCGCCTCGCACCTCGCTCGATGCGCTCCTGGTCGGGCGCCGGCTAGGCCTGATGTATATCGGCTGTTATCTGCGGCAGGGATCGGATGTCTTCGAGACCTATTGGACGACGCGGCGAGGCGTCGAGGCGATGGACAACAATTACCGGCTGCTCGACCTGACTGTCTACGGGCGGCAGGAGGCATGGGAGGATTCGCCGGCCGGATGGCCGCGCCGCCTCGAAGGGGTTGAAAGGGTACGTGTCGATGGACGCCCTACGGCCCAATGGTCCCGTCTCAAGGCCGGCCATTCAGACGATCTGGGATCCGCAGGGCACTGAGGCGCGCCCTCTCGCTGGTTTGGCAAAACCCCTTTGGGGCGGTTCGGGTAGGATTCCGCCTATCCTATGGGGCGCCCGAGGCTCTGAAAGTGTAGGGGGCGTCCAACGCCCTCAGGCTCATGAATCTATCCCGACAGGTGTTGTGGGCAGGACCCCCCTCAACCGATCATCACCCTCGAAAGCAATCGGCAGGCTCAGGACCCGCCGCACATTTCGGGAGGATTTAGATGGCCGGCTTCACCCAGCTTTTCGTTCCAGGACCGACCAATGTCCCGGAAATCGTCCGCCAGGCGATGAACATGCCGATGGAGGACATGCGCGCCCCGGACTACCCGGCCTTCACCCGCGGCCTGTTCACCGACCTGATGAAGGTGTTCCGCAACGAGACCGGCCGCGTCTTCATTTTCCCCTCTTCAGGCACGGGTGCCTGGGAATCGGCGATTACCAACACGCTGAGCCCCGGTGACCGCGTGTTGATGTCGCGCTTCGGCCAGTTCTCGCATCTGTGGGTGGATATGGCCGAACGCTTCGGGCTCGACGTCGACGTGGTCGATGTCGAATGGGGCACGGGCTGTCCGGTGGAGATCTATGCCGAGCGGCTTCTCCAGGACAAGGAACACCGTATCAAGGCTGTTTTCGTCACCCACAATGAAACCGCCACCGGCGTGACCAGCGATGTTGCCGGCGTGCGCGCCGCGCTTAACGCCGCCAGGCATCCAGCCCTGCTCTTCGTTGATGGCGTCTCCTCGATAGGCTCGATCGATTTTCGCCAGGAGGAATGGGGCGTCGATTGTGCCGTCTCGGGTTCGCAGAAGGGCTTCATGCTGCCGCCTGGCCTCGGCTTCCTGTCGGTCAGCCAGAAGGCGCTCGCAGCGGCCAAGGCAGCCGGGCACAAGCGCTGCTATTTCTCTTTCGAGGACCAGATCCGCGCCAATGACACCGGCTATTTCCCCTACACGCCGGCCGTGCAACTGCTGCGTGGGCTTCGCGCCGCTCTCGATCTTCTCCAGGAGGAAGGCCTCGACAATGTCTTCGAGCGTCACAACCGCCTGGCTACCGGCGTGCGCAAGGCGGTAGAGGCCTGGGGGCTGAAGCTCTGCGCCAAGGAAGCAAAATGGAACTCCGATACGGTGAGCGCAGTGCTGGTGCCCGAAGGGATCGACAGTGCCGAGATCGTGCGGCGGGCCCATTATGGCTACCAGACTTCCCTGGGCGTCGGCCTCAACAAGGTTGCCGGCAAAGTGTTCCGCATCGGGCATCTTGGCTGGGTCAACGACGTGATGATGTGCGGTGCGATCTCGGCGGCCGAAATGGCATTGCGCGATTGCGGCGTGAAGGTCCAGCCCGGTTCCGGCGTTGGCGCAGCCCTCGAGCATTATCGCCTGTCGGCTCAGCCCAACCTGGCCAAGGCGGCCTGAGGCCCAACCTTACCCTCCCCTTGATGGGGAGGGTCGACACGCAGTGTCGGGGTGGGGTGACCCTTTCGCAGGAATTGGTCGCTCCTCTCGTCAGGACCTGAGTTCGTTCACCCCACCCCGGCCTTTCAGGCCGACCCCAGACCATTCCAAGAGGAACGGTCGACCCCATCGAGGGGAGGGTAAAGGGGCCGCCGCCATCCCAAGGGACACCCATCATGAGCCATACCATCCATCACCTGCGAAAACTGCGCCTGCAGCGCAGCGAACTCGCGGTACCGGGTTCCAATCCGGAGATGATCCGCAAGGCCGCCGATGGCGGGGCGGACTATATCTTCCTCGATATCGAGGACGCAGTTGCACCGCCCGATAAGGAACGGGCGCGCAAGAATATCATCGAGGCGCTCAACGAGATCGACTGGCGCGCGCGCGGCAAGACCATCTCGGTACGCATCAACGGGCTCGATACCCATTACATGTATCGCGACGTCGTCGACGTGATGGAGCAGGCGGGCGACCGGCTCGACACCATCCTGGTGCCCAAGGTCGGCGTGCCCGCCGATCTCTACATGGTCGAGGCCATGGTCAACCAGATCGAGACGGCCAAGGGCTTCAAGAACCGTGTTGGCCTGGAGGGCTTGATCGAAACGGCGCTCGGCATGGCCAATGTCGAGGCGATCGCCGCTTATGGCGGAAGGCTCGAGGCGCTGCATTTCGGGGTGGCCGACTATGCTGCGAGCTGCAAGGCGCGCACGGTCTCGATCGGTGGCCTCAACCCGGATTACCCCGGTGACCAGTGGCATGCGGCCCTGTCGCGCATGACGGTGGCCTGCCGCGCCTATGGCCTGCGCGCCATCGATGGTCCGTTCGGCGATTTCTCCGATCCGGAAGCCTATGTCGCGGCGGCCAGGCGCGCTGCAGCACTCGGCATCGAGGGCAAGTGGGCGATCCACCCCACGCAAATCGCGCTCGCCAATGAGGTGTTCTCGCCGCCCGAAAAGGAAGTGAACCGTGCCCGCCGTATCATCGAGATGCTCCGGGAGGCCGAGGAGCAGGGCAAGGGTGCCGCTGCGCTCGACGGCAAGATGATCGATGCCGCGTCCGAACGCATGGCTCGCAATGTCCTGGTCATGCACGAGGCCATCCAACAGTCGACCCAGCCGCGCGCCGGCCTGCCCAACTGACGAGGTTACCGACATGGATATCCATGAATACCAGGCCAAGGAACTGCTCTCTCGCTATTCGGTGCAGATCCCGCGCGGCGGTCTTGCCTACAGCCCCGAGCAGGCGACCTATCGCGCCAGCGAGATCGGCGGCGACAAATGGGTGGTCAAGGCCCAGATCCATTCCGGCGCCCGCGGCAAGGCCGGCGGCATCCGCATCTGCAAGTCCGACACCGAGGTGTCTGATGCTGCCGAGGCCATGCTCGGCCGCAAGCTGGTCACCCACCAGACCGGCCCGAAGGGCAAGCTCGTCTCGCGCCTCTATGTCGAGGAAACCGTCGACATCCGCCAGGAACTTTATCTGGGCATCGTGCTCGATCGCAAATCCGAGCGCGTGATGATCGTGGCGTCCGCCTCCGGCGGCATGGAGATCGAGGAAATCGCTGAAAAGCAGCCTGACTCCATCATCCGCGCCATCGTCGACCCTGGGGCGGGCATGCAGCAGTTTCAAGCCCGCGAGATCGCCTTCGGCCTCGGGCTGGAGAACAATTTGATCGGCAAGGCGGTGGATACGCTGCTCGGCTGCTATCGCGTTTTCCGCGACTACGACGCTTCCATGCTGGAGATCAACCCGCTGGTCGTCACCCGCGACGGGCATCTGATCGCCCTCGATGCCAAGATGTCCTTCGACGAGAACGCTCTGTTCCGCCGCGCCGAGATTTCGGAACTGCGCGACAAGTCGCAGGAAGACCCGCGCGAGACCTTCGCCTCCGACCGCGGCCTGTCCTATGTCGGGCTCGACGGCAATATCGGCTGCATCATCAATGGTGCGGGTTTGGCCATGGCGACCATGGACATGATCAAGATCGCCGGCGGCGAGCCGGCGAACTTCCTCGACATTGGCGGCGGCGCCTCGCCCGAGCGTGTCGCCAAGGCGTTCCGCGCCGTGCTTGCCGACAAGAATGTCGAGACCATCCTGGTCAACATCTTCGCCGGCATCAACCGCTGCGACTGGGTGGCCGAGGGTGTGGTGAAGGCGATGCGCGAGGTCGGCGTGAACGTGCCTTTGGTGGTGCGCCTCGCCGGTACCAATGTCGAAGAGGGGCGGCGCATCCTCGCCGAGTCCGGCGAGAAGGTGATCGTGGCCGACACCCTGGCGGAAGCGGCCGAAAAATCGGTCGAGGCGATGCAGGCCTTTTCCAAATCCAAGAAGCATTGAGGGGGAAGCGAAATGGCAGTTCTGTTGAACCGCAAAACGCGTGTCATCGTCCAGGGCTTGACCGGCAAGATCGGCTCCTTCCACGCCCAGGACATGAAGCGCTATGGCACCAATGTCGTCGGCGGCGTCACCCCCGGCAAGGGCGGGCAGGACCATCACGGCATTCCGGTGTTCAACACGGTCAAGGGCGCCGTGCGGGAGACGGGCGCGGAGGCCTCGATCGTGTTCGTGCCGCCGCCCTTTGCTGCCGATTCCATCATGGAAGCCGCCGATGCCGGCCTGAAGTTCTGCGTCTGCATCACCGACGGCATTCCCTCCCAGGACATGATGCGGGTGAAGCGCTATATGCGCCGCTTCCGCTATGAGGACCGCATGCGTCTGATCGGCCCGAACTGTGCCGGCGTGATCACGCCCGGCCAGGCACTGATGGGCATCATGCCCGGCAATATCTATCTGCCGGGTCGCGTGGGCATCGTCGGCCGCTCGGGCACGCTCGGCTACGAGGCGGCCTCGCAGATGAAGGCGCTGGGCATCGGAGTTTCCACCAGCGTGGGCATCGGCGGCGATCCCATCAACGGTTCGTCCTTCAAGGATATCCTGAAGTTGTTCGAGGAAGATCCGGATACCGACGCCGTGGTGATGATCGGCGAGATCGGCGGACCGCAGGAAGCGGAAGCCGCCGAATGGGCCAAGCATCATATGCGCAAGCCGCTGATCGCCTATATCGCTGGCCTGTCGGCGCCCAAGGGCAAGCGCATGGGCCATGCCGGCGCCATCATCTCCGCCTTCGGCGAGTCGGCCCAGGAAAAGGTCGAGATCCTGCGCGAGGCCGGTGTCGCGATCGTGCCGACGCCGGCAGCCTTTGGACCAGTCGTGGCAAGCGTGCTGGAGAACAGGAAAGCGGCCTGAACAGGTTCCAGAGCGCTTTGCGATGAGGCGGGATCGCCAAGAATTGCAAAGGCGCGTCGGAACGAGAAGCTGGAGCAAACAAGCAGTCAGACATGAACGCGCTTTGCTCCTGGGGACGCGTGGCCGTGGCCATCTCGGCGACCGCGCGTGCCCCGGTGCTATCTTGTTTCGATTGCGGGCCGCTTCGAGGCCGTCATGGCGAGCAGGGTGAGGTCTGATTATACTTTGCTGGCTTATTAATTGCTCTGGGCCGCCCATCCTCGTCGAATCGAGGGTGTCGTAAGGGGGAAGCGTGATGAAACCTCGGATACTCGTGACGCGGCGTTGGCCCGCCTCGGTCGAACGGATTCTGGCCGATAGGTTCGACACGACGTTCAATCGGGACGACACGCCGCTGAGCCCATCGCAATTGAGCGATGCGCTTGGCCAGTTCGATGCCGTGCTGCCCACGGTCAGCGACAGGCTGCCCGCTTCGGTCTTTCCCGAGGTGGACGTGCGCACCAGGCTCCTGGCCAATTTCGGAGTCGGCTTCAGCCATATCGACATCGACGCGGCGCGCGCCCGCGGCGTGACCGTGACCAATACGCCGGGCGTGCTCACCGACTGCACCGCCGACATCGCCCTGAGCCTGCTGCTCGCCGTGGCGCGCCGGGCCGGGGAGGGGGAGCGCCAATTGCGCGCCGGCCAATGGACGGGCTGGTGCCCTACCCACATGATCGGCGCCAAGGTGAGCGGCAAGACGATCGGCATCATCGGTATGGGCCGGATCGGCAAGGCAGCGGCCAGGCGCGCCCATTTCGGTTTCGACATGAAGGTCGTCTTCTACAACCGCTCGAAAGTCGACGACGAGGCTGTCAGCGCCATGGGCGCACGGCAGCTGGCAAGCGTCGAGGAGGTGCTGGCCGAGGCGGATTTCGTCTCCCTGCATTGCCCCGGCGGCGCCGAGAACCGGCATCTCATCAATGCGGCCCGGTTGCGGGCGATGAAGCCGAGCGCCTTCCTGATCAACACCGCGCGCGGCGACGTCGTCGACCAGCAGGCCCTGGTCGACGCGCTCGAAAGCGGGACGATCGCGGGCGCGGGCCTCGACGTCTATGACGGCGAACCGGCCGTTCCTGCCGCGCTGATGCGCCTGGAAAATGTAGTTCTGCTGCCGCATCTGGGCAGCGCCACGGAGGAAACCCGGGTCGCGATGGGCATGCGGGCAGTCGACAATCTCACCGCCTTTTTCGATGGCAGGGCGGTACCCGACAAGGTTGCCTGAAGCAGGGAGTTTTAGGAAAAGCGCGGCCTGCGGTTTGACGAACGGCATTGGTATTCCCGGCTCTCGCGAGCCGGGAATTTTCGTTTTGGCCTGATTGATCGCAGCAAGCGATCGATGTCCCCGAAGAACCGCCGATTCCTTCGTTCGAGCATGCTTGGCGGCTGGCCCAATTGCTGTAGTGTCTCGCCATCCGGATGCACATTGCGCCAAAAGGAAATGGATGATGACTGCCCTGCTGCCGACCGTGGACCCCGATGGTCTCCTCGAATATTCGGTCGTGTTCACCGATCGCGCGCTCAACCACATGTCGCAGGTCTTCCAGGGTGTGATGCGGGACATCTCGCAAACATTGCGCCGGGTCTACAACACGGAAGAAGGTGGGGGCGTGGCCCTGGTGCCCGGTGGTGGCACCTATGCGATGGAGGCGGTCGCGCGCCAGCTCGCCCACGGCAAGAAGGTGCTGGTCATCCGCAATGGCTGGTTCTCCTATCGCTGGACGCAGATATTCGATATGGGCGCCATCCCCGCCGAGAGCATCGTGCTGAAGGCGCGGCAGACGCAATCGGAATCTGGGGCACGCCAGCAACCCTTCCAGCCCGTGCCGATCGAGGAGGCCGTGGCCGTCATCGAGGCCGAGCGTCCGAATCTCGTCTTCGCGCCGCATGTGGAAACCGCCTCCGGCATCATGCTTCCCGACGGGTACATGAAGGCAATTGCTGACGCGGCTCACAAGGTCGGGGCGCTTTTTGTCCTCGATTGCATCGCTTCTGGCTGTGTCTGGGTCGATATGAAAGCGGTCGGCGTCGACGTGCTGATCTCGGCGCCACAGAAGGGGTGGAGCGCTTCTCCCTGCAGCGGCATCGTCATGCTGAGCGAAGCCGCCAAAGCCGAGGTGAAGGCCAGCACCAGCTCTTCCTTCGCCTGCGACCTCAAGAAGTGGCTGGAGATCATGGAAGCCTATGAGAAGGGTGGCCATGCCTACCATGCCACCTTGCCGACCGATGCCCTGCGCGGCTTCCGCGACACTGTGCTGGAAACCGAGGCGAGAGGCTTCGAAAAGGTGAAGGCGGCCCAGCTCGAACTCGGCGCTCGGGTGCGGCAGCTCTTCGCCCAACGCGGTTTTGCCAGTGTTGCCGCGTCGGGTTTCGGGGCACCTGGCGTCGTCGTCTGCTACACCGACGATCCTGGCATCAAGTCCGGTGCCAAGTTCGTTGCCGTCGGCGTGCAGGCGGCAGCCGGGGTACCGCTGATGTGCGATGAGCCCGCTGACTTTCAGACCTTCCGTATCGGCCTTTTCGGCCTCGACAAGCTCGCTGATATCGACCGCACGGTGGGCAATCTCGAACGGGCTCTGGGCGAGGTCGTGGGCACGGCGAACGTGCGGTAGTTGCAAAGCCGAGCAGCGCAAGCTTTTCCTGCAAACAATGAGACAAGAGGGGAGGGATCGTCATGACGATGGAATTGGATGGCGGCATCACGCCGCACGGCGAGGGGTATGAGCAGGTCGAATGGAACATTCTTGGCCAGCGGTATTTTCCGAAGGCCGATTGCGGGTCGGCCTTCGCCTTCGAGACGAATTCCGAACCCGGCCAATTCGTGCCGGTCCATGTCCACCCGACACAGGAGGAATTCATCTTTCTGCTGGAAGGCCAACTGGAGCTGAAACTCGACGGAAAATGGCTGACGGCGAAACCCGGCGACCTGGTGCGCCTGCCCCGCGGCATCCCGCATGGCTATTTCAACAAGTCGGACCAGCCCGCTCGAGCGCTTTTCTGGGTGTCTCCTGCCGGCAGGCTGCGTGACCTGTTCAAGACTTTGCACAACATGTCCGATGTCGAAGCGGTCATACGCGCTTCCGCTGAACACGACGTCGACTTCCTGCCTCCAGAGGCCAACGACTGAGCGTTGGCCATTCCGGAAAGCGGGAGCGGGGTGTCGCAAGTGCCCGCTGTCCGGGTGCGGGCCTGAAAGCGAGAGAGAGATGCAATACCGGGTGGTCGACTGGACCTGGGCCTACGACAACGCCGCGAACATCCCCAAGAGCGAAGCGTGGCCGAACGCCTGGGTGGAGCCAGCCCGGGTGGCTCGCGACGCGCTGGTTGCTGACGACCGTGCACGGCTGGAGCTCACCTATGGCAGCGATCTCCGCCAACGCCTCGACCTGTTCTATCCGAAAGGGAGCCCGGCGGGCCTGGTCGTCTTCGTCCATGGCGGATTTTGGATGGCACTCGACAAGAGCTTCTGGTCGCATCTTGCAGGGGGACCGCTGGCGCACGGATATGCGGTGGCGATACCCAGTTACCCGCTTGCTCCGAATGTGCGCATCTCCGACATTACGAGGTTTATCGGTCAGGCCATCGGCGCTGCCGCCAGCATCGTCCCCGGACCGATCCGTCTGGTCGGTCATTCCGCCGGCGGCCAACTGGTGACGCGCATGATCAGCCAGACGACGCCCCTCCCGGACGAGTTGCATGGCCGGATCGCTGGGACGCTCTCTGTATCCGGCCTGCACGATCTTCGGCCGCTGATGAATATCGCGCGCAATGCGACGCTGAAGATCGACATGACCGAGGCGAAAAGCGAGAGCCCGGCCTTGCTCGAGCCATTGCCCGGAAGCCGGCTGATCTGCTGGGCCGGTGCGCGGGAAACGTCCGAATTCCTCCGGCAGAACGCGCTGCTCGGCAATATCTGGCGGGGACTCGGCGTCGAGACGGATGTCGTCGAAGAACCGGACCGCCACCATTTCAACATCCTGGATGGGTTGGCGGACCCCGACCACGCGATGACACGCGCCCTGTTTTCCCTATGAAACGCGCGGCCCGGCCTGCAGTTGCGCACCCAGGCGCCGAAGCGACGCGTGGCGGCAAGGCCGAAGAAAGACCGATCGGATGCAACGCGATGCAATCAGATCCGGGGGATGAATTCCGTCCTTGACCGACCGGCGGTCGCGAAAACGATACGACGCCCTCGGAGCGGATTTTTTGTCTAAGGACAAACTATGTTGCGATTTGCGGACAAAGATTGGTTCATTGCGGACAACCAATGGGGGAATGAAACGGCTCCGGCACCCTGAAATCGAAGAATGAACTGGAATGAAAAAATGTTTCACTGTATGAATATGAGAGGCGGAAGGAACTGGATCGTCGTCGTGGCTTGAAACGCCCCGAAACACAGAAGGCCCAAAACAGAAGACGTCGGATCAGAGGTGGCGCGCGCCGCAAATCGGGGGGCATATGAACGCCGAGGGGAAACGCCAGCGTCAGGGCATCGAGGTCGATAGGATGCGGGGAGCTCCGGAAGGCCTGTTCAGGGTGCTGATCGCCGAGCGCAACCCACTGGTGGTGGCTGCCCTCGGCGACATGATCAAGAATGATGTGCGCTTCGAGCTGGTCGGCAGCATGCAGTCCGGTGAGGCTTTTCTCGCGGCTGCGGCCGAGCCAAAATTCGACGTGGCCGTCCTTGGCTGGAAGCTCTCCGACATGAACGGCGCCGAGGTGCTGGAAGAACTGCGTCAGCGCAGCTTGCATGTGCGTGTCGTCATGTTCTCGAACGACCACGACGTCGCCATTCTCAAGCAATGCGTGCGCCTGGGTGTGCAAGGCTATTGTTATCAGTTCGACGATCCCGCCATCTTGTTCGACACGCTGGTGGCGGTCGCCCATGGCCGGATCTGCATCCCTTATCTGGACGTGTCGAAGATCAATGACACGCCACTCTCGCGCCTGACGACTCGCGAGCGCGAACTGCTTGCCGTGCTGGCGGATGGCTGGACCAATCTGCAGATCGCCGCACGCACGGGGATCTCGGAAAACACGGTCAAATATCACCTCAAAAATCTCTACGACAAGCTCGAGGTGCGCAATCGCGCCATGGCGGTCGCGCTCTACGCCACCGAGAAGAGCAGAGGGCCGCAAGCCAATTCCTGAAGCGAGGGCGGCGCTTGGCTCGCTGGGGTCCCAGTTCCGCATGCTCGACTGCGATCGCAAGGGCTCGCGTCATCGGCCTGTCATGCCGGCAGGGCAGAAGGCCGCCCGTGTGAGGAGAGCGACGTAATGACCATCGAACTTTGGCCCTTTCTGGTTCTACCCCTTGCCGGGCTCGTGGCGGGGGCGGGCATTGTTCGCTTCGTCATGGGGCCGGAATGGATCGAATGCCTGCGCGAACGCCGCTAAGGGGTTTTGCTCAAGGGCCATCGCGGCCTCGCAGAGCCATTATTTGCTTCTGTCCAGTTCAGATGTGCTGTTGAAGCCCGGGCTGTGCATCACATCGAGAATGGACGATCGAAACATCCATCGTGGCTCGCTGTCGATCTCGCCCAAAGGAGCCCGCAAGATCGCGCGGGCATCCGGATGAGGGCGGTTCAAGGCCTTCGATGAAGAGGCGCTGCCCAGTCAGCTATCGCATTTCCATGCGCGCCCTCGGGAGCTTGCACCTCGGGGCCTCCTTCGCTCGCGCGCATGAAAGAAGCCGCGGCAATGGCTCTACCCTATTGTGGCAATGGCTCCTGCCCCGCCCGGTGACACCATGTAAAAACCCGCTCGTGAGGTCTTGAGCAAAGCACGTTCACAACTGAACGCTTGTTTGCTCTAACTCTTTGTTTCGACGCGTCTTTGCGATTCTGGGTGATTCCGTCTAATCGCAAGACGCTCTGGGAGACGGTGCGTGGCGGATTTCGATTTCATTGTTGTCGGGGCAGGATCTGCCGGTTGCCTGCTTGCCAATCGTCTGACCGCCACGGGTGAATTCAGCGTGTTGCTCCTGGAGGCTGGCGGAAGCGATCAACGGTTCATGATCCGCATGCCGATCGGCTATGGCCACAGCTTCTACAATCCGAAGGTGAACTGGAAGTTCGAGACCCGGCCGCAGGAAGCCCTGGCGGGACGCACGAGCTATTGGCCGCGCGGAAAGGTTCTGGGCGGCTCGTCTTCCATCAACGCCATGGTCTATGTCCGCGGCCAGCGAAACGATTTCGAGGATTGGAAAAGCGCCGGCAATCCCGGATGGGGCTGGGACGATGTCCTGCCCCATTTCAAATCGATCGAGACGTTCGAACGGGGAGGCGATGCCTGGCGCGGTGGATCGGGCGAACTTGATGTCACGGACATGACGCCATCCGTGCACCCGCTTTGCCAGGATTGGCTTCAGGCCGCGGAGCAGGCCGGCTTTGCCCGGACACCGGACTATAACGGCCTGAACCAGGAAGGTGTCTCGGTCTACCAGATCACCACCAGGAAGGGCTTTCGTGCGTCATCCGCAACGGCATTCCTGCATCCGGTTGCCAGGCGCTCCAATCTGAAGATCGTCACCGGCGCTTTTGCCACCCGCATCCTGTTCGACGGCCTGCAGGCGAGCGGGGTCGAATATCAGTGCGACGGACAAAAGCATGCCGTTCGGGCCCGGCGCGAGATCATCCTGGCGGCCGGCGCGGTGCACTCGCCGATCCTGCTGCAGCATTCGGGGGTCGGCCCTGGGGACCTGCTCAGGAAATTCGACAAGGCTGTCGTGAAGGACATCGCCGCGGTCGGGCAGAACCTGCAGGATCACCTCGGCATCGACTATCTCTATCGCTCGCGCAAGCCAACGCTCAATTCCCTGCTGCGTCCGTGGTGGGGCAGGGCGACGCTCGGCGCACGCTACCTTCTGTTTCGCGACGGACCGCTATCGCTCAGCGTCAACCAGGCTGGCGGTTTCGTCAAATCCAGGCCCGATGCCAGGCGGGTGGACATGCAGCTCTACTTTTCGCCAGTCAGCTACAGCAAGCCGACGCCAGGCGTGCGGCGATTGACCCTGCCTGATCCGTTTCCCGGCTTCTTCATCGGGGTCCAGCCCTGCAGGCCCGAAAGCCGTGGCTCCATTGCCATCGGGTCGCCCGACCCAATGGCTGCGCCTGTCATCGAGCCGAACTATCTGTCGACGGCCGGCGATATCGAGGAGATGCTGGCAGGCGTGCGCCTCATCCGGACGATTGCCGAACAGCCCGCCATGCGCGCCGTCATCCTCGATGAGATGAAGCCTGGCCCGAACATCCGCAACGAAGCTGATCTGGTCGCGGATATTCGCGCCCGCTCAGGCAGCGTCTTTCACGCCTCCTGCACCTGCCGCATGGGGCCGGACGACGGAACCAATGTCGTGGACGATCGCTTGCGGGTGCATGGGTTGCAGGGGCTGCGTGTGGTCGACGCTTCCATTTTCCCGAATGTCACCTCGGGCAATATCAATGCGCCGACCATGATGGTGGCCGAAAAGGCGGCGGGAATGATTCTCCGGGACAATGGCTAAGGCATCTTCCCGGGAATTTGGAAACGCTCAGGGGCGCTGCTTTGCCAGGACGCCGGCGAGCGTCTCCACGCCCTTGCGTATGGTACGCTCGTCGATGGCGCTCACGCCGAGTACCAGCCCGCGATGGATCTGCGCCTGGTCGAGGCAGAACCGGCTGATGGGGGAGACCTGGAGACCGGCTGCGTCTGCGTCCGCCGCGACAGTCTCATCATTCATGAACGGGGCTGCAAAGCGACCGACCGCGTGAAATCCGGCAACCGAGCGGTTCGTGTGCAACAGCCCCCCGAGATATCCTTCGGCTGCTTCGTGGAAGACGGCATGGCGAGCGGCATAGATCTCCCGCATGCGGCGCAGATGGGTGGCAAAATGGCCTTCGTCGATGAAGGCGGCCAGAACCGCCTGGATGCTCGAGGGCACGCCTTGCAGGAACGCGCCGCAGATGCGCTGAAAGATCGGCACCAACGGTTTGGGCACGATGTAGAAGCCCAGACGCAGTGCCGGAAACATCGTTTTGGAAAACGTCCCGACATAGATGACGCGTTCGCCGGTATCGCCGCTTTTCAGGGTGGGGAGGGGGCGGCCATCGTAGCGAAACTCGCCATCATAATCGTCTTCGATGATCCAGGCATTGTTCTGGTTGGCTGCCGCCAGCAATTGCGCTCGCCGTGCGAGGCTCATCTCCGCCCCCGTGGGATGCTGGTGCGACGGGGTGACGAAGGCAAGGCGGAAGTCGGGCGCCAGAGTGAGCCCCGCCTCCACGGAGAGCCCTTCCTGGTCGACGGGAACGGGCACGATCGAGGCGCCGCAGGCAACCAGGCTGTTGCGGGCGCCGATGGCGCCGGGATTTTCGAACCAGACATGGTCGCCCGGATTGAGAAGGACGCGGCCGATCAGGTCGAAGGCCTGCTGGGCGCCGTTGACGATGAAGATCTGGTCGACGTCACAGGAAAGGCCGCGATTGGCGCGGAGGTGCTCGGCAATCGCCAGACGCAGGCGCGGATGGCCGTTGGCGTCGGAATAACCCATCACCTCTTCGCGGGGCTCGCGCCAATGCTTGGCGGTCAGGCGGGCCCAGACCGCCATCGGAAATGCCGCATAATCCGGCAGGCCGGTCACAAAGGCGCGTATGTGATGCGGATGGGACAGTCTCTGGAAGAAGCGCGGCGAGGCATCGGCAATGATGTCGGCGAGCTTGGCGGAGACGGGGCCAGGAGAATGCACCACCAGGGCCTGTTCCGGCTTTCTGGTTTCGGCAAGCTCCGAAACATAGGAGCCCGACCCAGTTCGCGAAACGATCAGCCCCTCCGAGGTCAGGCGTTCGAACACCGTCATCGCGGTGGTGCGCGAGATCCCCAACTCCCTTGCCAGCGTGCGGCTCGACGGCAGTCGCTTGCCGGCGGGCAGATGGCTCGCCGCAATCAGCTGGCGTATCGCATGATAGACTTGGGTGGTGATGGATTTGTCCAGAGAGCGGTCGACGGCGATCGAAAACAGCAATTCGCCCGAAGACCGCTTGACCATTGACCATGTTTCCCGACGGTTGGAGCGCAAGGCCGCGGCACACCGCGACAAATGCCGGCAGCCGCGCTCGCTTTTTCTTACGGCTTCCTAGAGCAAAACGCGTTCAAGCGTGAACGCTTGTTTGCTCTAACTCTTTGTTTCCAAGCCAATCTAAAGGATTGGCTAGAGCGTCTTTGCGATTCGAGGTGATTCCGCCTAATCGCAAAACGCTTAAGCACAGGCTCCAGCGGTTTCGCTTCGGCCCCTGTGAACATTTGGTTCACCGATCCGCCATAACCGGCTTTCAGGTTTTTCGAAAGTGGACCTTATGACCCACGGACCGGTTTGATAGGTCAGTCTCGATCGCATTGGCTGGCATTTTCAGGAAGAGCGGACTTGAAGATCAAACGCATCGAGACATTCTCCACCCAATATGTCGGCTTCGTCCGCATCACGGCCGAGGACGGAACCCAAGGGCTCGGCCAGGTTTCGACCTATCATTCCGACATCACCTCGACCGTATTGCACCGGCAGGTTGCTCCCTATGTGCTCGGCGTCGACTTCGACGATATCGATGCGCTGACCGACAGGGTGATCGAGCGCGAGCACAAATTTCCTGGCTCCTACATGAAGCGGGCCCTTGGCGGATTGGACACCGCGATCTGGGACCTGCGCGGAAAGGCGGCCGGATTGCCCGTCGTCAGCCTGCTCGGTGGGACACCGGGGAAATTGCGTGCCTATGCCTCCTCGATGAAACGCGACATCACCCCGGCCGCGGAAGCTGAACGTTTCAAGCGCCTGCGGGACCAATTCGGCTTCGACGCCTTCAAGTTCCGCATCGCCGCCGAATATGGCCATGACGTCGACGAATGGCCGGGACGTACCGAGGAGATCGTTCCGACCATCCGCAAGGCGCTCGGCGACAAGGTGTCCCTGCTGGTCGACGCCAACAGCGGCTTCTCGCCCAAGCGGGCGATCGAAGTCGGGTCCCTGCTCAGGGACAATGGTATCGAGCATTTCGAGGAACCCTGCCTCTATTGGGAGCTCGAGCAGACCAAGGAAGTCACTGACGCGCTCGACATCGCCGTGACCGGCGGCGAGCAGGATTGCGAGATCCCGACCTGGCGGCACATGATCGAGATGCGGGCCGTCGATGTCGTGCAACCCGATATCCTCTATCTCGGTGGCATCAGCCGCACCCTGCGCGTCTGCGCCATGGCGAGAGCCGCAGGATTGCCGGTGACGCCCCATAGCGCCAATCTCGGGCTGGTGACGCTGTTCACCATGCATTTGCTGCGTGCCATCGAGGGGGCGGGCAAATATCTGGAGTTTTCGATCGAGGGGCCGGACTACTATCCCTGGCAGGAAGGACTTTTCGTCAAATCGCCCTATGCGGTCGAGGATGGCATGGTCACCGTTTCGAACGAACCGGGCTGGGGCGTGGAAATCGATCCCGAATGGCTTGCCCGATCGAGCTACCAGGTCAGCGAGGTGGCATGATGACCAACGCATTCGCAACTGTTGCGGCGGAACTCGAACCGCTGCCGTCCCAGCACTTCGTTCATGGCGGTTGGCGCCAGTCGGCCTCCGGACAGGCGATAGAGACCTTCGATCCCGGCCGAGCGGAGCCGCATGCGCGATTTGCTGCCGGAACGGCCGAGGACGTCGCCGAAGCGGTTTCATCCGCCAGGCAGGCCCAGCATGGCGAATGGGGCAGGGCGACGCCGGCCGAGCGCGGGCGTGTGCTGATGCGTGCGGCAGAGCTGATCCGCGAGAACATCGAGCGCCTGGCTGTTGCCGAAGTGCTGGACAGCGGCAAGACCCTCGCCGAAGCCCGCGGCGACGTGCGCGGCTCCGCGCGGGCCTTCGAATATTATGCCGGCGCCGCCGACAAGCATGAGGGCAAGGCCTATCCGCTCGGGCCGAACTACACCTCCTATTCGATCGAGGAGCCGGTCGGCGTCACCGCGCATATCGTGCCCTGGAACTACCCGCTGTCGACCACCTGCCGCTCGATCGCGCCGGCCCTGGCCGCTGGCTGCACCGCCGTGGTGAAGCCGGCGGAACAGACGCCGATGACGGCGCTGCTGCTGGCCGAGATCCTGGTCCTGGCTGGACTGCCCGACGGGGCCTGCAACGTCGTGACCGGCACCGGCATCGCGGCTGGCGCCCCGCTGGTTTCGCATCCTGATATCAGGCACGTCACCTTTACCGGCTCGACCGTCACCGGCATTAATGTGATGAAGGCGGCAGCCCAGAACATCGCCTCCGTCACGCTCGAGCTCGGTGGCAAGTCGCCCAATATCGTCCTGGCCGACGCCGATATCGATCTGGCGCTCGACAATGTCGTCGGCGCGATCTTCGAGAATGCCGGGCAGATCTGCTCGGCCGGTTCACGGCTGGTTATCGAGCGCTCGATCCATGCCCAGTTCATCGAAAGGCTCGTCGAACGCGCCCGTCGCCTCAGGATCGGCCACGGCCTGACCGAGGGGGTCGATTTCGGCGCGATCAATTCGGCCGAGCATCTGGGCAAGGTGGCCTCCTATGTCGAGGGAGCCAAGGCAAGAGGGCTCGAGATCGTCACCGGCGGCAAGGTGACCGTGGATCCGGCGACCGGCAAGGGCTGGTTCTTCGAGCCGACCATCGTGGACGGCGCAGACTGGGACGATCCCATCGTCCAGGAGGAGATCTTCGGGCCGGTGCTGGCTGTGCAGATCGTCGATGGCGTCGAGCAGGCCGTCGCAGCGGCCAATTGTACCCAATATGCACTGGTTGCCGGCCTGTTTACCCGCGATCTGGCCAAGGCGCATCGCATCGCCCGCGATGTCGATGCCGGCCAGGTGTTCGTCAACGAGTATTTCGCAGGCGGCATCGAAACGCCTTTCGGCGGCAACCGCCGATCGGGTATCGGCCGGGAAAAAGGCCTGCTTGCGCTCTCCGCCTATACCAGGACCAAGACGGTGACACTTCGGATCTGATCGCCATGGCATTTTCCGACTGTTCAGATCGGAAAATGCGTCTGTTTCCTTGGGATTTTGACCGGAATTCGAGCCGTATCGATCGAATTCCGTTCTAAGCCGGCAAGCGGCCTCATCATTGATCGAGAGTGGACCTTATGTGCCGCAACCAAGCCTTTCATAGTCTTGCCGGGAGGCAGGCTGACGGGTCGATCGGCCGCTGACAAATCTGGAGGGAGTTGTGATCTTGAAGAAACTTATCGCCGCGCTTGTCGGCGCCACCGCCGCCATGGTCGTTTCGAACATTGCCAGCGCCGAAACCCTTCGAATTCTGACATGGGGCGGCTATGCGCCCGACAATGTCATCCAGCTGTTCGAGAAGGAATATCCCGACATTGATGTCGAGGTGACGCTTTCCAACAATGAGGAAATCATCGCCAAGCTGCGCGCGACCGGCGGGGCCGGTTTCGACCTTGCCCAGCCGAGCCATGATCGCATCTTTGCGGCGCAGCAGGAATACAACATCTACAAGCCTCTCGATCTGTCGAAGATCGATACCGCCGCCATGCAGGACAATCTGCTCGAAGCGGTGAAGACCAACGCCACGATCGACGGCAAGGTCTATGCCGTTCCCCATCAATGGGGCACTTCCGGCCTGGTGGTCGACGCCTCGAAAGCTGCTGGCATCAAGGGCTGGGGCGACCTCTGCGATCCGCAGTACAAGGGGCGGACGTCGATGCGGCTGAGGCGCACGATCCTGCTCGGCATGGCCTTTTCACTCGGCAAGGATCCGTTCGCGCTCTATGGCGACAAGGCCGCCTACCAGAAGATGCTGGATGAGGTGACCGAGAAGATGATCGCCTGCAAGAGCAATGTGAAGACCTACTGGAATGGTGGCGACGATCTGTCGACGCTGTTGCTGTCGGGCGAGGTGGTTGCGTCGGAAGCCTGGGATTCGACCGCCTTCAAGCTCTACGGCCAGAACAAGAACCTGGTCTATGTGCCGCCGCAGACTGGGGCCCTGGCCTGGATCGACACCTTTGCCATTCCGCGCAAGGGCAAGGCTGATGAAGCCGCCTATAAGTGGATCAACTTCGTCCTGCGTCCCGACATCGTCAAGCTGATGTCGGACTCGACAGGCGCGATCTCGGCGGTCAAGGGCGGTGTCGATCTCCTGCCGGATGACAAGAAGGCAGCCGTGAAGGTGGCCTTTGACGACAAGGCGCTGGCCAATCTCAAGTTCTTCGCCAATATCCCGGCGGGGCTCGAGGATCTGGAAGGCAAGGCGCTGGAACGCATCAAGGCGGCCGCCTCCAACTGAGACGCACCCACAATGAAGAGGTCCGCATGGGCTAGTGCCCTGCGGACCGGCAATTCAGCCCAAACCGACGAGCTTCCATGCACGATCTTGAATGCGAGAGCCTGACCAAGAAGTTCGGCCGGTATGTTGCGGTCAACGATGTTTCGTTCGAGGTGCCCCGCGGCTCGTTCTTTTCGATCCTGGGGCCGTCCGGCTGCGGCAAGACCACGCTCATGCGCATGATCGCCGGGTTCGAAGCGCCGTCAAATGGCGACATTCGCATCAAGGGCAAGTCGGTTCTCTCGGCGCCGCCGAACAGGCGCAGCGTCAAGATGGTCTTTCAGCATCTGGCCTTGTTCCCGATGATGAATGTCGGCGAAAACATTGCCTATGGCCTGCGCTGCCGCGGCGAGAACAAGGCCGACATCGCGCGCAAGGTGGGGTCGGTGCTGGAGCGCATCGGCCTGCCGGGTGTAGCCGAAAAGCAGGTCTCGCAATTGTCCGGCGGCCAGAAGCAGCGCATCGCCATCGCGCGCTGCATGGTGCTGGAACCCGATGTCCTGCTGCTCGACGAGCCGCTCGGCGCGCTCGACCTCAAGCTGCGCGAACGGATGAAGATCGAACTGAAGCAGTTGCAAAACCAGTTCAACACTACCTTCCTCTACATCACGCACGACCAGTCCGAAGCCCTGGTGATGTCCGACAACGTGGCCGTGATGAATGCCGGCCGCTTCGAGCAGATTGGTTCGCCGCAAGAGCTCTACAACAATCCAAAAACGGGTTTCGTTGCAGGCTTCGTCGGCGATGCCAATCGCTGGCCCGGCCGAGTGACGGCCTTCAGCAATGGCCAGGCCCGTGTCGAGCTCGACGATGGCGGCGAGGTCATCGCCATGGCGCGAGACGACAAGGTGGCTGCCGGCGCGAAGGTCGAGGTCTTCGTTCGTCCCGAGACCATCGCCCTGGGCGAATCTCGGGATGGTAACCGGCTCCCTGGCACGGTCGACAGCCTGTTGTTCAACGGCGCCAACAGCCGCGTGCTGGTGCGGCTGGCGGGAGGCAGCTTGGTTGAAGTCGGCCATGCCGTCATGGACGGTTCCTCACCGGTCAAGCCCGGCGACAAGGCCGACATTTCCTGGCGGAGAGATCACTGCCTCTGCTTCAGCCAGGCGGGGTAGACGTGATGCCCCGTTCCGACGCCGGCAAATTGTCACTGATCCTGTTGTTCACGCCGTTTGCCCTGTGGATGGTGCTGCTCATCGTCCTGCCACAGCTCGGCATCGGCTATCTATCGCTGCGCGAGAAGCTGGGCCCGGGCGAATATAGCTTCGGTTTCGCCAATTACACCGACTTCCTGCGCGAGCCGGTCTACTGGAACACCCTGTTGCGGACCGCCTGGATGTCGATCCTGGTGACGGCCCTGGCTTTGGTCGTCGGCTTTCCGGTCGCCTATTACATCGCCAAGATCGCCAGACAGCGCTCACGCGCCGCCCTGTTCCTGATGTGCCTGATCCCGCTCTGGGTCAGTGACCTCGTACGCGCCTTCGGCTGGATCGTGCTCCTGCGCGAGACCGGCCTGATCTCCGTCCTGTTGCAGCATACGGGTCTGGTCAGCGGCCCGATCGAATTGCTCTACAACGACATCACCGTGGTGATCGGACTGGTCTATACGGTCGTGCTGTTCATGATCGTTCCCCTGGTCTCGACCTTGGACGGCATGGACAACTCGTTGATCGAGGCCGGCTACAATCTGGGCGGCAGCCGCTTCACCGTATTTCGCCGCATCGTCGTGCCCTATGCCATGCCGGGCATCGTCGCCGGCTGCATCATCGTCTTCATGCTGACGGCGGGAAGCTATCTGACCCCGATCCTGCTCGGCGGCAAGAACAGCATGTGGTTCACCGAGCAGATCTACGAGCAGTTCGTGACCCGCTACAATTGGGAATCCGGCGCCACGTTCGGCGTGCTTCTCCTAGTCTTCACCTCGCTGGTCGTCTGGCTGGGGCTTCGCCTGACCGGACAGAGCCTGGCTTCCACCGTGGCGAAAGATTGAACCCATGAACGTCGCCGCGCCGCAATCTCTCTTCCTGCGCTGGATCTATGGCGGCTATATGCTCGCCTTTTTCCTCTACCTCGCCGCGCCATTGGCCGCAGCAGCCATCTTTGCCTTCAACGATTCGATTTTTCCGGCGCTTCCCTGGAAAGGGTTCACGCTGGAGTGGTTCTTCGGCACAAGCGGGCCGAAGCTAGGCATGTTCCACGATCGCCGGCTCATGGAAGGCCTGTGGAATTCACTTTATATTGGACTGGCCGTCTCGGCTTTGTCGGTCGTGGTCGGCACCTGCAATGCCTTCTTGTTCGAGCGCAAGCAGTTCCCGGGCAAAAGCCTGCTCTATGTGCTGATGATCGTGCCGCTGGTCATTCCAGGCGTGATCCTCGGCATCTCCATCCTGGTATTTGCGAGTGCGATCGCCAATGGCCTGGAGGATGCGCTTGGCCTGGAGTGGGATTTCCTCCGGCCGGGCACCTTCCTTGTCATACTGGGCCAGTTTTCCTTTCTGGTCACCATCACTTCGCTGGTGATTGCGGCGCGCCTGCGCAAATTCGATCAGGCCCTGGAGGAGGCGGCACTCAATCTGGGGGCATCGCGCCTGCGGGTGCTTCGCACCGTCACCTTGCCCTATCTGGCGCCGGCACTGTTCTCTGCCTTCGTCGTGGCCTTTCTCGTCTCTTTCGAGAACTTCAACACGACCTTGATGCTGGTGGGATCCGATGCGCCGCTGACGATCACCATGTATGATCGCATGGTGAAGGTGGGCTCGACGCCGGTCTTGAATGCCGTCTCCGTCTTCCTGATGGTTGGATCAGGCGTGTTGGCGCTGCTCAGCATTCTCGTGCAGCGAGGCAAGGAACCGAAAGGCTAAGCGAGCCACGCCACGGTCCAAAGTGGATACCCAAACTTTCGGGAATGGCGCTGGCCGCCATCGCACCCTTCTTCCTTGATGGTTTTCTCATTGGGGAGGGGAAAAATGTTCATACGCCGGGTTTCAAAACTGGTGATGGCTGCGCTCGCGGCGACGACCATTTCGGTCGCCGGGGCCCAGGCGGAGAAATTGCGTATCCTGACATGGGGCGGCTATGCTCCGGATGAAGTGATCTCGCTGTTCGAAAAGGAATATCCCGACATCGAAGTCGAGGTGACCTTGTCCAACAACGAGGAAATGATCGCCAAGCTCCGCGCTACCGGCGGATCGGGCTTCGATCTCGTCCAGCCCGGGTTCAACCGGGTCGCTGCGGCGCAGGCCGAATACAATATCTACAAGCCGATCGACCTGTCGAAAGTAAATGTCGACGCACTCGACCCAATGCTGCTGGACAAGGTGAAGGCCGATGCCGCCCTCAAGGGAGAGGTCTATTCCGTGCCGTTCGACTGGGGCACGTCCGGCCTGATGGTCGACAAGACCAAGGCCGCGGAAGTCCGCGACTGGCTCGACCTGTGCGACCCGAAATTCAAGGGCCGCACCTCGATGCGGCTCAAGCGCACCATTCTGGTCGGTACCGCTTTTGCGCTCGGCAAGGACCCTTTCGCAGCCTATTCCGATCTCGATGCCTACAGGAAGATCCTCGATGAGGTCGCCGACAAGCTCATTGCCTGCAAGCCCAATCTCAAGGCTTATTGGCAGGGTGGGGACGACCTCTCGGCCCTGATGCTCTCTGGCGAAGTGGTCGCGGCCGAAACCTGGGACTCCACGGCCTTCAAGCTGGTCACCCACAATCCCAATATCGTTTATGTGCCGCCGAAATCGGGGGCGCTCGGATGGATCGATACCTTCTCGCTTCCACGCAAGGGAAAGGCTGACGAGGCCGCTTACAAGTGGATAAACTTCGTCTATCGCCCGGATATCGTGAAGAAGCTCTCGGCTTCCACGGGGTCGATCATCGCCGTGAAGGACGGGATCGATCTGCTGCCGGACAATGTCAGGGCCTCCGTGAAGGGCTCGTTCACCAAGCAGGATCTTGCCAATATCCGTTTTGCCGCCCCGATCCAGCCGGGGGTGGAAGATCTTGAAGGCAAGGCGCTCGAGCGCATCAAGGCGGCGAACTGAAAGCCGGGCCGGCGTTCAGGTTGAACCGCCGATCTGCACCGCCACCGGGAACAGATGTTCGCGCGTGGCGGGCGGGTTGCCGTGCAGGGTATCGAGCACGATCTCGCCGGCCTTGGCGCCCATGGCATAGGCCGGTGAGGAGACGGTGGTGAGTACCGGATCGGTATATTGCCAGGCGTCGAAGGCGTTGAAACCGCTGACAAGGATATCATCCGGCACGCGCAGGCCACGGCCCGCCAGCCATTTCAGGGCCGCGATGCCGATCTGGTCGTTGCCGCCCATCACGGCCGAGGGCCAGCCGGAGGCGGCGGTCTCCTCCGCCAGCGCCTGGTGGGTGGCCGCAAAGCCGCCATCACCGCAGATGACGACCTTGTACGCTTCGGCGCGGCCGGCATCGGTCATGGCAGCCCGCGCACCCGCGACGCGCTGTTCGATCGCCGGCCAGGAGACCTCCGGTGCGAGGAAGACGATCCGTTCGGCGCCGCGCTCGAGCATATGCTCGGCCAATGCCCTGGCGCCGCCGAAATCGTCCTGGCGGATGGAGTGCAATAAGGGCTTGTCAGGAGCCGGTTCCTGGAACACCACCACGGGCTGATCGAGGGCCGCGAAGCGGGCGATCAGCTTGCGGCGCGATGCCTGCGGGCCCGACAGAAACACGCAGAGCGCATCCGTCTCATGCCGCTTCATCAGAGCGGCTTCCTGCAACTGCTCAGCAGACATGCCCTGGACGACCAGGCCGTAGTCGCGCTGGTTGAGATAGTTGCTGAGGCCGGCGATCAGATAGGTGATGAAAGGATCGGCCAGGAAGGTCGGCGATTCATCGATCACCACCACGCCTATCGAGAAGCGCTTGGCAAGCTTGAGGCTGCGGCCGCTGGCATGGGGGCGATAGCCGATCTCGCGGATAGCCCGCTCCACGGTTGCCCGAGTCTCCTTGGTCATCGAGCCGAACCGCTCGTTGACCACGTTCGACACGGTCATCGAGGAGACGTTGGCGGCGCGCGCTACATCGGCCACCGTGGGCCGGCGCCCGGGCCTGTGGAAGCTCTGGCCTCCCGATTGTCGCGCCTCGCCAGGGGCCTTGGGATCGTCAGTCAAGAAACATCACTCATATGCCGGATCAATCGTGGGGGCGCCGCCAGCCCGCCGGTGAATCGCCAATGCCTGCTCAGGAAGGCCGAGAATAGCCGCGAGTCAATCCGCTGGCAGGACTTGTGCGCTGACTTCGATCATCACGAAGAAGGTGTATCGCTCGAACGCGCGCCGGATTTGCGCGCCATGATCGGGAATCCGCAGGATCGGGGCTGATTGGAACCTGCTTGCGGATGCGGCGCCCCAGCGATCGCCATGGGTGGGATCGCCGGCTTCAGTTCCGTCGACGGCAGCCCAAGATATTTATTAGCCGGCAAAATTAACTTGCGGCGCTTCATTCCGAAACCAAACGACCAGCGAGTTTCGTCAGGCCTGAAGGCGTCCCGTGCCGAGAAAACGGGTGAAGATCTCGGCCTGGCTGGAAATGCCGAGTTTCTCATAGAGGTTGCGCCGGTGGACCTTGGCCGTCTCCGGCGAGATGCCGAGATGGATGGCAATGCCCTTGTTGCTCTGGCCTGAAAGCAGCAGCAAGGCGACCTGGATTTCACGCTCCGTCAGGTGGGGGCCGTCATGGGCGCGCAAGCGCTGCTCCAGATCGGCAGTCGAGGAGATGTCCGGCCTGTCGGCCGGCACCTGGGTGTCTGCGAGGGCGCTGCGCGCGGCCATGCCGATCAGCGGCAGCACCCAATGACTCATCAACGAGAGCAGGCCGTAATCCTGTTCGGAAAAGCGTTGTTCCGATCCCAGCGAGAGGGACAAGACCCCACGACGTTCTTCTCCTTTTCCGAACGGCATGAGGAACTGCAATTCATCTTCGACAACATTGTACCGGAAATAGTCACGGAAATAGGCGGACGACCGAAATTGTGGGCTGGTGATCTCGTCAAGCCGATAGATCCCTGGCGAGAAGCCCCCCAAGGCGAAGCGATAGAAGGGGTCATCGGTGAAATAGCGGCGCAGATAGCTGCCGAACAGCTCGTCGACGACATTGTCGAGGTCGCCCTCATGCACGAGCAGGGGTGAATGGGCCTTGCGGAAGATCAGCACCACCCAGGAATCGAAACGCACGCTCTCGCGCAGGAAGGCAGCGAATCGCGGCCAGAAGGTTTCGCTCTCCACCTGCTCCAGGAGATGGCCGAAACGCTGATGAAAAGACAAATCTTGCGTGGTGAATCGCATAGTCTACCCACTTCAGGGTATCGCTTGAGCCGGGAAATACCCTGGTTGTGGCATGGTATTCCACCGAGAGCTCGATCATCCTCCCCCGGAAACTACAACCAGCTCATAAGCTTGGCCATAGCAAGAAAACAAGGGGGAACCATGCACGCCCCGTCGGGTCTCGGGAAAAGCGCCTTCATGTCGGAAGGCCCGTTTGCTCCAATACTTTGTTTCAACGCGCCTTTGCAATTTCAGGTCACTCGGCCCAGGCGCAAGGCGTCTTAGACCCCTCCTGTTCTCGTCGAGCCGAAAAAGACAGGTTGGCTGGCTGGGGTAGCCGTCGGCCGCCGAGATGGAGCCGCTCACCATCACCGCTGATTGCATTGCCGCCGGCAGGGGCCGGCCATGCACGATTGCGCCTGCGACGGCACGCTCATTCTCACTGGAGAGGAACCTCATGGCACAGAATACGAAACGGCTCCTTGCGAAACGCCTCTTGGGTGCGGCAGGCGCGATTGCCCTGGCATTCAGCCTCGGCACGGCCCTCGCCGCCGAAAAGCCCCGCGCTCGCGATCTCGGCATTCCTTTCAACGGTACGCCCGGATCGAACAACGCCATCACCGATGTCGCGGGTGTAACCGTCGGCTATTCCACCATCATCGAGGGCCATGGCAAGCTCGAGGTCGGCAAGGGGCCGGTCCGCACCGGCGTGACGGCAATCCTGCCGCGCGGCAAGAAATTTGATCCTGTCTACGCCGGCTGGTACTCCCTCAACGGCAATGGCGAGATGACCGGAACGACCTGGGTCGAGGAAAGCGGCTTCCTCGAAGGCCCCGTCATGATCACCAATACCCACAGCGTCGGCGTGGTGCGTGACGCGGTGATCTCATGGTCCGCCGAGAACAAGCTCGTTGCCCCGCTGCTGCGCGACCTTTATTGGGTCCTGCCCGTGGTCGCCGAGACTTGGGACGGCATCCTCAACGACATCAACGGCATGCATGTGAAGAAAGAGCATGTCTATGCCGCGCTGGATTCGGCGAAATCCGGGCCGATTGCCGAAGGCAATGTCGGCGGCGGTACGGGCATGAACCTGTTCCGCTTCAAGGGCGGCACGGGTACCTCCTCGCGCAAATTGTCCAAGGAAGACGGCGGCTATACGCTCGGTGTGCTGGTACAGGGCAATTTCGGATCCCGTCCGGATCTGACCATTGCGGGCGTGCCGGTCGGCAAGGAAATCACCGACCTGATGCCCGACGTGTCCTGGCAGCGCAAGGAATCGGACGGGTCGATCATCGTCGTCGTCGCCACCGACGCACCGCTGCTGCCCAATCAGCTCAAGCGGCTGGCGCGCCGCGTGCCGGTCGGCATCGGCAGGACCGGCGGTTTCGGCAGCAATGGCGACGGCGATATCTTCATCGCCTTCTCCACTGCGAACTCTGGTGCCTTCTCACGAGAAAAGATAAACACAGTCGAGACGATGTCCAACGACAAGATGGACCCGTTGATGCGTGCAACTGTAGAGGCAACCGAGGAGGCGATCATCAATGCCATGATCGCGGCGGAAACCATGAAGGGGCGCGACGACAATGTCTCCTTTGCCATTCCGCATGATCGTCTCAGAGATATCCTGAAGAAATACAATCGACTCACGAATTGATCGAACGAAACGGGTATTTTTCCATGAGAAAATCTTTACTGATTGGCGCAGTATTTGCAGCCTCCCTGGCCCTGGGTGCGAGCGCGCAGGCGCAGGTCAAGCTTGGCGTGGCTGGTCCGATGACCGGCCCCAACGCCGCCATCGGCGCCCAGTTCAAGAACGGCGTCGACATGGCGGTCAAGGATATCAATGCCGCCGGAGGCGTACAGGGCCAGCAATTGTCGGTTGCCATCGGCGACGATGCCTCCGATCCCAAGCAGGGTGTGTCGGTCGCCAACAAATTCGTCGGCGACGGCGTGACCTGGGTGGTGGGTCACTATAATTCCGGCGTGACCACGCCAGCTTCCAATGTCTATGCCGACAATGGCGTCATCGAAATCACCCCCGGCTCCACGGCTGAAGTGGTGACTGAACGCGGCCTGTGGAACATCTTCCGCACCTGCGGCCGCGACGACCAGCAGGCCAAGGTCTGGTCAGATTACGCGCTGGCCAATTACAAGGGCAAGAAGATCGCCATCGTCCACGACAAGACGACCTATGGTCAGGGCCTGGCTGACGTCGCCAAGAAGAATCTCAATGCCGCCGGCGTCAAGGAAGCGGTGTTCGAGGGCATCAATGTCGGGGAGAAGGATTATTCGGCGATCGCGACCAAGCTGAAATCCGCCGGTGTCGACCTTCTGATCTATGGCGGGCTCTATACCGAAGCAGCCCTCATCCTCAAGCAGCTGCGCGATCAGGGCTCCAACACCGTGATGCTCACCGGTGACGGCGTCGCTTCCGGCGAATTCGCCACCATCGGCGGTGATTCCGTGCTCGGCACGCTGATGACCTTCCAGCCGAGGCCCGAAGAAGACCCGGCCAATGCGGGCCTGGTCAAGAAGTTCGAGGCGACCGGCTTCAGGCCGGAAACCTACACGCTCTATGCCTACGCCTCCGTGCAGATCCTCAAGCAGGCGGCCGATGAAGCCAAGTCGGTCGATCCGCAGAAGATCGCCGAGGTCATGCATTCGGGCAAGGCCTTCAAGACCGTGCTGGGCGAACTCTCCTATGACAAGAAAGGCGACCTGACCAAGGCAGGCTATGTCCTCTACACCTGGAAAAAGGGTGCGGACGGCAAGCTCGACTACACGCGGTGATGGTGGGCCGGTCTTTTGATCGGCCTTTCCGCCATGGCCCGTGCCGCTCCTGCGAATGGCGCGGGCGAGCAGCTTCCCAGGCTGCAGCAAGGAAGGATCAACTGCCGACGGGATCGACGACGGATGGTGGTCCGAAGGCAGTCTCGATGATCGCGCCGGCCGCAAGGCATAGATCTTCGCGAAAGCGCGGCGCGACCAATTGAACCCCGGTTGGGGTCCGCCCGTTCAATCCGGTAAAGACCGAGAGCCCCGGCAAGCCGAGGAAGGGCACGCCGATCTGCGGGATCTGAGCGTTCCAGACCCGTTCGAACGCGGTCCGGCCTTTGAGGTCCAGATCATCCTCAAAGGGTAGATCGGCCGATACCGGCAGCAGCACCACCGGATAGGTCTCCATGAAGAGCTGCCACTGCCGGATCAGGGTGGCGCGCCGGGTCAGCGCCTGGGAAAAGGAGGCAAGGGTCGTGGAGCGTCCAAGCGCCTGGTGACCCTGCAAAACGGCGAGCGCCCCCGGATCGTCCTCCTTTTCGGCGGCGGCCAGCTTGGCTTCGTAGCCTTCGCCGATCCAGAGCCGGATCTGCAACTCAGCTGCTTCGCGCAGCGGCGGCAGATCCTCGACTTCGTCGACGATCCAGCCGGTCGCCTCCAGATACCGGGCGGCCTCGCGCAACTTGACGCGGATCGGCCCGCAGGTGCCGATCTTGCCCGGATCGAGACAAAGGGCGACGCGCCTTGCCACTTCCGGTCCCTTCAGGGGCACGGGCGTCCACCATGGATCTCGCGCGTCCCGGCGCGACAGCACTTTGAGCGCGAGCTCGAGGTCGTCGATCGAGCGGGCCAACGGCCCGGATACCGCCGTGATCTGGCCGCCGATATCGCGCTCGGGGGACGAGGAATTATAGGCCGCCACACGTCCGGGCGAGGGGCGCAAGCCGTGAACGCCGCAGGCATAGGCGGGATAGCGGATCGAGCCGGCGATATCCGTGCCATGGGCGATATGGCCGATGCCGCTCGCGACCGCTGCGGCCGCACCACCGGACGAGCCGCCTGGCGTCAGCGTGGGATCATGCGGGTTCTTCGTATGGCCGTGCAGGCGATTGTTCGTGAACCATCGATAGGAAAAAGCGGGTGTGTTGGTGCGACCGAGAAGGATCGCCCCGGCCTCGATCAGGCTATCGACCACGGGGCTGTTATCCGTCGCCAGCAGATCCTGCTGCAAGGTCACGCCGTTGGTGGTGGCATATCCCTTCTGGTCGACATTGACCTTGACGGTAACCGGAACGCCCGCGAGCACTCCGGTTTCTTCGCTGCGGGCAATGGCGGCGTCTATCCGGCTGGCCTGGACCAGGACGTCTTCAGGCCGCATGTCGACCACGGCATTGATCGATGGGTTGACGGCAGACAGCCGCTCAAGTGCCGCCATCGCGACGTCGTGCGCAGACACCTGCCGGGATTTGATGAGCGCGGCGATTTTCATCGCGTCCAAGCGCCAGAGTTCATTCATCGCGGTTTTCCGATTCCCTCAATCATGGCATGAACGCACAAAGAGTGTCGGCTCGATGCGCGTGGAGCAAGAGGATCATGGCATCTCGCGCCGGCAGCGGGCGAGTGCGCTTCACGCGATCCGTGAAGTCGCCTCCACGATCGTGTGGATAGGTCGCAGCGCCATTCGGACGGTCAGCTTCAATCACCATGAGGATCCTGGATTGAACAAGTCACCTATCGGATTGAACCAGGCAATGGCGCGACTGTTGCCAGTGCTGTTTGTGAGCCTGTTCTTGGCGGCTCAGACAAGCTCTTTTGCCGCCGAGATCACGCCCCTGGCTGAAAAGGTCAGCCATCGTCTCTCCTACATGAAGGACGTTGCTGGGTATAAGGCGCAAAATCATCTGCCGATAGAAGATCTGGCGCAGGAGGCCAAGGTGCTCGAGAGCGCCAAGTCGGAGGCTGCGAAGCTGGGACTGGATCCCGCCACGGTGGAACCCTTCATCATTGCCCAGATCAACGCCGCCAAGGCTGTCGAATATCGCTATCTGGCAGATTGGCTTGCGCAGCCGGAGGCGGGATGGCAACCGCGTCCGCTCGACAGGGTGCGTCAGGACATCGCCCAGTTGAGCAAGGAGATTCTGCAACAGGTGGCGCAAGACCTCAAGAACGGGCCGTTCACGCCGAGTGAACGCGCCAGCTTCTTCAAGGTCGTTCACGAGCCCAATCTGAGGGAATCGGACAGGCAGCAACTGTTCAGTACGTTGCTGGCGATAAGGTTGGCGAAGTAGGTCGCAGGGCAAGGTCGCAGAACTTCGTGCAGCGGCGTTAGAGCACCGTGTCGAAAAGGGGCCGCCCGATTTTCGGCAAAAATGATGCTGCTACAACAACCGGCGGCATCGGGCCGATGCCGCAATTCCGCCCGATGCGGCAGAAAGCGCCCGCGATTTCCGCGAAATCGCGGTGAGCACGACGCCCCCCGGCGCGAACGCTCGGGCTCAGGCCGGTTGACGCCAATGGCGGTTCGACTGCCATCTCGGTTTGAAATGCTGACACCAATTGCCGGCACTCGGCGTCCAGTGTTTGGGCAGTCGGCCGGCGCGGGCGCAATCGGTGGCACTGTAGGGGATGCCGCGCTCCGTCGCGCAGGCGCTCAGTCCGATTGCCAGGCTGGCGGCCATCGTGGCCAGAATCAGTTTCGTGCGCATGGAAAGTCCTTCATTTTCGCGACGCATCGGAGAACCTGAACCGGACGCCGGGGGTCGTCAAGTCAGCCCGAGCCGATGAGCGAGCCGCCTCCGGACCGCCGTCCTTGATTGGACTATCCCGCGTGGGATTGCGTACGCGTCTCGAAGAAATAGTTGCTCGGAAATCTCTGGCGTATCGCCTGATAAAGCTTCAGGTCATGGGTCAGTCGAGGGCCGAGACGCTCTGCGACCTCGTTCTTGTCGAGCGCCGCCATCTCATCCGACGCCGGTGTGACATTGTCGACATGATGCGGCAGCTCCTTGCCGAGGTAGAAGCTGATTGCCTCCAGGCTTTGCCTGTAATTTTCGACCGTACCGATATAGGCAAAGTCATTGTTGACGTTTTTCAGGGCTGTCTCGAACTGCGCTGGGCCCACTTTCTGTTGGTCTGCATACCCGGCCAGATATCGCGTGATGTAATTATCGAATGTCACGTCGTCGACATTGTCGAATGCATCGAAGATCGACGAGCATGTGACGATCCGCGTATCCCCGACGACATACTTCATGTAGAGGTAACATGAGATGGCGTGGTCGATCGGATCTCTCACGATGGAGACATATTGGTGGGCCCGGCCGGAATGTCTGTGAAGCCCATACATATAATGACCGAATACGATGTCGACATCATCAAGGGCGCCGTTGGTGAAGGTGGCGAACTGCTCTTCATGCAGGCATGGGTACTGGTGATAGACCTGCAGTAGTTGGATATCCGGGTCGCTTTGCAGGGCACGCCGCGTGCTGGTTCCCGCCGTCTTGGGGATATGCATGAAATAGATGGCTGGCCGCGCCGAATTGGGGCGTGGGTCATAGCGATGATAACGACGCTGAACGACGTTGCCATTGACCGCAACCTCGACCAGAATCGTGCCGAGTTCACCGATCAAATGTTTACGGGGTTCGAAATAGACATTCCAGCCGAGTGCATGCGGGCGGTTGGTTGCAACGGGAACGTCAGGCCGCTCGCAGGTATCGACATAACCGAGCTGCTGCCGATTGACGAAGACCGAAAATGAATCAATCGGCTGATCTGACGACACCCATCCCTCGATTCGGGCAATTCTGTCGCGCAGCGGATTTTTGTATTCCGTATCGATATAGGCAATCGCAGAACAATTATCCGTCATTGTTTCCATCTGGATCGTGTTTGGCCAACTCAACCTATGAAAGCCCTATTTTGGCCATATTCTCTACATGGTTGCTCCATTCATGCAAAGGAGAAAAGAAAAAACATTCGTCCTTTCCATAGATTCCAGATGCTGTACTTGCGGACTCGTCTGCGCGTGCTGTCGCATGCAAGAACAACAATGGACGAGTTTGGCGCAGAGGATGGATTTGACCGGTCGCCGGGACGGAATTGGCCTGAAGATCTATCTTGTTGAAATTCAATGAGAAATTCTTAGCGAAAAACGCCGGGAAGAATGTTCTCGCAAAGACCCCGGCATTTTTGACGGGTAGACTTGTGAGCGTGTTGCCGTAAGATCCTACCCAAGCTAGCAGAGGCGCCAAGGCTAGCGACTGCGTTGCGGGGTTGTGGGTGTTCTTCTGCCGGGCGGTGCTTCACGTAGCATCCAAGCGTAGATTTCACCTGTGAGAACTCGACGTTGATGAATTCAGGATCGGAGGAATTGAGTTGCAGGCTCATTCCTCCGTTTTCTTTTGTAGATCCTGTTCTAGCCAGGTGTACCGGACTGCTTGATGCACCGGCCGCGTTCAGCTCCTTTGCCATTCGCTATTTCGTTTTTTCCGCCTGCGCGGCGCGGATTCGCTTGCACCGACCGTCATGTCCTCCAATCCTTGCAAACGGTGCGGCGGGGGCGCATTGGCAAAACGGGTCGTATATTTCCTGGTTGAGGCCGCAAAGCTCCCCCGCAATAGAGTAAGGCGCGCCCCAAGTTGCCAGATCCGTTCTTTCCTTTGCCCATTCAGGCATGAAAAACCCCGCCACGTTGCCGTGGCGGGGGATGTAGCGCTGCGGAAGGGCCCAGCTTAATGGGAGGGTGTATCCCCCGACGCATGGGCCTTGCCGCCGAAGCGGGCCTTCACCCATTCGCGCAAGCCCTGGAAGAAGACGTAGAGCATCGGGATCAGGAAGATGCCGAGGATCGAGGCGCCCAGCATGCCGGCGAACACGGCGGTGCCGACGGCGCGGCGGCTGACCATGGCGGCGCCGGTGGCGATCACCAGCGGCACCAGGCCGAGGATGAAGGCGATCGATGTCATCATCACCGCACGGAACCGCATCTTGGCCCCGAGAATGGCGGCATCCCGGATCGGCAGGCCCGCTTCGCGCTGCTCCTTGGCGAACTCAACGATCAGAATGCCGTTCTTGGCGGCGAGCGCGATCAGCACCACCAGACCGATCTGGGCGTAGACGTCGAGGGAGAGCGTGGCGACGGGCATGCCCGTTATGGAGCCGACCCAGGCCAGGAATTGCGGGATGAACAGAATGCCGAGGAAGGAGGTGAACACCGCCACCACCACCGAGAGCAACACCGGTATCGGAATCACCCAGCTCTCATAGAGAGCCACCAGGAAGAGGAAGGCGAACAGCACGGCGAGGCCGAGGATGATGCCCGTCTGGCCGGAGGCCTGGCTTTCCTGGTAGGAGGTGCCGGTCCACTCGAAACCGTATCCGGGTGGCAGGGTCTTGGCCGAGACCTCGGCCATCGCCGTCATGGCATCGCCCGAGGAAATGCCGGGCTTGGGTGAACCGTTGACGCTCACGGCGCGATAATTGTTGTAGCGCGCGATCGTCTGCGGCCCGAGTTGGGTCGAGATCGAGGTGATGGAGCGCAGTGGCACCATCTCGTTCTTGTTGTTGCGGATATAAATCTTCCACAACGCCTCGGTATCGTTGCGATCACCGATCTCGCCCTGGATGTTGACCTGCCAGGTTCGGCCGTAAAGGTTGAAATCGTTGATATAGGCCGAGCCCAGTGTCGCCTGCAGGGTGGCGAACACGTCCGACATCTGCAGCCCCAGGGCCTGCGCCTTGTCGCGATCGATATCGAGGAAGATCGAGGGATTGTTCGCGCTGAAGGTGGTGAACACGCGCGACAATTTCGGATCCTGGTTTGCGGCCGCGATCAGGCCTTGCGCGACGCCGGCCATGGCTACCGGCTCGGCACCTTCCAGATTCTCCAGCATGTACTGGAAGCCGCCGGTGGTGGAGAGGCCGATGATCGGGGGCACGTTGAGCGCGAGCACCTGGGCGGTGTTGATCGCCTGCGTCGCGCCGAAGACCTTGCCAATCGCCGTTTGAGCCGAGTCCGTCGCCTTCTTGCGATCCTCGAACGGCTTCAGGCGCGCCACCATGAAGGCGCTGTTCGACTGGGCGGCGCCGTCAAGGAAGGAGAAGCCGACGATCGCCAGATTGTCCTGGATCTGCGGCATCTGCTTGAGGATGCCTTCGACCTGCTCCACCACGGCGGTAGTCCGGTTGACCGAGGCGCCGTCCGGCAATTGCAGAACGATGAAGAAGGCGCCCTGGTCTTCCTCCGGCACGAAGCCGGTCGGCGTCTTCTGCGAGAGGACATAGGTGCCCACCGCAAAGGCGGCGACGGCGACCAGGCTAAGCACGGAGACGCGCACCAGCCTCGTCACCACGGCGGCGTAGCCGTCGCGGACATTGTCGATCCGCCGCATCACCCAGGCCATGATGCCGCGCTTCTTGCTGTGGCGCAGGAAGACGGCGCACAGAGCGGGCGACAGCGTCAGGGCGTTGAGGGCCGAGATCAGCATGGCGGCCGAGATGGTGACGGCGAACTGGCGGAAGAGCTCTCCCGTCAAGCCCGGGATGAAGGCGATCGGCACGAACACCGACAGCAGCACCAGGGTGATCGCGATGATCGGCGCGGTGATCTGGCTCATCGCCTTCTTGGTGGCGGCGACCGGCGACAGGTCCGGCTCTTCCTCCATCACGCGTTCGACGTTCTCGACCACGACGATGGCGTCGTCGACGACGATGCCGATGGCGAGCACCAGGGCCAGCAGCGACACCGTGTTGGCCGAATAGCCAAGCGCCAGCATGACGGCGAAGGTGCCGACCAGACTGACGGGCACGGCGATGGCCGGAATGATGGTGGCCCGCAGGCTGCCCAGGAACAGGAAGACGACGATCACCACCAGGATGAAGGCCTCGATCAGCGTCCGGATCACCTCGCCGATGGTGTCGGAGACGAAGGTCGAGGTGTCATAGACGATGGTGGAGGACAGCCCCTTGGGAAAGTTCTTTTGAACCTCCGCGAGGGTCTTCTGGATTTCCTTGGAGGTCGCGACGGCATTGGCGCCAGGCGACAGATAGATGGCGACGGCGACGGCCGGCTTGCCATTGAGGCGAGCGGTCTGATCGAGATTCTGGGCTCCCATCTCGACGCGAGCGACGTCGCGCACGCGCAGCACGGAGCCGTCGGGATTGGCGCGCACCACGATATTGCCGAACTGCTCGGGCGTGGCCAGGCGTCCCTGAGTCTGCAGATTGAGCTGCAATTGCTGGTCCGCGGCTGCAGGCTGGGCGCCGATGCGCCCGACCGGCGCCTGGACGTTCTGCGCCTGGATCGCGCTAGCGATATCGGAGGGCTGCAGCCCCAGATTGGTCATGCGCTGGGTATCGAACCAGATCCGCATGGAGTAGTTCTGGCGGCTGAACAAGCTGGCCTGGCCGACGCCGGGCGTGCGCGACAGCCGGTCGAGCACGTTGATCGCCAGATAATTGGTGATGAAAAGCGGATCGAGCTTGGGATCGTCCGACGAGAACATGACGAACTGCAGGATCGAGGACGAGCGCTTCTGCACCGTCACGCCCTGGGTTCGCACCGTATCCGGCAGCTTGGCGAGCGCCGCCTGCACGCGGTTGTTGACGTTCACCGTGTCGATGTCGGGATCCGAGCCGAGCGCGAAGGAGACGGTGAGGCCGTAGCTGCCGTCATTGCCGCTGTTCGACTGCATGTACAGCATCTTGTCGACGCCGATGATCTGCGCTTCCAGCGGCTGGGCCACGGAGGATTCGACTACGGCGGCCGAGGCGCCCGGATAGGTCGCGCTGACCGAGACCTGCGGCGGCACCAGGTCGGGATATTGGGCGACGGGCAGGAAGCCCATGGCGAGCGCGCCCGCCAGCGTGATGACGATGGCGATGACGACGGCAAGACGCGGCCGGTCGATGAAGACGGATGAAAACATCTTACTTGGCCGCCCCATTGTTGGAGGCGGGGGCCGGCGAGGGGGCGACCTTGATGCCGGGACGGACCTTCTGGATGCCGTCCACGATCACCTTCTCGCCCTCGTTGAGGCCGGCCGAGACCATGGCGGTTGCCGGCGTTGTCTGGCCGAGCTGAACGCGCCGTTGCTCGACGGCGTTGTCGGGACCGACGACATAGACATAGCTGCCCTGCTGGTCGGTCAGTACGGCACCGCGCGGGATGCCGAGAACCTGGATCGGCTCGACGCCCTCGAGCAGGACGGTGACGAACTCGCCGTCGATCAGCGGCCGGCGGTTGATTTCGCCGGGTTGGGCGCCGGCGATGGTCGGGTTGGCGATCTCGCCGCGAAGGGTCACCGTATCGGTGCCGTTGGCAATGGTCGGGTCGACATAATTGAGCTTGCCGTCCTGCTCATAGGTCGATCCGTCGGGCAGCTTCAGCTTGATGCGCACGGCGGCAAAACCACCGCGGCTACCGTAATATTTCGACATTTCCAGGAATTGCGGCGACGGGACCGGGAAGGTGACATACATCGGATCCTGGCTGACGATGGTGGCGAGGGTTCCGGTGGTCGGCCCGACGATATTGCCGGTGGTGACGGCGTAGCGCCCGATCTTGCCGTCGATCGGCGAGGCGATGGTGGTGTAGTCGAGATTGATCTGCGAGGTGCGCAACTGGGCGTTGGCCCCCAGGATCTGGGCTTCGAGGGCCTGCTGCGAGGCGATCGCCGTGTCGACCGTCGATTGCTGGCCAGCAGGCGTCTTGAGCAGTGCCTGGGCGCGCTCGGTCGTCAGCTTCGCGTTGCGAAGCTGCGCCTCATATTGGGCGATCAGGGCCTTGTTGACGTCGAGGGCGGCCTGGTAGGGCGGCTGTTCCAGCCGGAAGAGAACCTCGCCCTTCTTGACCTCGCGTCCTTCGGTGAAGGGGGTTTCCTCGAGCTGGGCGGTGACGCGCGCCACCACGCTGACGCGATTGATCGCCTCGACGCGGCCGATGAATTGCTGTGTCTGGGTGATCGGCATCTTGGCGGCAACGATGAATCCCACAGCGGGAGGGCCCGCATTGGGCATCTGCGCCGCGGCCGGCGAGACGAGCACAGGCACCATGGCGGTCGAGCCAAGCAAAGCCGCGAGGGCGAATATTGGCAGCTGATGACGCTGGGCGACTCGATTGGAAGGAAGAAAACGCCGAATAATTGCTGCTATCATCACGCGCCCTATCGCAAGATGCCAGCCGCTGCGGCGCTTGGCATCCCCATCCGAGCGATGTGGCGCCACGAGACCAACTGGATCAAAATAAAAAAACAAAAACAATTTAGTAGAATGAACTGCCTTTTTGGAAGCTCCATTATGGCAGATCAATGGCCGCTGCGGCACAAACCGGTCAGCCAGTGCCGCTCCTGCCTGAAATGGGACATTTTTGCAACAGCACAGGCGCGCTTTCGAGGAGAATGCGTCCAAGCCTCAACGCTTCTTCGCTCCAGTTCTATGGTTCGGGGCGTCTTCCCGATTCTTGAGGCTGACAAAATCGCAAAATGGCGAGAGTCCCGCATGGCTTTCAAAAAACGGGACAGAGCGGCAGAATCTTCCTACAGACGCTCGACAACAGAAAAGGAAGCGTCAGTCCTTCGGGGGCCGACGACGCAAGGGGGAATGCATGAGTGACTTTGCCGGCAAGTCCGTGATCGTAACCGGTGGCAGCCTCGGCATGGGGCTGGCCTGCGCCACGCGCTTTGCGCAGGGTGGAGCCGACGTGCTCATCGTGGCCAATGACAAGGCATCCATCGAAGCGGCGCTCCCGGACCTCGGTTCAAGGGCCCGTGGCTTCACAGGCGATGTACGCAAGGCGGCGGACATGGAGGCAGCCGCGGCCGAGGCGGCCAGCGCCTTCGGCGGCGTCGACATCCTGGTGTGCTGCGCCGGCATCCAGCGCTACGGTACGGTGGTCGAGACGCCGGAGGAGGTCTGGGACGACGTGCTCGATGTCAATCTGAAGGGCATCTATCTGGCAGCCAAATACGCCATTCCCGCAATGCGCCGGCGCGGTGGCGGCGCGATCGTGGCGATTTCTTCTGTACAGGCCTTCGCGTCGCAGACCTCCGTCGCCGCCTACACCGCCAGCAAAGGCGGCATCAACGCCCTGGTGCGGGCGATGGCGCTCGACCATGCCGGCGAGAACATCACCGTCAACAGCGTCTGCCCGGCTTCTGTCGACACGCCGATGCTGCGCTGGGCCGCCGATCTCCACAAGGGCGATTCGACCGCGGAAGCCACGCTTGCCGCCTGGGGCAGGGGTCACCCGATCGGACGCATCGGCCAGCCCTGGGAGATCGCCGAGGCCGTCGCATTCCTGGCCAGCGACAAGGCGCGCTTCATCACAGGCAGCGATTTCAAGATCGATGGCGGCGTGATGGCCAAGCTCGGCATTGTCTTGCCGGAATGAGGCGTGGGAGTGCGCGGGACCGGCGCACTCAACTCGCCGATTTATGGAGGTATCGGGATATTGAGGCCGAGACCGGGTTATTTCACCACGGTCTCGCCGCCGGCCATCTTGGGCGCTGGTTCGCCGCTGGCGGCGCTCGGCATGGCGGGGCTCACGGCCACCAGGGGCGGAGCGGTCACCGGGGTGAACTTCGAATCCACGAATTCGAGGGCGTCCTCGATGGTCTTGCGCCACAGCGACCAGGTGTGGTCGCCATCGGTGACGCGGAATTCGATGTTGAGCTTGTCGGCCATCAGCGTCTCGTAGAGCGCCATGGATCCGCGCCAGAAATTGAGGCCGTCATGGTCACCGACGGTAAGGTAGATCGCCGGCAGTTCGCTACCGGCCTCGATCTGGCGGGCGAGCAAGGTGAAGACATTGGCGTCATTGAAGCGCCTGGCATCGAAGGGCGTACCGAAAGCGCCGCCGAAATGGGCGCCCTCCGGCGGCAGGTCGGGCCCGCCGACCACGGTCGCCTGATCGATGCGCTTGAAATAGCTGCCGCTCGCTCCCGGCCATGCCGTCATGGTCTGGGAGGTCGGAATATTCTGCCACAGAGCGCCGGACAGGCTGGCAACCGCGACATAGCGATCCGGCCGCTTGAAGGCGAAGCGCAGCGCGCCGAAGCCGCCCATGGAAATGCCGGCAATGGCACGGGACTTGCGGGTGCAATGGGGCGCGAAGCGCTTCTCGAAAGCGGTCGGCAACTCGTTGAGGAGCGCGGTTTCGTAGTTGCCCGGGCCCTTCACATCGGCAGAATCGACATACCAGCTATTGCCGGCGGACGGCATCACGACCAGCATCGGGTTGATCCGCCCGCTTTTGATCAGGCGATCGAGCGTGGCCTTGATTGTGGCGAGAGAGGACCAGTCGCGATTGTTCGCATCGCGCCCATGGAGGAGATAGAGCACCGGCCAACCCGTTTCCGGGGCCGGCAGGTCCGGCCGATAGACCGACACGGTCAAAGGCCTGCCCAAGGCCTTGCTAGGAAAGGACATTTCCTCGAGCGTGCTGGCCTGTGCACCGTGACTGCCGCCCGCCAGTCCGGCCAGGAGGCCGAGGCAAAGCGCTGCGGCCAAGCGGAGTTTCCCGATACTGCCCATTCGCGGGCAGTATCGGGAAACTCCGCAAGCGTTTGAGATCCTGCGGAGAACAGAAAAAACACGTGCGGATTCCGGCCAAGCCATGCGCATTTCAAGCTCGTATTGTGTCCGTGCGACAAGCGAATTCGTCGAAAGCCGGCAATCGCTGGACACATCCGTTGCATCGTTGCCGCTGAAAGACGGGATCGATGCCGGAACACGCCGCGCGCTGAGGCTGCTTGACGGAGCGCTTATGCCGACAAGCTGTGTCACAAATTGGGAAACAATCACAAAATTCCAATCAAAAGCGGTTTGACGTCAATTTTGTCGACCGGCGTGGCGATGATGCAACACGCCAGGCAGCTTTTCTGGCAATTTTTCTGGCAACTTTTTTGCTCCCAGCTCGTTCATCCCCCGTACAGGATGAGACCGCCACTATGCCCCAAGCTCCAGGACTCAGTTGAGCGAGGCGCTGAAAGAAGGGTACCAAAGTGTTGGTGGCCGGTCGCGGCAATCCGAGCGCGTCGCGGCGAGACGACTTGATGGAAGTGGAAGGCGCGTGTCATGAACATTCAATCCAGCCCCTCCCAACTGGTGAAGACGATCCGCCCCTATCTGCTCACGGCCTTTCTGTTCGTGCCGTGTTATTTCCTGCAGGCCTATCTGGGCTGGCATAGCTATTCATATTTCGTGTTTCTACCTGCGGTTGTACTTGCTGAGGTCTTGTTCGGCTTCGGGATCGGCCTGTTCGCCATCCTGCTGACGGCTACCGTCGTCACCTTCCTGTTCATCCAGCCCTTCTATACGTTGTGGCTGGCGCCCGCCCAGCTTCCGGCGCTGGCCTTGTTTGCCCTCACCGCAATCCTGATCTTCGGTGCCTGCGAGGCGGTGCGCCTGCTGATCGACTATGTCGCCGATCGCCGGCAAAACCCGCCGCGTCCGGTCGCTGCCAGCCCGGCGGTGAAGCCCAATCAGCGCGCCATCTCCGTCGATATGTGGCGCGGCTTCGTGCTGTGCACGATCTTCATCAACCACATGCCCGGCAACCTCTTCGAGGTCATCACCTCGCGTAATTTCGGCTTGTCTGATTCGGCTGAGGCCTTTGTCTTCATGTCCGGTGTCGCCATGGCGCTGGCCTATGGCCGCAAGTTCAACGCCGGCAAGGAGGCCGACGTCTCCCTGGCGCTCGGCAAGCGCGCCCTGAAGCTCTATGGCGTCCATGTCCTGATGACGCTGGCCGGCATCGCGATCTTCTCAGCCGGTGCGCTGCATTGGCGGATGCCCGATCTCATGGCGATGCATGGACGTGACCTCTATACCCAGGATGCCAGCACCTTCCTGCTCGGCACGCTCTCGCTTGGCCACCAGATCGGCTATTTCAATATCCTGCCGCTCTATATCGCCCTGATCGCCCTGGTGCCCGCCCTGTTCTATCTGGCGCGGCTGCATATTGGCGTGATGCTGGCCGCCTCGGCTCTGCTCTACGGCCTGGCCCGCTATTATGGCTGGAACCTGCCGTCCTGGCCGATCGCCGGTGGCTGGTTCTTCAATCCTTTCACCTGGCAGTTCATGATGGCGATCGGCATCGCCGTCGGCCTGCTGCTGCAGCAGGGCCGGCTTGCGATCTCCAAGCCGCTGTTCGCCCTTGGCGGCCTGATCGTCTTCGCAGGTGCCTTCGTGGTCACCAACGGCTTCGGCCTGTCTTTCGGCGTGCGTGAGGCTGTTTATGGCTGGCTTGACCTGGACAAGACCAATCTCGGCCTCGGCCGCCTCGTGCACTTCCTGGGCATGGCCAGCTTCATTTACGGATTGGGCATCTCGCCGAAACTCGCTTCATTGCGGGTGATGCAGCCTCTGATCATGCTGGGACGCCATAGCCTGCTGGTGTTCTTCCTGCTCTCGCTATTGGCCGGGGCGGGCCAGGTGGTGCTGATGACGGGCCACGATTCGCTGTGGATCCAGATCGCCCTCGTCTGTGGCGGCATCGCCTTCCTGTGCGCCGCCGCCAAGTTCAGCGAGGCCGAGAAGGCGGCCGGCGGCCCGGTGATGGTGCGGGGCTGAACCAGCCCCCACCTCAGCTCAGCAGGGGCAGGATGGCACGAACCCTGGCATCGCGCAGATAGAGGCCGCCCCACATCAGCACGCCGAGATAGACCCCGAACAGAAGGTGGCTGAAGATCGGCGTGCCCGCCCTGAGATTGGTGGCGATGGCGCCGCCGAGAAGCCCGGTCAGCAGTACCGCTCCCAGGATCGAGGTGCGCGGAATGGTGTAGAGCACCGTGGCGGCGAGGGTGATCACGCCGATGGTGCGGGCATGCTCGGGCGGATAGCCCAGGCCCTGCATGGTATCGATCACCACCTGTAAGGGCGCCAGCTTGATGGCGCCGTCAAAGATGAGGAACAGCACCACCAGGGTGCTGAGCACGATGCCCGTCCAATAGGCACCCCTGGATATGGAGGCAGTCTGGCTCGACATGATCGGTCCTCTGTGTTGGCGGGGGCGGGATATCCGCCCGTTGCCACAAGGACGTCGATCAGAGCGGGGAGCCGACAAGACGGCCGAAAAATTTGAGAGCGGGGTGTTACGGGCTTGTCCACGCTGGCCGGCAGGCAGCGGGTGAGCGGCCGATTGGAACTCCATGCCTTTTCCGTTGCATAAATCGGCTGCGAGAGTATGTGCCTGCGCTGAATTCTTGCGACGATGAGGCTTCGGACCGGCATGCGGTTATGGCGATTGGCGCGGCGCCCTTTCCTGGCTCTCGATGGCAGCGGCGCTGAGCGCCATGGCGCCCGTTGGACCTCCCCGGGGCGGCCCGTGGTCAATTTCGCTTCGGAGGCGGCCCTCGCGGTCCTCATCGTCTTGCGCTATCTGCCGCGTGATCTTGAAGGAATTGATCAGGATTATCTGCTGGGCTGGACCGAGACCGAGGAGGAACCGGAGGCGATCCCCTTTACGCCGGATCCGATCGAAAAGCGGGCGAGAGGCGATGACTGGCTGTCCTCCAGCCGCTCCCTGCTTGCCTCGGTGCCATCAGCCGTCCTGCCGGAAGCTAGGCTGATCTTGATGAATCCGAGACATCCCAGGGCGAGTTCGATCGCGCCCTTGACCGTGCGCCCCTTCAGTTTCGAGCAATGCCTCAGCCTGTCTGCGCTGCCTGCGTAGCATCAGTGGAACGCCTGTGACCGGGCCGCGCAGGCCGTCATCTTCAGCTTTCTGCATCGAACTGCATGGCAGGGCCTGGGCAATGTTTCGGGCCATGTCCTAGAGTGCGCCCGGGCCGAACCAAGCGAGCAACCAGATGCGCCTCGGGCAATGCTGCAATTTTCACGACTTTCGTCGCATGGCCAAGCAGCGTCTGCCGGGGCCGATCTTCGATTACATCGACGGCGGTGCCGATGACGAAGTGACCTATCGGCGCAATACGGCCGCCTTCGAGGCCTTCGACCTGGTGCCGAACGTGCTGCGCGGGGTGGCCGAGGTGGACATGTCGGTCGAGGTCATGGGGCAGAAGCTGGCCATGCCGGTCTATTGTTCGCCGACTGCTCTCCAGCGCCTCTTTCACCACCAGGGCGAGCGGGCCGTCGCGGCCGCGGCGGGAAAATACGGTACGATGTTCGGGGTATCCTCGCTCGGCACGGTCAGCCTGGAAGAAGCGCGGCGGATCAGCGATGGGCCGCAAATCTATCAGTTCTATTTCCACAGGGACCGAGGCCTTAATCGCGATATGATGGCGCGCGCCAAAAGCGCGGGCGTGCAGGCGATGATGCTGACGGTCGACAGCATCACGGGCGGCAATCGCGAGCGTGACAAGCGGACGGGCTTTGCCATTCCCTTCAGGCTCACACTTGCCGGCATGCTGCAATTCGCGATCAAGCCGGCCTGGGCGGTCAACTACCTCACCCATGAACGCTTCCAGCTGCCTCAGCTGCAAGAGCACCTCAAGCTGGACGGCGGAGCGCTGTCGATCAGCCGTTATTTCACCGAGATGCTCGACCCCTCCATGTCCTGGGATGACGTGGCCGAGATGATTAGACATTGGAACGGGCCGTTCTGCCTGAAGGGCATCATGTCGGTCGAAGATGCCCGGCACGCGGCCGAGATCGGTTGCAGTGCGATCGTGCTGTCCAATCACGGCGGTCGCCAGCTCGATGGCTCGCGTAGCGCCTTCGACCAGCTGGCGGAGATCGTCGATGCGGTGGGCGACCGGATCGACGTCATCATGGATGGCGGCGTGCAACGCGGGACGCATGTCCTCAAGGCCTTGTCTCTGGGAGCGAAGGCCGTCGGGCTGGGCCGCTACTACCTTTTCCCGCTTGCCGCCGGCGGGCAGCCCGCCGTCGAACGCGCCCTGGAGCTGATGCGGATCGAGATCGAGCGCGGCATGAAATTGATGGGCTGTACCACCATCGCACAGCTCACGCGCCAGAACATTCGCTTGCGTTCCTGAACCTGCCCCACGCGAAGGACTGCCCGACGCGTGTCGCCGCGGTCAGTTTCTCGCGCAGATCGTCTGGATTTTTCAAACCCACAATACGGTCCGGCAATCGCAACCTATGCCAGTCCGTCTCACAGTTTGAGCGTCACCCTGGTGTTCAGGAGTTGGCTGCGCCTGGCGCTCGAGCCCAGCTTGATCTCGAAGTCGCCGGCTTCCAGAACCGGCTGCAGGTCCTTGCCGGGGAAGGCGAGGTCCCTGGCTGCCAAGGTGATGGTGACGGTGCCGCTCTGGCCGGAATCGAGGCTGATCCTGGCGAAGCCCCTCAGCTCCAGCAGCGGCCGGGATAGGCTCGCCACCAGGTCATGCGTGAACAGGAACACGGTCTCCCAGGCGGCGCGTTTGCCGGTGTTCGTAACCGTGGCGCTGACCTCGATGGTATCGTCGGGCCCGAATATCGTTTTGCTCACTTTCAGGCCGGACAGGCTGAAGGCGCCATAGGTGAGGCCATGGCCGAAGGGAAAGGCCGGCGCATTGGGGGCGTCGATATATTTGGAGGTGTAGTGGTCGTTCGGGTTGAAGGGGCGTCCGGTCGGATATTGCTCGTAGTAGAGCGGCGCCTGTCCGACCGTGTCGGGCCAGCTTACCGGCAGGCGGCCGGAGGGCAATTCCTGCCCCATCAGGAGGTCGCCGATGGCCGGGCCTGCCTGCTCGCCGGGAAACCAGGCCATCAGCACGGCCGAGGCCTTGGGGAAGAGCCAGGGCAAGGTGAGCGGCCGGCCGGCGAAGAGCACGACGATCACCTTCTTGCCGAGCGCCAGGATGGCCTCGGCGAGTTCGCGCTGCTTGCCCGGAAGCTCCGGATGGGCGCGGCTGGCGGCTTCCCCGCTCATCGGTGCCGCCTCGCCCAGGCATAGCACCACGGTATCGGCGAGGCGCGCCGCCTCCACCGCGGTGGCGATGCCGGAGGTGTCGTCTGAGTTGATCTTCACGCCCTCGGCATGCACCACGACAGTGGCGACCTTGCCGAGGCTGGTGCGCAGGGTGATGCTGTCCTCGGCGACCGATGCGCCGCCCCAGGGGCCGCGCATATCGGCCTGGGCGTCGGTGAGGGGGCCGATCAGTGCGATGCGCTCGGTGCGCGTGAGCGGCAGCGCTTCGTTGTAATTGGTAAGCAGGACGCAGGATTTGCGCGCCGCGTCACGGGCGACTTCATGATGGTCGATCTTGCCGGCCATGGCGGCCAGTGGAGCCGTGCCGCGCCGATAAGGCTGATCGAACAGGCCGAGCCGCTCCTTGAGGCCGAGGACGCGCCGCACGCTGGCGTCGATCTCTTCCATGGTGATGAGGCCCGATGACAGCGCCTCGGGCAGGTGCTTGCGATAGGCGTTGGAGACCATGTCGATGTCGACACCCGCCCGCAGGGAGAGAGCAGCGGCCTCGGCCAGGTTGCCGGCCACACCATGGTTCATCAGTTCGGCCACGGCGTTGTAGTCGCTGATGATGACGCCGTCGAAGCCCAGCTTGTCGCGCAGCCAGCCCTTGAGCAGCGGCTCATGCGCCGTCATCGGCATGCCGGCCAGGCTGTTGAAGGCTGGCATGATTGCCGCAACGCCCGCCTTCACGGCGGCCACGAAGGGCGGCAGATAGATCTCGTGCAAGGCGCGGTCGGAAACATCGACCGAAGCATATTCACGCCCGGCCACCGGTGCGCCATAGGCGCAGAAATGCTTGGCGGTGGCGGCGATCGAACCGACGGCCGAGAGATCCGAGCCTTGGAAACCCTTGATCTTGGCGATCGCCATTTCGGCGTTGAGCCAGGAATCCTCGCCTGCGCTTTCGACGATGCGGCCCCAGCGCAGGTCCCTGGAGACATCGATCATCGGAGCGAAGGTCAAGGCGAGGCCATCATTCCAGGCCTCCACCGCCGCGATGCGCGCCGTACGGGCCCAGGCGGCCTGATCGAACATGGCGGCCTCAGCCAGCGGCACCGGAAACGCCGTCTTGTGGCCGTGGATGACGTCGAAGCCGAGCAGCAGCGGAATGCCGAGGCGCGACTCCTCCACGGCGATGCGCTGGACCTCGTTGACGTGATCGACGCCGACCATGTTGAGAAGATTGCCGATATCACCGGAGCGGATGGCATCGGGCGAGTCCCCACCGAGCAACGGGCCGGTCACCGCATAGCCCGAGGCAACCATATTGAGCTGGCCGAGTTTTTCTCGCAACGTCATCTTGGACAGCAGGGTCTCGATGCGGCTCATCACAACTCCTCGTTCGGCAGGCTTTTGCTGATCGCGGGATCGGCGGGGCCGATGAGCAAATCAGCTTCTGCTCCTTGCTTAACGCCTCGCGGCTTCTGTTCAATCCCTACCTTGGTTAGCATCGCCAGAGATATTGCGATTTGGCGGAAGCGCCAGGAACCGCAAAGACGATCTGGCCAATCGGTTGGATTGGCGTGGAAACAAAGAGTTGGAGCAAAATGCCGTTTCCGATTAACGCATTTTGCTCCGAGAATCGGAGAGAGCAGATGAGTGTGATCACGGACCTGGATCGCTGGATCGAGCGGCAATATCCCATTGCCGTCAGGAACATGCAGCTTGCAATCTCCGCCACGGCCACTGTGAAGGAACGGCCGGGCTTCGGCCAAAGCATCACGCCGAAAAGAGGGTCGGTGGTGGCATCGCCCGTGCCGGCCTCCTACGATCCGGATCCCGATTATTTCTTCCACTGGTATCGCGACTCGGCCGTGGTGATCGACGCGCTGCGACAGATCGACCCCCGCTGGCTCGACAGCGAGACGGCAGCGGCCCATTTCTGTGATTTCGTGGATTTCAGCCTGGGTCTCGATGATATCCGCACCGATCCGGGCAGGGCGCTGCAACCCGGCTGGCGCGACCGCGTCAGTCCGGATTTCGAACAGTTCCTGCGCGACGACGCCGATCTCGCCGCGCATACGGTGCGGGGCGAGACGCGGGTCAATCCGGACGGCCGCCTCGACATTTCACGCTGGAACCGTCCGCAATATGATGGCATCGCAGCCCGAGTGCTGACGGTGCTGCGCTGGAGCAACCACCGTGGTTTCGGCGTTCGGCACGATGCGAACATCGCAACCTTGCTGGACGAGGATATCCGCTTCGTCCTCGCCCATTGGCGTGAGCCGAGCTACGACATCTGGGAGGAAGAAAAGGCGCATCACTACTACACGCTGCGCATCGAGGCGGCGGCACTGGAGGAGGGGGCCTCCTGGCTGGCGGCGCAGGGCGATGCCGGGGCCGCGCAGCGCGCCCGGGCGGATGCCGCCGAGATCCAGGGCCGTCTCCACCATTTCTGGCAACCCGAGGAGGGGTTCTACCGTTCGCGCCTGACCGAGGACGGCAAGCCGACACCGAAGGACCTCGATATCGCCGTCATCCTCGCTTCTATCCATGCCGGTGGCGCCCTGCCCACCCATTCGCCGCACGATGCCCGGATGGAAGCGACGCTGGATCGCCTCGATGCGACCTTCGAAGAGGAGTATGCGATCAACCGTGGCCGGCCGGAAGGGCGCGGCATTGCCCTCGGCCGTTACCGGGGCGACGAATATTACTCCGGCGGGGCCTACTATTTCTCGACGCAGGCGGCAGCCGAATTCTGCTATCTGCGCGCGGCCGCCCTGCGGGCGGAGGACCCACAAGCAGCCGATCGCCTGAAGGCGCGGGGAGATGCCTATCTGGAGACCATCCGTGCCTTCACGCCCGATGACGGCGAAATGTCCGAGCAGTTCGACCGGGTGACCGGCGAGCATACCTCGGCCAAGCATCTGGCCTGGAGCTATGCCGGCTTCATCACGGCGGTGGAGGCAAGGCGGAAGGCTGGGTGAGCGCTGGAGCAAATGCGATTTCCCTGAATCACATTTTGCTATAACTATTTGTTTTGACACGTTTTCTTAATCGAAAAGTCTATCAACTTTTCTGGAAAACGCTATATCCCAAATGGGACATGGCGCCGGCCCCGGCAGGGCCCCTACGATATCGGGCAGGCCGTTGAAGCGGCCTCGCATCGGAAGGGGACGCCTTGTCGAAAACGCTCACCACCACGCCCCGCCAGGATGGTTTCCGCGCGCCCGGCGAGTTCGAGCCGAAAGCCGGTTGCTGGTTGATCTGGCCCGAACGGCCCGACACCTGGCGGCTGGGGGCCAAGCCGGCGCAAAAGCTGTTTGTACGTGTCGCCGCGGCGATTGCTGCAAGCGAGCCCGTCACCGTGATCGTCTCGGCGCGGCAATGGCGCCATGCCCGAGCATGCCTGCCCGATGCGGTGCGGCTGGTCGAAATGTCGAGCAATGATTCCTGGCTGCGCGACAGCGGCCCCAATTTCGTGGTCAACGACCAGGGCGAGGTGCGCGGTGTCGACTGGACCTTCAATGCCTATGGCGGGCTGAATGGCGGGCTCTATTTCCCCTGGGATCTCGATGACCAGCTCGCCCACAAGGTCCTCGAAATCGAGCGGATGGACCGTTACCGTTCCAGCCTGATCGCTGAGGGCGGGGGCCTGCAATGCGACGGGCAGGGCACGCTGGTCACCACCGCGCAATGCCTGCTCAATGCCAACCGCAACGGCCATCTTGGCCAGGCGGCGGTGGAGCAGCAGCTCGCCGACTATCTTGGCATCGACACCATCGTCTGGTTGCCGCGGGGTTTCGCCTTCGACGAGACCGACGGCCATGTCGACGATATCTGCTGCTTCGTGCGCCCCGGCGAGGTGGTGCTGAGCTGGACCGACGACAAGGACGATCCGCAATATGAGATCGTGCGCGAGGCCGAGGACGTGCTGCGCTCGGCGCGCGACGCCCGGGGAAGAGCGCTGAAAGTGCACAAGCTGCCCCATCCCCTGCCGATCGAGACCACGACGGAGGAAAGCGAGGGGGTGGACCAGGTCGAATTGACCTGGGCGCGGCCGGCGGGCAACCGCATTGCGGCGAGCTACATCAACTACTATCCCGGTAACAGCGTGGTGGTCGTTCCCGAATTCGGCTGCGCCCTCGACCGCCCGGCCAAAGCCATCCTGGCCGAGCTTTTCCCCGACCATGCCATCGTCGGAATCGAGAATTCGCGCGAGATCCTGCTCGGCGGCGGCAATGTCGCCTGCATCACGCTGCCTGTTTATGCCGGTCGTCGCGCCTAGAGCCGGCTTCGGTCTGCCTGGATAATTCTCCTCATGATCTCAACGAGATGGGCACCTTTCCGGTCTGAGCGGACCGGAAACGCTCCCTAGACTGCAAAGGAGGTTCGCATGCGCTCCCTGCTTCGTTCGGTCGTCCTTGTCATATGTCTCGCCCTTATCGGCCTGGCTCCAGTCCGGGCGGAGGAGGAGAAAGTCGTCAACGTTTACAATTGGACGGATTACATCGCGCCCGACACGGTGGAGAAATTCCAGAAAGAGACTGGGATCAAGGTCGTCTACGACAATTACGACGGCAACGAGATGCTGGAGACCAAACTGCTCGCGGGCCGCTCCGGCTATGACGTGGTTTATCCCTCCGCCTTTCCGTTCCTCAGGAACCAGATCAAGGCCGAGACATTGCAGCCTCTACGGCGCGAGGCCATGCCCAACGCCGCCAAGGTGGACCCGAAGGTGCTGGCCCTGATCGCGCAGGCCGATCGCGGCAACCTACATGCTATGCCCTATATGGGTGTGACGGACGGCATCGGCTACAATATCGAGGCCATCAAGCGCCGGATGCCGGATGCGCCCGTCGACTCCTTCGCCATGATCTTCGACCCGGCGATCGTCCAGCGTTTCGCCGATTGCGGCGTTGCCATGATCGACGCGCCGACGGAGGTGATCCCCATGGCGCTGGCTTATCTCAAGCTCGATCCGCACTCCACCGCACCCGATGACCTCGCCAAGGCCGAGGCTCTGCTGAAGAAAGTGCGGCCCTCCATCCGCTATTTCCATTCCTCGCGCTACATCAATGACCTGGCCAATGGCGACATCTGCCTGGCGCTGGGCTGGTCCGGCGATATTCTGCAGGCCAAGACGCGTGGTGCGGCGGCGGCCAAGCCGGTCAAGGTGGCCTATGCCATTCCGCGAGAGGGCACGCTGGTGAATTTCGACACCATGGCCGTGCCCAAGGATGCGCCGCATCCCGACAATGCCATGCGCTGGATCGACTTCAATCTGCGGCCTGACGTCGCGGCCGCCAATTCAAATTTCATATCCTATGCCAATGCAGTGCCCGAAGCGCGGCCGCTGCTCACCGAGGCGATTGCCAAGGACCCCGGCATCTATCCTCCGGAGGAGGTGAAGGCCCGGCTGTTCGTGGTGACCAATTCCGACGCGGCGGTGCTCCGCCGTCAAACCAGGGCGTGGACGCGGATCCTGACAGGGCAGTGAGCCTGGCCTGAGACGCCGCGTCAAAGCATGCGTCTGTCGCCCCCGCCGGCGAGCAGTTCGACCTGGGAATGGACGCCCAGCTTGGCATAGACGCTCTTGATGTGATTGCGCACCGTGCCCGGCGATATGGCGAGCGTGCGGGCGATGGTCTTGGCGCAGCCGCCATCCATGAGGAGGTCGAGAATCTGGCCCTCCCGGGGACTGAGTTCGACGCGGTTGGCGGCTCCCCTGATCGAAGCGCCAGACTGCCAGAGCTGCCAAAGCCGCCCCAGCACGAGCCGGACAGCATCGCCGGCGCCTTCAGCGAGTGCAAGGTCGGCAGGGATGAAGCTGGGGCTGCCCATATGGCGGAAGAAGGTCACGTAGCCGGCGACGCCGGGGGAGAGATTGAACACGCCGGTGATCTCGTCGATGGTCTGCGACGGCAGGTAGAAGTCCCGATAATAGGGCGTCCTCTCGAAGTGGAACGCGTCGAAGCTGGACAGCGGCAGCAGGAAGTCGTCCTGCGTGGCGGCGAATTTCTGGAAGAAGGGATCTTCGCGAAAGAGGCCCCTGTCATATTGGCGGTTCCAGCGGTCGGGCCGCTCGCCGTCTATGGTCACGCAGGCGCCTTCCCGCAGATAGAGGCCGACATGGCAGCTGTCCGCAGCCAGCAGATCACGGGCAGTCGGCGCAAAGCGACCCGCAAGTTGCGTCGGGGACGTCGCGACGATCGCCTCGGCGAGGCCGCGGTTCCACTGCGCAAAGCGGGAGAAGGGGAGCCCTGATTCCATGGGATGGCCATCGCATGTTCTTCGAGTCTGCCAAGAACATGGCATAAAGTCCTGCGGGCTCAAATCGGTGCGGATGAGCCGGCTGGCCTCGGCAAGCCCTCACTCCATTGCCATGCTGTGGTCCATCTCCGGCGGCTTTGCTGCCTTTCTCAGGAAGAAAACCAGCGGCATCGCAGCCAGCGTCAGCAGCATCATCAGCTTGAAATCGTCGATATAGGCGATGATGGTCGCCTGATGGGTGACCATCCCGTCGAGCATGGTCTGCCCTGCGGCGCTCATCGGATCGATCATCTTCGCCCGGGTCATGTCCTGCAGGGTCTGGTTGTAGGGGGTGATGTGGGCGACGATATCGGCGTGATTGGCTTGGGTTTTTTCGGTCAGCAGGGCGGCGGTCATGGAAATGCCGACGCTGGAGCCGATGTTGCGCGAAAGGTTGTAGAGGCCGGTGCCGTCGCCGCGCAGGCTGGCATCCAGGGTCTGGAAGGTCACTGTGGTGAGCGGTACGAACAGGAAGCCGAGGCCGGCGCCCTGGACGAAGCCGGTGACGATGATCTGCCATTGCGAGATATCGGGGGTCCAGCCGGTCATGTCGTAGAGCGACCAGGCGGTCAGGCCGAAGCCGATCAGCAACAGCACGCGCGTGTCGAGCTTTCCGACCAGGCGGCCGACGATGAACATGCAGACCATGGTGCCGATGCCGCGCGGCCCCATCACCAGGCCGGCGGTCACCACGGGATAACCCATCAGTGATTGCAGATAGGGCGTCATCAGCGCCATGGCGGCGTAATAGGTCAGGCCGACCGCCGAGATGAGCACCACCCCGACCGCAAAATTGCGGTCGACGAACAGGCGCGGCTTCACGAAGGGTTCCTTGCCCGTGAAGGTGTGGACCAGGAAGATGTAGAAGGTGCCGATGCAGATCAGGGCCTCGAGCTGAATCTCGCCCGAGGAGAACCAGTCGAGCTGTTCGCCGCGATCGAGCAGCACCTGCAGGGCCCCGATGGCGATGGACAGCATGCCGAAGCCGAGCCAGTCGAGCTTGACGGCCGTGCTGCTGCGGGTCTCGGTGACGAAGGCCATCACGCCGAGCATGGCTACGAGGCCGATCGGCAGGTTGATGTAGAAGATCCACCGCCAGGAAATGTGGTCGGTCAGCCAGCCGCCGATGACGGGGCCGAGTACCGGTCCCACCATCACGGCGACGCCGAACACGGCCATGGCCCCGCCGCGCTCCTCGGGCGTGTAGATGTCGAGCATGATAGCCTGGGCCAGCGGCACCAGGGCGGCGCCGAACACGCCCTGCATCAGGCGGAAACCGACGATCTGTATCAGGGACTGGGCCATGCCGCACAGCATGGAGGCGACCACGAAGCCGATGATGGAGACGAGCAGCAGGCGCTTGCGGCCGAAACGGGCCGCGAGGAAGCCGGAGGGCGGCGTCATGATCGCCGCCGCCACGATATAGGAGGTCAGCACCCAGTTGATCTGGTCCTGGCTGGCGGAAACACTGCCCTGGATATGCGGCAGGGCGATATTGGCGATGGTGGTGTCGAGCGCCTGCATGATCACTGCCAGGATGACGCAGGCGGTGATGGCGCCGCGATTGGCGACCGTGGGAGCCGGGCGGGCAGGGCTGGGTATCGGGCCGGCGCTCGCGGTGGCGGATGCGCTCATGGCGGGCCTCGTTCGCAACGATATGGGACTATGGTGATGAAATAATTAGGTGCTCAAAGGGCGGGCCGGCGCGCAGGAAGGCGCGGCGGCTCTGTCGTCAGCCGGCGCTCGGCTTGGCCTGGCCGAACCAGCTCGTCACGAAGCTGGGCAGGCCGCGGGCGTGGCCGGTGTCGACACCGACCACTACGCTCATGCCCAAACGCAGGCTTGGTTTGTCGGGCGCAGGATCGATGCTGATGCGCATGGGAATGCGCTGGACCACCTTCACCCAATTGCCGGAGCTGTTCTGTGCCGGCAGCAGGGAAAAGCTCGAGGCGGAGGCCGGGCTGATGGTCTCGACCTTGCCGGTCCAGGTCACGCCCGGATAGGTGTCCACCGAAATCTCGACCGGCTGGCCGGGTTTGACATAGGTGAGCTCGGTCTCCTTAGGGGTCGCATCCACCCAGACATTGGTGGTGGAGACCAGGTTGAAGGCGCGCTGGGAGGCGTTGAGATAGGCGCCGCGCTGCAGGGCGTCGACATTGGTGACGATGCCGTCGAAGGGAGCTCGCACCACGCTGTCGCCGAGATCGCGCTTGGCATTGTCGACGGCCGATTGGGCCTGGAGGTAGAAGGGGTTCTTTTCCACCGGCAGGGAAGCGTCGCCGCCGAGCTGGGCCAGCATGGCCTGGGCATTGGCCTCGGCCACGATGACCTTCTGGCGCGCCGCGTCGAGATCGTGCTTGGCCTGGTCGAAGGTCTGCTTGGAGGCGGCGCTTGAAGCCTGCAGATCCTGCTGGCGCTTGAACTGGGCTTCGTAGAAGGGAATGTCGGCCTTGGCCTGGACGATCTGGGCCTCGGCCTGGGCGTAGCTCGCCTGCAGGGTCAGAACCTGGTTGCGCACGGTGCCGAGCTGCGCTTCCGCCCCTTCCAGCGCCGTGCGGTAACTGTCGGGACGGATGCGGTAGAGCACGTCTCCCTTCTTGACGGCCTGGCTCTCGACGACGTCGATCTCCACCACCGTGCCCGCGACATCGGTCGATATGCCGACCATCGCCGCCTGCACATAGGCATTGTCCGTCTCCATCACCTGCCCGCCGGTGACATAGAAGTAGCCGCCAGCCACGACGGCGATCGGCAGCAAGGCAAACAGCAGGGGACGGGTCAGCGAGCGCTTGCGCATCTTGGCCGGCTGCGGCGTGGATGTGCCCTGATTGGCCTTGTCGCCGGCGAGCCGGTCGATCTCGACAGGGCTTTCGAGTTTCTGGGCCTGGTTACTGCCATCAGCCATGATTTGCCTCCTTGTCGTCGACCGGCTGGCGGCAGGCTTCGAGAAGGTTGGCCTTCATCTGCGTCAGGGTGTCGAGTAATTTCACGCGGTCTTCGTCCGGGATGGACGCCAGGGCCTCGGCCCGGGTCCTGTCGCCGACAGCGCGCATCTCGGCGAGAATGGGATGGGCGGCCGGCGTCAGGAAAAGCAGCCAGACCCGGCGGTCGGATGCATGCTGGCGCCGTTCGATCAGCCCACGCGCTTCCAGCTTGTCGAGAATGCGCACCAGGGTGATCGGCTCGATCTCGAGCAGTTCGGCAAGCCCGCTCTGATGGATACCCTCGCTGCGGGAGAGAAAGGCGAGCGCCTGCCATTGCGAGCGCGTCAAGCCGATATCGCCGGCTTGCTGTTCGAAGCGTTTGCGCATCAGGCGGGCGACGTCATGCAGGATGAAGCCGAGGGTGGGCGGGTTGACCATATCTAGAGCATGCCGTTCTAATTATAAGCTTGCTTATGTTTATGTATGATTATAACAAGGATGCCTCAAATGCAATCGGGCAGATGGGTACGAACCGCAAAATGCCTGCTGATCACGCAAGATTTGATCGAAGCCGGGTACTGACAGGGGCTGGCCTGTTTTGCGCGGCCTTGCTTGCCCTGGCGCTCGGCACCGATCCGGCGGTTGCTGCCCCGCGCTTCGTCAGCTGCGGCGGCGCGGCCATGCTGGGAGGAGCGCTGCTCAATTGCTCTCACCTGGCGCCGACCAAGCCGGCGCAACTGTGCAATTTCAGCTGGAGCCTCCTGCAGGTCGGCAACGTCCCGCAGGTGGTGAGCGGATCCTTCCTCCTGCCGCCCGGCGCCAACAACGCCCAGGTCTATCAGGGCGCCGGCTATGTCGCCGCCCTGGCATCGCCGATCATCCTCTGCCAGGACCAAAACTAGCGTTCCCGGTCCGCTTTCGGGTGCTGGCCTCGCTATTGCCTCCACAACGCCCCAAAACAGCCCCCTTTGGTTCACACGCCATACAAGTCGGCCAAGCTATCGCTTAGGTTGTACTCACAGGCCATGAGCCGTTCGAGCTCGGCCCACGCCGGGTGGAAACCAAGAGGGCCAGATCAATGTCCGCGACATTCCGCAGCGCTTTTGCGCTCCTGTTCATTCTGCTTGTGGCGAGTTTGCCGCTGCAACCAGCCCGGGCACAAAGCCAGGGTGAAAAGCGCATTGCCCTGGTCATAGGCAATGCCGACTACAAGGCCGGGCCGTTGGCGACCAGCGCCAATGATGCGGGCCTGATCGCCCAGACCCTGCAGGCTGCCGGGTTCGACGTCACCGGCGCCCGCGATCTCGACCAGGATTCGCTGCGCAAGGCGTTCCGCGAGTTCCTCGACAAAGCCTCCGCATCGGGACCCGACACGGTGGCTTTCGTTTATCTCGCCGGTTATGGCCTGCAGTCGGAAGGGCAGAATTATTTCGTGCCCGTCGACTCCGCCATTCAGACGCCTGCTTCCATACCAGCCGAGGCGGTGCGGCTCTCCGATTTCATTCGGCCGCTTGGTGCCTTGCAGTTGAAGGCCAGTATCGTGGTGGTCGATGGTGCGCGTGCCAACCAATTTGCCCGCGGTGACCAGCCCCTCGCCGGTGGCCTGGCGCTCGTCGATGCCGAGCCCAATGCCCTGATCGCTTTCAACGCGGCCCCCGGCACGGCGGCGCCGCCCGAGCAGGGGCCGTATGGCGCCTATGCGCAGGCTCTCGCCGAAATGATGCGCACGGGGGGGCTGCCGATTAACGACGTATTCGACCGCACCCGGTTGCGGGTGAGCGAGAAGACCAACGGCGCGGTGCTGCCCTGGAGCGCGTCGAAGCTCGGCGCCCCCTTCAGTTTCTTCGACCGTGCGGCTGATGCACCGGCCCCGCAGGTTTCGCTTGAGGAAGACAGGGCGATGCAATCCAAGCGCATCGCCGATTTCGACGCGCGTGATGCCTATGTCGCCGCCGTCGACCGGGATACCATGCAGGGCTACCAGGACTTCCTGACCGCCTTTCCGCGTGATGCCATGGCCAAGCGCGTGCGCGCCATCGTGGCGGCCCGGCGCGAAGCCATCACCTGGCATGAGACCTGGAAGCGCGATACGCCGAATGCCTATTGGTCCTATCTCAAGCGCTATCCGCGCGGCCCCCATGCCTGGGATGCCCGCCGCCGGCTGAGATATCTGTCCGCCGCGATCGAGCCGCCGCCGACCTTCGACGTGATCGAATATGACGTGCCGCCGCCGCCCGAGGTCGAGGTGGTCTATGTCGAACGGCCGGTGATCATTTTCTCCGACCCCGAATTCGATCTGCCGCCGCCTCCACCGCCGCCGGTGATCTTCCTGCCGCCGCCGCCCCGCGATTTCGTGGAATTGCCGCCACCGCCCCCACCGATCGACGACTATGTGCTGCCGTCGCCGCGCTATGTGGCGATGCCCGAATGGGTACGGCCGCCGCGCTATGTCGAGCCGCCGCCGCAGAATTTCATCTTCAACAACATCCACAATGCCACCATCATCAACGAGACGCTGGAGGCTCCGCCGGAGCGCATGCGGCCCCAAGAGGGCGAGGGTGGCCTGACGACCGGGGAGAAGGCAGCCGGTGCGGCGATCGCCATCGGTGCAGCGGCCGCCGCCGCTCGCGTTGCCCTGCCGCCCTTCCTGCGCAATCGTGGGGGACGGGGTGGGCAACCTGGGATGACGCAGCCAGTCGTGGCGCCACAGCCGGGTGAGGTCGGCGTGCCGCCGGTACCAGGTGCACCGCAACAGCCTGGGCGCCTGCTGCCGGGCCAAGCTCTGCCAGGCCAGGGGCAGCCTGGACAAGTACTTCCCGGAAAGGGCCAGCCCGGCCAGTTCCTGCCAAGTCAGGCTCAGCCAGGTCAGGCTCAGCCAGGGCGGACTCAGCCAGGGCAAGCACTCCCAGGTCAGGCTCTCCCCGGAAAAGGCCAGCCTGGACAATTCCTGCCGGGCCAGGCCGCACAGCCTGGAGAACTCAAGCCGGGGCAGACCCAACCTGGCCTCAAACCCGGCCAGGCTCAGCCTGGAAAGGCGCTGCCCGGCATGAACGGCGAGGCCCTGCCGCTCGACAACGGCAAGCCGCCGCTCGCTGGCAAGCCGCTGCCGGGCCGTCTGCAACCTGGCGGCAAGGCGGCCAAACCCGGCCAGTTGGGCCAGCCCTTGCCGGGCACCCAGCCCGAAGGACAGCCTGACCAGGCGCAGCCCGGCCAGCCTCTCCCCGGACAGAAGGGGCGCCTGCGTCCCGGCGGCCGGCAACAGCCTGATGGCACGGCCTTGCCCGGGGGACAGCCACCCGCCACCGATGAGAACCAGCTCGGCAAGCCTTTGCCGAAGGCAGGCAGTCAGCAGCAGCCGGGTCCCGGCCGCAAGAAGCCACAAGGGCGCCAGCCCCAGGATGGCGGCGCACCGGCGCCGGTGCCTGGTGCCGCACCCGACGGGCAGGCCTTGCCCAATGCAGGCGGTGCGCCGCCGCAGCCGGCCGGCCGCAAGCGTCGTCCAGCGCAGGACGGTCAGGGCTTCGGCCAGCCGCTACCGCCCGCTGGCCAAGCCTTGCCGGATGGCAGCGGGCAGATGCAGCCGCTGCCGGGGCGTCGGCGTCCGCAGAACCGGCAACCCGATGCCGGTCCCGGCCAGCCGGATGCGCCGGTCCAGCCGGCCGGCCGCCGCCCGCGCCTTCAGGCCCAGCCGGATGGCGGGTCTGGTGACAATGGCGCGCCGCCACCGCGCCAGAAGCGCCTGAATCCGGCACCCGCGCCTGAAATGGCACCGGCCATGAATGCGCAGCCTCGCATGAACCGGCAGCCGCCTTCACCGCGCGCCCAGCCGGAATTCGGCGGGCAGGCCCCCCGGCCGATGCAACAGATGCGGCCGCCGCCGGGCGAACGCGGCCCGGCTCCCGCCGGCGGCGGGCGCCAGCGTCGGTGCGGCACGCCAGGGGCGCCGCCCTGTGAATGAAGCCTGACAAGGAAAACCGCCCGGCTCGCGCCGGGCGGTTTTGCTTCTGGCCAATGCGTCTTGCGATGCAGCCTTGTCATGCCAGGTCTCGAAGATGCTGGTGCGCCCTGGCCTTGGACACCTGATGATTTTCGATACCAAATCAAAGATTTGGCGAAAACCATCAGACGGAACCAAGAGTCATCGAACTCTTGGCATCAGAAGCCGCTGACGACATAGCCCCCATCGACCGGCAGCGTAGTAGCGGTCACGAAGATCGAGGCGGGCGAGGCAAAGAACAGGGCGGTGCCAACGAGATCGTCGACGGTGCCCCAGCGCTTGAGCGCCGCCTTATTGGCGATCTTTCCGGCCGGCACCGGGTCGGACCACAGGGGCTTGGTCATGTCGGTGCGGTGATAGCCGGGCGCAATCGCGTTGACTCGGATGCCTTCGGGCCCGAATTTGTGGGCGAGGGCCCGGGTGAGCCCCATGATGCCGGTCTTGCTGGCGCAATAGGCTGGCACGCTGTCATCGGCGAGATAGCTCAGCATCGAGGCGAAGTTGATGATGGACCCTTGTGATTTCACCAGCAGGGGGTGGGCCGCCATGGCGAGGCGCATGGCGCTGTTCATGTTGACGTCGATGACTTCGAGATAGGTTTCCTCGGTCCATTCGGCTTCGGGGCGGGCGATCCCCTGGGCATTGACCAGCACGTCGAGCGCCGGCAGGGCCGCAAAGAAGCGGTCGACCGCCGCTTTGTCGCGGACGTCGAGCTGTTCGAAACGAATGGAGCGGTCGCCATTGGCGGCTTTGGCCGCCGCCAGGCGCGCCTGCGTGGACCCCGTCGCGATGACATTGGCACCGAGGCCGGCAAAGCCCTGGGCGATGGCCAGGCCGATGCCGCTGGAGCCGCCGGAGACCACGACAGTCTTGCCTTCGAATAGGCCGGGACGGAAGGCGGAGAGCACGTCCTGCATGATTGTTTCCTTCAAGCCAGAGAGTTTTCCAGAAAAGTTGATCGACTTTTCGATTAAGAAAACGTGTCAAAACAAAGAGTTAGAGAAAAATGACGATTGGAGAAAAGTCATTTTGCTCTGGGGAGGGGGACCAGGCGGCGGTTCAGCCTTGCTGCAGCCGGTCGAGATCGTCGTAGAGCGCCTGGGAATGGCGATAGAGGCGGTCGAACATCGGCTGCATGCGGGCATAGGTTTCCGCCCAGGCCGGGTCGGGCAGGACCTCGGCGCCATAGCGTACGAAATGGGCGACGGCGTCCTCGACCTTGCCGAAACGCCCGAGGGCGGTTGCCGCCATCGCGGCACAGCCGACGAGGCCGCATTCGGTTTCTTCGGGTACCAGGATCGGCACGTTATAGGCGCTCGCCTTGATCTTGAGCCAGAGTTCGGTCTTGGCACCGCCGCCGGAAGCGACCACGCGCTCGAGCTTCTGGCCGGTGGAGGCCTCCATCACGCGGATATGGCGGTTGACCGCGAAAGCCACACCTTCGAGCGTGGCGCGATGGAGATGGGCAAGGCCATGCTTGGCGCCGATGCCGAAAAACTGGGCGCGGGCATTGCGATGCGCGCCGAGCCGCTCGCCGGCGAGGAAGGGCAGGAAGAACAAGCCTTCGGCACCGGCCGGGGCCTCGGCTGCCTTGGCGACGATGTCGCCATAGGACAGGCTTTTCTCGTGGAAGGCGCGGCGGGCCCAACGCATGGCATCGCCGCCGGTCTCCAGCAGCGTGAAAGGGCCCCAATGACCCTCGACGGTGCGGACGTTGCAGATCTCTGGATCGAGCAGCGGCTCGCCCGTCACCAGGGTGATGATGGAGGAGGTGCCCATCACGTCCGATGCCGTACCGGGATGGACGACGCCCGAGCCGAGCACCGCCACGGGATAGTCGGCCCCGCCCACCAGGACAGGCGTTCCCTCGGCAAGGCCGGTCTCCAGAGCTGCGCCCGCGGTGACATGCCCGAGAATGTCGAGCGGCGAACGGATCGGCGGCAACTTGGCGGCGTCGAGGCCGAGGCGATCGATCATCGCGTTCGACCAGGTCCCGCTTGTCGGATTCATCAGGAAGCTGCAGGAGGCGTCGCCCTCGTCCATGGCGATTTCGCCAGTGAGCCGCAGATTGATGTAGTCCTTCGGCATCAGCACGGTGGCAGCCGCCCGATAGACATCCGGATCGTTGTCGCGCAGCCAGGCGAGCTTGAAGCCGGGCCAAGCCGGCGTCGGTGGATTGCCGCTTTCGGAAAGATAGGAGGCGGGCGGGTTGTCCCGCTCGAAGGCCGCCACCAGGCCTGCCGTGCGCTTGTCGTTCCACAAGGGCGCGGTGTCGCGGGTGAGGTTGCCGTGGCCGTCGACCAGCACGGTGCCATGCATCTGGCCGCAGGCGGCGACGGCCTGGATCCTGGCGGCGGCGCCAGCATGGCGTTCGAGCACGGTGCGGATGGCGGAGACGGTGCCGGCCCACCAATCGGCGGGGCGCTGTTCGGCCCAGCCGAAAGCCGGTACGATCTGGTCATATTCGCTGGCGGCGATCTCCAGGATGGCACCATTGCCGGCCTCGACCAGGGCAGCCCGGGCACTGCCGGTTCCGACATCGATGGCCAGGATGAGATCCTGCGTCATGGGTGTGTCCTCGGCTCGCTTTTTAAAAGGGACGGGCGGGATATGGCGCGGCCATCGCCTGTGCATTTTTGGGAGTGATGCTACACGTTTTTCGGCGGGTCAACCGAAAATTCCGACAAATTCATGCTGCGCCGCAGCAAAATATCCCAGGTGCCTTGCCGAGGCGAGATGAAATATGTAGCATTGCTACAAAATTGCCACTTATGCTGATATCGTCGGCAAGCCCTGAGGAGAGCGCGGACATGGCCAACAATCCCATTGAGCAGATCGAGGCGATCGGCGTGGTGCCGGTCATCGCGATCGACGATCCCGCCCATGCGGTTGCCTTGGCCGACGCCTTGACCGCTGGCGGCTTGCCGATCGCCGAGATCACCTTCCGCACCAGGGCCGCTGCAGAAGTGCTGGCCATCCTGCGCGACCAGAGGCCGGATTTCCTGGCCGGCGCCGGCACGGTGCTGGATCTGGAGTCGGTCCAGGCCTGCAAGGACAGTGGCGCGAGTTTCGCCCTGTCTCCCGGCTTCGATGCCGAGATCGTCGTTGCCGCCAAGGCCATCGGCCTGCCTTTCGCCCCCGGCATCATGACGCCGACGGATCTCACGCTGGCGACGCGCGCCGGCCTTCGCCTGTGCAAGTTCTTCCCGGCCGGTGTCGCGGGGGGGCCGAAGGCGTTGGAGGGGATCGCCGCTCCCTTCAATCATCTCGGCGTTCGCTTCATCCCGACCGGCGGCGTCACGCTGGAGACCATGAGCGACTGGCTCAAGCATCGCTTCGTCGCGGCCGTCGGCGGGACCTGGATCGCCAAGCCCGAAGACATCAATGGCGGCAAATTCGCGGAGATCACCGCCAAGGCAAAGGCTGCCGTCGAGCGTGTCAAGGCGATCCGGGCGGGTGCAGCATGAGCGGCTACCAGCCGGCGACGCAGCCGACGCTCTATTTCATTGGCGTGACCACGACCAAAAGCTCGATCATGCGCGTCTTCCCGGCCTGGGCAGAGCACCTGGGCCTGAAGGATGCCGTGATCAAGGGCATCGATTTTCCCCTTCATGCCGACCCGGCCGCCTATCGCGAAGCGGTCGCCTTCATCAAGGCCGATCCCCTCTCACTGGGGGCGCTGGTCACCACCCACAAGATAGACCTCTACAAAGCCTGCCGGGACCTGTTCGACGAAGTCGACGATTTTGCCTTGCGCATGGAGGAGACGAGTTGCCTGTCCAAACGCAACGGGCGCCTGATCTGCCACGCCAAGGACCCGATCTCTTCCGGGCTTGCCCTCGACAATTTCATTTCCAAGGGACATTTCGAACGCACCGGCGCCGAACTCTTCTCGATGGGGGCAGGTGGCTCCACCATTGCCTTGACCTGGCACATGGTGCGTGAGGAGCGCGGCGCCGACCGGCCGTCGCGCATCGTGGTCTCCAATCGCAGCCAGCCGCGCCTCGACGAGATCCGGCGCATTCATGAAGAGATCGGCATGCCCGTGCCGGTCGACTATGTGCTCGCCCCCGATCCTGCTGACAATGATGCGGTCACCGCCGCGCTCAAGCCGGGCTCGGTGGTGATCAATGCCACCGGCCTTGGCAAGGACGCTCCCGGTTCGCCCCTCACCGATGCGGCGGTCTTTCCGGAGCGCGCCATCGTGTGGGATCTCAACTATCGCGGCGATCTCGTCTTCCTCGACCAGGCCCGGCGCCAGCAGGCGGCGCGGCATCTCCAGATCGAGGATGGCTGGACCTATTTCTTGCACGGCTGGACCCAGGTGATCGCCGAGGTCTTCGACATCGAGATCCCCACCTCCGGTCCCTCCTTTGAGCGGCTGGGCGAGATCGCCATCGCCGCTTCCAAGGGATAGGGAGAAGAGCCGAAGATATGGAACGCATTCTGGTCACGCCGCGCTCGCTGACGTCGACGGCCCATCCCCTGGTCGAGCGCCTCAGGACCGAGGGCCATGAGATCGTCATGCCGGCGCCCGGCAAATTGCCCGACGAGGAGGATTTGCTCGCTCTGGTGCCCGGCGTGACCGGCTGGCTGGCGGGCGTGGAAAAGATCTCGCCGCGCGTCATCGCCGAGGCGGGCTCGCTCCGGGCGATCAGCCGCAACGGCACCGGAACCGACAATTTGCCGATCGACACGCTGCTCGCGCGCAAGATCGCCGTGCGCATCGCAGCCGGTGCGAATGCAGCCGGGGTGGCCGAGCTTGCCATCGGCCTGATCTTCGCAGCGCTCCGGCAGATCCCGCTTTGCGATGCCGGTATCAAGCAGGGAACCTGGCCGCGCCGGATCGGTGTGGAGATCCGCGGGCGCAAGGTGGGCGTGGTCGGCTGCGGAGCCATCGGTGCCGAGGTCGCGCGCCTGGCTGCCGCGCTCGGGGCCGAGATTCTCGCCTACGATCCGCAGCGCCCTGCCGTGAATGTCGAGGCGAACAGCCTGCGCTGGGTCGAGATATCGGACATGCTGGCTGAGGCCGATGTCGTCACCCTCCACTGCCCGGCGCCGGCGGATGGCCGCCCGCTCCTCGGCGCCAGCGAATTCGCAGCGATGCGGCGTGGCGCGGTGCTGGTCAACACGGCCCGGTCGTCGCTGGTCGACGAGAAGGGCCTGCGCCAAGCGCTCGAAGACGGGCATATCGGCTGCTACGCCACCGATGTCTTCGAGGAAGAGCCGCCGGCAAACCTCGGTCTCGCCGGCCATCCCCGGGTGATTGCCACCAGCCATATCGGCGGCTTCACCCAGGAAAGCGTCGACAGGGCCGCCGAGGTCGCCATCGCCAATTTGATGGACGCCTTGCGGGGGAGGGCATGAGATGACGCTGGAAGTCCTGCCTTTTGCCGGCCTGCTGGCCGGAAAGCTTGCGAGCCGGCCTGAAACCGGTCTCTCGCTCTATTGGCTCGGGCAGGCCGGTTTCCTCCTCGACAGCGGCCGGCATCGCCTGTTGATCGATCCCTATCTCTCGGATTCCCTGGCCCAGAAATATCGCGATCGCGGCCCTTCACATGAACGCATGATGCCGGTGCCAATCGAGATCGACGAAATGCCGCCGCTCGATTTCATCCTGTGCACGCATCATCACACCGATCACCTCGATGCGGCGACATTGGGTCCGCTTGCCCGGCGCTTTGCGCAACTGCGCCTGGTGGTGCCCAGGGCCTCGCTCAAACTGGCGCAGGACAGGACCGGCCTCGACCCGGAGCGTTTCATCGGCATGGATGCCGGCGAGACCCTGATCCTCGACGATGCGATCGAAGTGCAGGCCGTGCGGGCCGCTCACGAAGATCTGCAGCGGGATGGGCAGGGGCATCATCTCTTCCTCGGCTATGGTCTTGGAGTGAACGGCATCCGCGTCTTCCACTCCGGTGACACCATCCCCTATGCTGGACAGGTTGAAGAGGTGCGGGCACTGGCCGCCGATCTGGCGCTGCTGCCGGTCAATGGCCGTTCGCCAGCCCTGGCTGCGGCCGGCATTGCCGGCAATTTCACCCTGGATGAGGCCGTCGAACTGGCATCGTCCTGCGGTATCTCTGCCGTGCTCGCCCACCACTACGGCCTGTTTGCCTTCAACACGCTCGCACCTGAAACGATTGACGCCAGGGTCGCCGCGATGACGGGGCCGACCCGTCTGCTTCGGGCCGGGACGGGAATCGAGTATAGGCTGGCAGGTCCGTCCGAGATGACGGTCTGAGCCCTCCGACCCGAAGAGGGAGCCAGAAAAAGGGAAGCCGCCCATGACCTTGCCGGATCATACCGCATCGCAGCCGGCGCCTCGGACCACGATCCAGAACGTGCTCGAGGTGATCCGATTGACATTGGGCGAATTGCGCAAGTCCGACCGCAAGGTCGCCGACCTCATCCTGGCCGATCCCCAGCGTATCCTGAACGCGACGGTGGCGGAGACGGCGCTGGCCGCAGGGGTGAGCGAACCGACGGTCATCCGCTTTTGCGCTGCGATCGGCTGCACCGGCTTCCAGGATTTTAAGCTGCGCCTGGCCCAGAGCCTGGCGCTGGGCACCCCGGCCACCCATTCGGTGCTGCTCGATACAGATACGCCGGAAACCGTGGTCGAGAAGATCTTCGACTACACCATCACCAGCCTCGACTGGGCGCGCCATCACCTCGACAAGGCGGCCCTGGCCCGGGCGATCGACATTCTGGAAAAGGCGAAGGCCATCGAATTCTTCGGCCTGGGTGCTTCGGGCGTGGTGGCCCGTGACGCCCAGCAAAAATTCCCGCTGTTCGGCGTGCCCTGCGGGGCCCAGCACGACACTCACCAGCAGATCATGGTCGCCTCGATGATGAAGCCGGGCGATGTTGCGGTGGTGATCTCCCACACCGGGCGCAGCCGCTCGATCATCGAGGTGGCGCGTACCGCGCGCGAGAACGGGGCCAAGGTCATCGGCCTGACCGGATTCGAGACTTCCCTTGCCAGCCATTGCGACGTGGCCTTGCTGGTGGAGACGCTCGACAATACCAACATCTATACGCCCACCACCTCGCGCATTGCCGCTCTGGTGGTGATCGACGTGCTGTCGACCGCGGTCGCCCTGCGTCGCGACGAGGCCCATGTCCGGCGTTTCCAGGCGATGAAGCGCAAGCTCGCCGAATATCGCATCGGCGAGTAGTCGCCGTACCTGTGAGGCTGAACGCTCGGATATTCCAAGGCGCCATTACATAGCGGTTCGTCAGGAATGCCGAACGGCGACCGCCAGGTTGGGCACGAACTGGCACCGATGGGTAGAATCTCGGTGGCGGGTGATAAAAGTCACGATGTCACCAGGTTTCACCGCCATGCCGGATGGGACCAGCACAGATGGCGCAAAAGTTCTGCCTCTTGCGAAAACACGCAGGCCGATACGCTTGAATTCGAAATATTTCGCCTGTGTTTGCAGATGCGAGGTTTCTTCCACGCCATGCAGGATCACGGAAGCAGCGTCTGGCGGCATCACGGCATCCACCAGGCCGGTTGCCCGCTTTCCCTCGACAGGAAGGGCCTCGAAGGATGCCGGGCAAGGGGTTGCGGACCGTTGCCCGTCCTGGGAGGCTGTAGGGACCTTGTCGTTCGCGCCAACGGCCAAGGGAAGTGCGGTGGATGGCAAACGCTCCATTGCCGGTGCAACGGCATCGGCCACATGGCGGCCTGCCGTTGCAAAGTACTCGTCGATCGTCAGCCTCTGTGTAGCAAGGCCGGTATCTGCGAGCTCCTTGCCAGTGAGAAAGCGTACCTGGTTGGAAGCCGCTTGATGCATGAGGCTGATCAACTCGTTGCTGATGCCCATCGCAGTCAGGTAGGACTCAGCCTTTACATAGGCGGCGGGCGGTGCGGCCTGCTGAAGGGTGTTGGCGACCGCATGCATTTGCGAACGAAAGCCGATGACCCGCCCGAATGAATCTTTGACGGGGGATCTCTCGATCCATACCGAAGTTCCAGTTTGAACGGTCTCATGTACGCCGATCTGTGCACCGAGAGGAGGCACGATGCGCTGGACTCCCCCCGACAGGACGTAGACGCACGCTGAGGCGCAGATCGCGTCGAAGCCCACGGCTGTGCCGCGACGCGCATCAGCGGATTGGCCGTTGCAGGCCTTGTCTCCTTCCGGGCAGGCCTCCTTCACCGTCCTGCCCACTATAACGTCAAGCCCCCTGATGCGGATCATTTGTCCCACTGCAAAGGAAGCGCGAACCGACCCGCCGGGCGAGGAGATCACCACAGGCAGCTTGCGCTTTCCCAGAAGCGCCAAGGTCATACGAAACAGGAGCGGGGTGTCGTCGGTGATCATCCCCTCGGCCGAAATCCATTCGGCGCAATGATCGTCACAATTTGGCGTGCTGCTGTGGACGACCGTGATCTGCATCGGCTCCCTGCTGGGATGCGTGTCGAGCATGGGGGCCGGGTAGTCGATCAGATTGGCAAGGCCGGTCGATGTCCAGAACGAAGGCGGCTCGGCAGGAAGAAACGGAGGATCGGGCAGGGCATTCGGCAGTGTGAATGCCGGAAACGCGGGTATCTCCGGTTCGAGACGCCAAGGATGGTTCGCGGCGGCGCTTGCCGAATGCGGTATGGCAGCCAGAAGGCCGACGATGAGCAACAATGTCTTCATCGCACAAATTTTGTTGGAGAAAGCCCGCCCACGTTCATCCTTCCGTAGAGTGAGGACGAAAGCAAGAGTCACCCGGGCTGTGACGGAACGGATTTCAAACCCCACCGTGCCACGCATGTGGAAATCCCTGCTGAGGGGTGGGTGGGGGTTGTGAGCAGCCCCTCAGGGGCGCTATGGCTGGGGCGAAACCGGAATCACTACTTGAGATGAAGATCGAAATCGAGATGGGCGTCGCGTCTGCCGCCGGCAGTGCGCCTGCAATGCTCGACATCGAGGAGTTGCTGGCCACGCGCCTGCTCGTGCAGGGCAATTCGGGTTCCGGCAAGTCGCATCTCCTGCGTCGGCTGCTCGAACAGAGCGCGCCGCATGTGCAACAGGTCATCATCGATCCCGAGGGCGAGTTTGCCAGCCTGTCGGATCGCTACGGTCATGTCGTCATCGACGGCGAACGCAGCCTGGCCGAACTCGAACACATCGCCCAGCGCGTGCGCCAGCACCGGGTCTCGGCCGTGCTGGTGCTGGAGAGCCTCGATGCCGAAATGCAGATGAAGGCGGCGGCGGCCTTCCTCAATGCCTTGTTCGATGCCGAGCGCGACCATTGGTTCCCGATGCTGGTGGTGGTCGACGAGGCCCAGCTCTTCGCGCCTGCCGCTTCCGGCGATGTCGGCGAAGAGGCGCGCAAGGTCTCGCTCGGGGCGATGACCAATCTGATGTGCCGCGGCCGCAAGCGCGGCCTCGCCGGCATCATCGCCACCCAGCGCCTGGCCAAGCTCGCCAAGAACGTCGCTGCCGAAGCGTCCAACTTCCTGATGGGGCGCACCTTCCTCGATATCGACATGGCCCGTGCCGCCGATTTGCTCGGCCTCGATCGGCGCCAGGCCGAGACCTTCCGGGAATTGCAGCGCGGCCAGTTCGTGGCGCTGGGACCGGCCCTTTCGCGCCGCCCGCTGCCGATCAAGGTCGGCCCGGTGGAGACGCGGCCCAAGGTGGCAACGCCGAAGCTGACGCCGCTGCCGGAAGGGGGTGATGCCGCGCGCGATCTCATCCTGGCGCCCGTGCCCGTGGCAGCGCCGCGCGCCCGTCCCGAGCGCCGCGTGGTGACGCCGCCGCCGATGTCGACCACGGAGATTCTCGAACAGCTCGTGCGCGACAGGCCAGCCGAGGCTGCCGGCGAGGAGGCCTTGCCCGCCATAGCGCCAGCCGAACTGCAGCAGGCTCATGCCCGTATCGCCTTTGCGATCATGGAGGAGCCGGATGCCAGTTTCCGCACCGATGCCGTGCTCTATCAGGACTTCATCGTGCGCTGCCGCATCGAGCGGCTGGGCGGTTCGCCGCCGGCCATGGCCGAGTTCAAGTTCCTGCTCAACGCCGCCCGGGCAGGTCTCGATCCCGATAGCGTCGACCAGGAACAGTGGCGGGGCGCGCTCGACCATGCCCGCCTGGTTCCCGCCGATCTCCAGGCCGTGTTCCTGATCCTTGCCGCTGCTGCGATGACGGGGCTGCCATGTCCGCCGGACGCCGAGATCGCCAGGCGCTGCGGCAGTCATTCGGCTGGGCGCGCCCGCAGCCAGATCCGTCATCTGCAGAATGCCGACTTCGTGATGACGCGCGTCGACATGCGCGGCGCCCGCATCGCGGTGATTCCGGACCTCGGCTGGGAAACGGCGCCGGGCGACCCCAATGGCCCGGTGCTGGACAGGGACGGCCTGGCTGCCGCGGAATGAGGATGGGCGCTGCATCAGCCGCAGGAGACCTCGCCCTATCCGGAAGCATTAGCGTTGCGGTGGCGATGCCCCCTCTAAGAGAAGCGAAATAAACCAAAGCAGGCCTGAAAATCACCTGCCTCTGCCGGTATAATCGTGGCATAGAGCTATTCAGTCGATGGCTCCTCCAATTCAAATATGAGCGGATGATGTCTACCCAGATCGTTCCCCTGATCGTTTGCGGCGGCTCCGGAACGCGGTTGTGGCCGGCCTCGCGTGCCAGCCGGCCCAAGCAGTTCCTGCCTTTGTTCGGCGATCTCTCCACCTTCCAGGAAACGATGCGGCGCGTGAGTGGCGCCGAGCTGTTCGGTCGCCCTGTCATCGTCACCAACCAGGACCATCGCTTCCTGGTTGCCGACCAATTGCTGTCGATCGGCGTCGAGGCCGATATCGTGCTCGAACCCGAGGCGCGCGATTCCGGTCCGGCCATTGCGGCCGGTGCGGCCTTCATTGCCTCGCGGGACGGCGCCAGGACGCCGGTCCTCACCCTCGCTGCCGATCACCGCGTGCGGGATATCGAAGGTTTCCGGGCCGCCTGCGCGGCGGCGCGTCGCGGGGCAGCCAAGAAGAGCATCGTGACTTTCGGCGTGGTGCCCAACCAGCCCGCCACCGGCTATGGCTATATCGAGGCCGGAGAGCCCTTGGTCGAGGGCGTCATGAAGGTGCGCCGCTTCGTCGAAAAACCCGACGCCGAGACCGCCACGCGCTATGTGCGCGAAGGCTATCTGTGGAATTCCGGCAATTTCCTGTTCGAGGCCGGCTTCTTTCTTGCCGAATATGCCCGTTGCGATGCCGGAACGGTCGAGGCTGTGAACGAGGCGGTCGCCAAGGCCAAGCTCGATCTTGGCTTCCTGCGTCTTGATGCCGAAGCCTTTGCCCGTTGCGACAAGCGCTCGGTCGACTATGCCGTGATGGAAAAGACCCAGGCCGCCGCCGTGGTTCCGGCCAGCTTCGACTGGTCGGATGTCGGCTCCTGGGGGGCAGTGCGCGAGCTCTCGCCGCAAGACGAGGCCGGCAATGCCAAGCTCGGCGAGGCCCTGTTCGTCAATGCCCGCAACAATCTGGTGTCCTCGGAACGCCAACTCGTCTGTGTCGTCGGCCTGGACGACCTTGCCGTCATCACCACGGGCGACGCCGTGCTGGTGGCCCGCCGCGACGATGCCGCCGGCATCAAGGCGCTGGTCGAGAAACTCAAGCAGAGCCATAACGGGCTGACGCAGGACCACCTGCAGTCCTACAGGCCCTGGGGGCATTACAAATCGCTGGATCTCGGTGCGCGCCACCAGGTCAAGCGCATCGTGGTCAAGCCCGGCGGGCAGCTTTCGCTGCAAAAGCACCATCACCGCTCCGAGCACTGGATCGTGGTGCGCGGCGTCGCCAATGTCAGCATCAACGGCCAGATCAAGACGCTGCATGAGAACGAGTCGATCTACATTCCGATCGGCTCCACCCACCGGCTGGAGAATCCCGGCAAGATCGAACTCGAACTGATCGAAGTGCAGACCGGCTCCTATCTCGGCGAGGACGACATCATCCGGATCGAGGACATCTACAACCGCGCCGCGTCTTGAGGCGCGAAAAACCTTCTCCCCTTGCGGGACCTGGCACTTCCAAGGGAAGTGCCTTGGGTGGTGCGCAGCGCCGGATGAGGGGTTGACGGAACCTCACAACTCTTGGTGGCCTCTCAGGAGGTAGCTCTGGGATGGGTCGTAAGACCCCTCATCCGTCCCTTCGGGACACCTTCTCCCGCAAGGGAGAAGGTTAGGTCCGTCTTTGCGTGCTGCTCCTACCAGCAGGTGTAGCCGCCATCGACGACGACGATCGAGCCGGTCATCAGGCTCGCGGCGTCCGAAGCGAGGAACTGCACGGCGGAGGCGATTTCTTCCGGTTCGCCCATCCGCCCCTGCGGTGTCATCTCGAGCCAGGTCTTGAACATCGCCGTATTGGCCGGGTCCGTCGCGGCATAGGCGGTCAGCGGCGTGTTGATATAGGTGGGAGCGACGGAGTTCACCCGCACGCCGCGTAGGCCCCATTCGGCCGCCAGGGACTTGGTGAGGTGATGCACACCGGCCTTGGAAGCGTTGTAGTAGGACTGTTCCTGCGGCTTGTTGACGATGATGCCGGACATCGAGCCGATATTGATGATCGAGCCCTTCTTGGCCGCCAGCATATGCTTGCCGAAGGCGCGGCAGCACCAGAACACGCCGTTCAGGTTGACGTCGAGCACGTTGAGCCAATGCTCGTCGGCGACGTCCTCGGCCGGCGTCATCGAGCGGGCGATGCCGGCATTGTTGACCAGGATCTCGACGGTGCGGCCCTTGGCGGCGAGTTCATCGGCGACCTGGGTCACCTGATCGGATTTGGTGACATCCATCTGCACCGTTTCGGCTTTGTAGCCCTTGGCCGCCAGGGCTGCCTGTCCTTCGGCCGCGACCTTCATGTCGAAATCGGCGATGACGACCTCGGCCCCGAATTCGGCCAATGCTTCGGCGCAGGCCAAGCCTATGCCGCGCCCCCCGCCCGTGACGAGGGCGTGGCGGCCCGTGAGATCGAGTTTCTTCTTGTACATCGCGGATCCTTTCATGCGTCGCTCCCGTTTGCTGCATCGATTTTGCAAACGGAACAAAAGCCCGTGCAGCTACGGTCAATCTAATGCGGCATGCTGATTCGACGAAGTCAATCCTGCATTGGCCCTACAATTGACGGGCATTTTTGCGGGAATTCGGACGCGACCGGCTGCCCTGCAGGCGCCGGGCTGCGAGGCGGGTCTGGGAACCCGCCTCGCAGATGGCAGACCCATGCTCAGGCCAGGGACAAGCCCTTGTCGTCGAAGCGATGGAGGCGATCTGGCTGAGGCGTGAGATAGATGGTGTCACCGGTGCTCAGGCTGAATTCGCCCGGTGCTCGCGCGGTGACCCGGGTGCCTTCGTCAAGATCGATGTAGAAGAAGGTGTCCGAGCCTAGGTGTTCGGAGATCGAGATCTTGCCTTTCCACTGTCCTTCGGTGGGAGACAGGTTGAGATGCTCGGGGCGGACGCCAATGGTGGTGGCGTTGTAGTTTGCTGCCGAAGCATCCTTCAGGAAATTCATCTTGGGCGAGCCGATGAAACCGGCGACGAACAGGTTCCTGGGCTTGTTGTAGAGCTCGAGCGGCGAGCCGACCTGCTCGACATTGCCGGCATTGAGCACCACGATCTTGTCGGCCATGGTCATGGCCTCGACCTGATCGTGGGTGACGTAGATCATCGTGGTCTTCAGGTCCTTGTGGAGCTGGGAAATCTCGATGCGCATGTTGACGCGGAGCGCCGCGTCGAGGTTCGACAAGGGCTCGTCGAACAGGAAGGCCTTGGGCGAGCGCACGATGGCGCGGCCGATGGCGACGCGCTGGCGCTGGCCGCCCGAGAGCTGGCGCGGCTTGCGGTCGAGGTAATTGGTGAGGTTGAGCGAGGCGGCGGCCTTGGAGACCTTCTGGTCGATGACGTCCTTGCTTTCGCCCGCCATCTTGAGGGCGAAGGCGATATTGCTGCGCACGCTCATATGCGGGTAGAGCGCGTAGGACTGGAACACCATGGCCAGACCCCGCTTGGAGGGCGGCGCCTGCGCCATGTCGACGCCGTCGATCTTGATCTCGCCGGAGGTGGTGTCCTCCAGGCCGGCGATCAGGCGCAGCAAAGTGGACTTGCCGCAGCCTGAGGGGCCGACGAAGACCACGAACTCGCCATCCTCGATGTCGAGGTCGAGATCGGGAATGATCACGACTTCACCGAAGGCCTTGCGCACATTGCGAAGATTGAAGCGCCCCATTTACGCAGCTCCCCATTCTGAAGTGTTTTGGCTCGTCATTTCACGGCGCCGAAGGTAAGGCCGCGCACGAGTTGCTTTTGCGAGAACCAGCCGAGCACCACGATCGGCAGGATGGCGAGAGTGGAAGCGGCCGACAGTGTCGCCCAGAACAGCCCCATCTTGGCCGAATAGCCCGCGATGAACTGCGGCAGCGGCGCGGCATCGAAAGTGGTCAGGTTCAGGGTCCAGAACGCCTCGTTCCAGGCCAGGATGGTGTTGAGCAAGAGTGTGGAGGCGATGCCGGGAACGGCCATCGGCGTCAGCACATAGACGATCTCGCGCCAGAGCGAAGCCCCGTCCATGCGGGCCGCTTCCAGGATCTCGCCGGGGATCTCCTTGAAGTAGGTGTAGAGCATCCACACCACGATCGGCAGGTTGAGCAGGAACAAGACGACCATCACGCTCCAGCGGCTGTCGAGCAGGCCCCAGCGGTTGAAGAGCAGGAAGATCGGCATCAAGGCGCCGACAGCCGGCATCATCTTGGTGGAGAGCATCCACATCAACAGGTCCTTGGTGCGCTTGCCGGGCGCAAAGGCCATGGCCCAGGCTGCGGGAACCGCGAAGATCAGGCCGAGCAGGGTCGAGCCGACCGACAGGAAGATCGAGTTGAGCGCGGCCCTGCCATAATTGGATTGGGTGAAGATGTTGCGATAATTCTCCAGCGTCCACTCGAAGAAGACGAATTTGGGAGGCAGAATGCCAGCCTCGCCCTCCGTCTTGAAGCTGGTGATCACCATCCACAGGATGGGGAAGAAGATCAGAAAGCCGACGATCCAGGCGGCGGTTGTAACGGCGACCTTGCGCCGGGTGGAAACTGCGCGTGCCATGGCTCAAGCCTCCAGGTTCTTGCCGATCATGCGGACGAGGAAGAAGGCGACGATATTGGCCAGCACCACGGCGACTAGTGCGCCGGCCGAGGCCGCTCCGATATCGTGGTCGCCCGCTTCGGTGAGATAGACCAGGAAGGGCAGGTTGGCGGTATTCAGGCTGCCATTGGTGGTGACCTTGATCTCGGCGAAGATGTTGAGGAGGAAGATGGTCTCGATCAGGATCACCACCGTGATGGCGCGCGAAAGATGCGGCAGCACGATGTAGAAGAAGAAGGAGAGCGGCTTGGCGCCGTCGAGCTGGGACGCTTCCTTCTGCTCCTCGTCCAGGGACTGGATGGCGGTGAGCAGGATCAGGGTGGCGAAGGGCAGCCATTGCCAGGCGACGATGATGATGATCGACAGGAGCGGCCAGTTGGTGAACCAGATGACCACCGGCAGATGCAGCGTCTGCGAGACCCAGGTCAGCAGGCCTGAATCGGCGTTCATGAACAGGTTCTTCCAGATCAGCGCCGCCACGGTCGGCATCACGAAGAAGGGCGCCAACACCATCAGGCGCACGATGCCCTGGCCGGCGAAGGGCTGATCCATCAGAAGGGCGATCAGGATGCCGCCGACGATGGTGATGGCGAGCACTGAGCCGACGATCAGCAGCGAGACGCCCAGCGATTTGAAGAAGGTGGGGTCCGTCAGGAAATAGGTATAGTTCGCGAAGCTGTTCCAGTAGAAATTCGTCGGGTCGTCGAGCGTGTAGTTGTTCAATGAATAGTAGATCGTCAGGATGAGTGGAACGATCATCCAGATGAAGAGCATGATGACCGAGGGCGCGACAGCCACCCTGGCCAGCACGCGCGTCTGCTGCGTTGCCATCTTGAGGTCCTCCCCACAGACCAAATCTTGAATGTTCCTGAGCAAAGCGCGTTCAAGCCCGAACGCCTATTTGATCGGGTACTTTGCTGCGACGTCCCGGCGATTCTCGGCAATCCCGCAAGATCTTGGCAATCCCGCAAAACCTGGTGATCTCTTCGAATCGCAAGACGCTTCGTTCAAGTCTTGAAGGTGGCTGTCCCGGTGACGAAGAGCCGGGACAGCCAAGTTTCAGGAGGGGCGATGAGCCCCGTCCCGGGAGGAACGGGTCATTTGATATAGCCGGCCTTGGTCATGGTCCGGGTCACCAGTTTCTGGGCAGCGGCCAGGGCGTCGTCGATCGAGGTCGAGCCGGCCAGGGCGGAGGAGAATTGCTGACCCACCGAGGTGCCCATGCCCTGGAACTCGGGAATGGCGACGAACTGTACGCCGACATAGGGCACTGGCTTGACGGTGGGATGGGTCGGATCAGCCGACATGATCGAATCCAGCGTCAGCTTGGCGAAGGGCGCAGCCTTCTGATAATCGGCATTGTTGTAGAGCGAGGCGCGGGTTCCGGGAGGTGCCGCGGCCCAATTGCCCTCGACCTTGGCGACCAGGGCCGAGTAGTCCTTGCTGGTCGCCCAGGCGATGAACTTCTCGGCGGCTTCCACCTTCTGCGAGCCGGCGGGGACAGCGAGCGACCAGGCCCACAGCCAGTTGGCATTCTTGCCCATGCCCGTATTGGGGGCGAGGGCGAAGGCGACCTTGTCGGACACGGTCGATTGCTTGGGATCGGTCACGAAGCCGGCCGCCACCGTGGCATCGATCCACATGGCGCATTTGCCCTGGTTGAACAGGGTCAGGTTCTCGTTGAAGCCGTTGGAGGAAGCGTCCGGCGGGCCGGCCTCCTTGAGCAGGTTCACATAGAAGGTGAGCGTCGCCTTCCATTCGGGCTGGTCGAACTGGGGTTTCCAGCTTTCATCGAACCAGCGGGCACCGAAGGAGTTGGACATGGCGGTGAGGAAGGCCATGTTCTCGCCCCAGCCGGCCTTGCCGCGCAGGCAGATGCCGTAGGTGTCGGCGGTCTTCAGCTTCTTGGCGGCATCGGCCACGAAGTCCCAGGTCGGGCTGTCGGGCATCTTCAGCCCGGCCTTCTCGAACAGATCCTTGCGATACATGATCATCGAGGATTCGCCGTAGAAGGGAGCGGCGTAGAGCTTGCCTTCATAGGTCAGGCCGTCGCGGATCGGCTTGATCAGGTCATTGGTGTCATAGCCGTCGCCGAGCTTGTCGAGCGCAACCAGCCAGCCCTTCTTGGCCCAGATCGGCACTTCATAGGTACCGATGGTGAGGACGTCGAACTGGCCCGCTTTGGTGGCGATGTCGGTCGTCACCTTCTCGCGCAGGGCATTCTCTTCGAGCGTGACCCAGTTCAGCGTGATGTCCGGATTGGCCTTGGTGAAATCCTCCGAAAGCTTCTGCATCCGAACCATGTCGCCATTGTTCACCGTGGCGATCGTCAACGTCTCGGCGGCCCCGGCCATTGGGGACCAGGCGAGGGAAACGCCGCAGGCCAGCGCGCCTGCAAGCGCAATCAGTGATTTTGCCGTTTGCACCAGAACCTCCCGTAAAAAATGCGCGCCGCTTGTCACGGCTTGTGGGCGTGGGCAGACGCCCAATACGAGGGCATATTCTCAGCGACGCAGCTTAATGTCAAGCCGCCTCATGCGTCAGGATCGCACCTAGTGGGCAGACAGGTGCCAGCGGGCGCGGAAGCGTTCCGTGCGCTCGTGCTGTCGCTGGTGTTGGGTGGGAGCAGGGGGGGGCTGGCGATGTGCCGGAATCGTCAAGAATCGTAAAGACGCTCGAGCCAATCCGTTGGCTTGGAAGCAGGGGTAGCGCGAAAAAGCGTTAAGCCTGAACGCGATTTGCTTTAGGACTGCTCGAGCAGGGCAGCGGCCGTCTGTTCATCGGTGATCAGGCCGGAAAGCAAGTCGCCGTTCAGGGCGGCGCGGATCGGGGCGATCTTGCGCTGGCCGGCGGCGACGCCGACCACCGGCACGAGGCGGGCGAGCCGGTCGGGACGGAAGCCGGGGAGGCGTTCGGTGTAATCGTTCTGCAAGATGCGGCCATTACGATCGAAGGGCCAGGCGGCGATTTCGCCGATTGCGCCGTTCTCAAGCAGATAATGCATCTCCGATTCCAGGACGAAACCGTCCTGGTGAATCGGGGAGCCGTAGCTGACGTCGCTGACGCCGACATAGACGGCCCGTGCCGTCTCCACCAGTTCCTGCAGCAGAGTGTGTACCGGCTGGCTTCGCAGGGACTGGCAATGCTCGATGGTGTCGGCGAGCACCGGCATTTGCAGCGGGTAGCATTTGGCGTCGAGCTTGTCGGCTAGGCGCATGGCGATCTCGAAGGGGCTGACACAGCCATCACGGGCGGCGTTGCCGACGATAGACACCATCTTGAGATCGGGGCGCGGCTTGGCCGAGATCTCGCGGACCATGCGCAGCAGGGTACGGCCGGTCGAAAAGCCGAAAACACCCGAACCGCGCTGACCGAACTGGGTCTCGAGGATCTGCGCGGCGGCGAGGCCCACGGCCGCCAGGGGATCATGCAGGCCGTTCGGCACGACCTCGCAGATGGTCAGTCCGTAGCGTTCGCGCAATTGCTTGGCCAGGGCTGTGCATTCGGCGATGGGGCTCTGGATGCGGAACTCGATCACCCGTTCCGAGACCGCGAGCGCGACCAGACGCTGCACGCTCTGGCGCGAAATGTCGAATTGGGTAGCGATCTCGTCCTGGGTCGCTCCGTCGATATAATAGAGCCAGGCGGCGCGGGTGGCGAGGTCGAGCTTGCGGTTTTGCAGGTCTCCCAGGTCGCTCATGATGTCCCATACCTCCGAGTATTTGCCCAGGCTGGTTGCGAACGCCCAGTTTTATAACCTAGAATGCATTCATCGCCCACCAACGCAAGCTTGCTGTCGCTCAGAGGTACGATTTTGATTCCGGCGGCGATGGAAGCGAGCCTTGGCATGCGTGCAGGCATTGTTGGCGGGCGGGCGGCGGCCTAGCGCAGTTTGCCCAGCAGGCCGAGCAGGGCGTCCCGCTCGGTTTCGCTCAAGGGTGCCAGGGTCTGGTCGGTTACCTTTGCTGCCCGGGCTACCAATTGGGCATAAAGGGCTTGCCCGGAGGCCGACAGGGAGACGACGAGGCGGCGGCGATCCTCGGCGTCGGGCCTGGTTTCAATCAGGCCGCGACGAGACAGCCGCTCCACCACCCCCTTGACGGTGGCGACATCCATGGCGGTGAGCCGGCCCAGGAGATTCTGGGAGGAGGTGCCGAGCTCGGCGAGCTTGGCCAGCACCGCCCATTGCATCGGCGTCAGATCCTCACCCAGACCATCGGAAAACAGAACGGCATGCCTCTGGTAGACTTGCCTCAGAATGAAGCCAATCTGATCGTCCAGTCTGTAATCGGTCATGGCATCCTGGCGGCGAATCGGGTGTCGGACGCCGAGCCTACTTGTCCACGAAGGCCTTTTCGATCACGAAATCGCCTGGCTCGCCATGATTGCCTTCGACAGCGCCGCGCTCCTCCAGCAGGACCTTGAGATCACGCAGCATTTCGGGGCTGCCGCAGATCATCACGCGATCCTGCTCGATGTCGAGCGGGGGCAAGCCGATATCCTCGAACAGCTTTTCGGACTTGATCAGGTCGGTGATGCGGCCGGTGTTGCGGAAGGCCTCGCGCGTCACCGTGGGGTAATAGATCAGTTGCTCGCGGACCGACTCGCCCAGGAATTCATGGGCGGGGAGCTCATGGGTGATGCGTTCGCCATAGGCCAGTTCCTGGACTTGGCGGCAACCATGGATCAGCACGATCTTCTCGAAACGGGAATAGGTCTCCGGATCCTTGATCAGGCTGAGGAAGGGAGCAAGGCCGGTGCCGGTGCCGACGAGATAGAGGTGGCGGCCGGGCTTGAGGTTGTCGAGCAGCAGCGTGCCGGTGGCCTTGCGTCCGACGATGATGGCATCGCCTTCCTTGAGATGCTGCAGGCGGGAGGTGAGCGGCCCATCCTGCACCTTGATGGAAAAGAATTCGAGCGTCTCTTCGTGATTGGCACTGACCAGGCTATAGGCGCGTAGCAGCGGGCGGCCATTGACCGGCAGGCCGATCATGGTGAACTGACCATTCTCGAAGCGGAAGCCCGGATCACGCGTCGTGGTGAAACTGAACAGCTTGTCGGTCCAGTGATGAACGCTCAGAACCCGTTCTTCGTTGAAATTGCTCATCCTGGCTGCCTCGCCGCTAAGCAGCTTTCTCCAGATCGGGCATGGCCACGATCAGGAGGAGCTGCAATGTATCAAACATCTGCAGAGTTTCCTGGCGAGGCCCATCCGGGGGCCTCGCCAGGAAACTCTGCCTAGGTCGTCACTCATTCTCACCGTGGAGATATCCGCAAATAATCTGGCAATCAAATAAATAAACAAGGAATTGCGTGAATTAGAGCCGATCCACGGTGGAGGTGATAATTTTAGGGAAAATTCGTTAGTGTGCAAACGAATTTTCGACATGGATAAAGTGATCGTCTGCAACAAGCTCTTGCCAAAATCTGGGAAGCAAGGCCAAGTATGGCGTTGTTGCAGGCACGCCTTCGAATTGCGGTCAGGCGTTGCCGCTCCTAGAGCAAGGGGCGTTTCGGCGGAAACGCTGGTTTGCCCTAGTTCTTTGCTTGAACGCATCTTTGCGATTCTTGGTGATTCCACCAAATCGCAAAACGCTACGGCCGGACGAGAACAGGAGGGGCAGCCCCGTTCCCGATCCGGGATCCACCAACCCCAGCATGGAGGCTCGGGCAGGCTCGTCTTGCCGGCTCGACCTCACGTCAGACGGCGCCGGGTCGCGGCTGCCGCCGCCATCATGGAGACGATCTTGAAGAAGCTTTCCTTGAAAACCCTTGGAAACCTCGGCGCTGCCATCGCCGTTCCCGGGTATGATCGTTCCGCCGTGCGCCCGGGTATCGTGCATTTCGGCCTCGGCAATTTCCATCGGGTCCACCAGGCCGTCTATGTCGATCGCTGCCTGCATCGGCCCGGCAATGAGGGCTGGGGCATCTGCGGCGTCGAGCTGATCGACGCTCCGGCCACCCGGGCCAAGGCCGAGGCCTATCGTGGCCAGGACTGCCTCTATACCGTCACCGAATATGCACCCGGCGGTTCGGCGAACACTCGGGTTGTTGGAGCCATGGTGGATTATCTGCATGCGCCCGACGATCCCGAAGCGGTGCTGATGCGCCTCACCCATGCCGATACTCGCATCGCCTCGCTGACGATCACGGAGGGCGGCTATAATCTCGACGAGACCACCGGTGTGTTCAAGCTCGATACCCCGGAGGTCGCCCTCGACCTGGCCGGTGGCGCCCCGCGCACGGCTTTCGGTTTCATCGTCGAGGCCTTGCGCCGCCGGCGCGAGCAGGGGACAGGACCTTTCACGGTGATGTCCTGCGACAATCTCCGGCACAATGGCGATACGGCGCGCAAGGCGATCGTTTCCTTCGCCCGCGCCCGTGATGCCGGACTCGCGGCCTGGATCGAGGCCGAGGTCGACTTCCCCAACTCGATGGTCGATCGCATCGCGCCCCAGATCCCGCCCGAGGTGAAGGATCGCCTCAACCAGCGCAGCGGTATCGACGACGCCGTGCCGGCCTTGGGTGAAACCTTCAGCCAATGGGTATTGGAGGACGACTTCCGCGCCGGACGCCCGCCTTTCGAGGAAGTCGGGGTGGAAATGCGCGACGACGTGCCGACCTTCGAATTCATGAAGGGGCGCATGCTCAACGCTTCGCACATCCTGCTCGCCATGCCCGGCATTCTCATGGGCTATCGCATCGTGCATGAGGCGCTCGGCGACAAGCGCCTCCATCGGTTGCTCGAGACTTTCCTCGACCGCGATGCCATTCCACGCATCGAGGGGCCGAAGGGCGTTTCGCTGGAGGACTACAAGAACGCGGTACTCGAGCGCTTCTCGAATCCAGCGATCAACGATCAGTTGCTGCGCATCGCTTTCGACACCACGGCCAAGATCCCGGTTTTCCACTCCAGGACGCTGGAGATGCTGCTGGCCGACGGCGGCGATCTCCGGCGCGAAGCCTTTTTCCTTGCCTGTTTCGGGGCCTATCTGACCGGCAAGGACGACAGGGGCGAGGCGTTTGATGTGGTGGAGCCGCGCCTCAGCGAGCAAGATTGGGAGCTCGTCCGCGGCGGCAATCCGCTCGACCTCCTGCGCACCAGCCCCTTCGCCAAGCTTGGCCTTGCCGAGCATATGGAATTCGCCAAGCTCTATGCCGGCTATGTCGCCTCCATCCAGGCGACCTCCGCCGGCCAGACCCTGGACGCGCTGCTGGTCGAGACGGCTTGAGAGTAAATTATGGCGTTCTCCTTCTCCCCTTGCGGGACCTGGCTCTTCCGGCGGAAGTGCCTTGGATCCTGGCAGGGGGATGAGGGGGTGTCAGCTCGTCCTCTGCAAAGTGGTGTATCTCCCCTTATCCGCCCCTTCGGGGCACCCGGTCCACTCCAAGTGGAGTGGACGATACCCGCAAGGGGAGAAGGCTGGTCCGCGCTCTATTCTTATAGGGCCTAATCCAGGTTGATCGTTTCGGCGCCCGGCCAGGTGACCTTGTAGCCGAAATTGATATCCTTGGTGGCACCAGCGGCGAGATCCACCGTCCATACCAGCACGCCGCGACGATTGTCGGCATCGCGCTGGGTCGGCGGCGTCGTCTGGGCTGAGGCCTCCACCTTGATGTCCTTGTTTTCGGCCACCGGCAGGGCTTCCTCGATCGAGAGCTTGATGGCGTTGGGGCGGCCATTGCGCAGGCTGATCTTGTAGTCGCGCCTTTCGCTGGTGGTGGGGCGGGTGATGCCGGTATTGCTTTCCACCTTGCGCGTCACGGCCCGTTCCACCTTGATGCGATCGTCGGCGCCGAAACCGAGGCGGACGGGTTCTCCCTTGGTGGCGAGCGGCATGGCGGTCTGGCCGGCATAGAGGCCGTCACGATAGATCGAGACGGAACCCGGGAAGAGCGGCGTGTCCTCGCCGTTGCTGAAACTGGCTTCGAGGAAGGCCGTCTGCTGCAGGGAGGGCACGGCTCGCGCCACGATGTCCGGGGTGAGCTTGGCGGAGGCGAGACGCAGCGCCTTCGAGCCGGGGCCCGAGGGCACGCTGGCGCGGGCGGGAAGGGTCCACACGCTCTGGTAGCCGGCCGTGTTCAATTTCGCCTCGGTTTCCCGTCCCGGCCTCGGTTGGGCTTGCTTTGCCACGGCAGCCGGCGGCGCTGGGCGCGCCTCGCTCTCTTCAGCGCGATTGCGGGCCAGGGCGTCGACCGGCAGTGCAAAATAGTCGGGTTGGAAATTGAGGACATAGCTGGCGAGTTTGGGAGGCGCGGCGCCCGAAGTGGCTCGGGCGGTCGAGATGGTGAGCGCAACGTCGCTCCAATCTTCGCCGGTCGCTTGCATGACCTTGGCTCGCCTGACGAGTTCGAGCTCACCCTTCTCGCTGTCGAGCCGGGCATCGTAGAGCGGTGACCAGCCGGCATTGCCGATCAGATAGGAGACGGCGATGCGGCCTTTCGCGGCCTGCTCGGCATTGACTGAGAGGCGAAGTTGCGTGCGCTTCTGGCCCTCCGGGCGGCCGTCGCGCTGGCTCTGGAGCTTGGCGATCTCCTCGTCGAGGTCGCGGATCTTGACGGCATTCTGGCGTAGCGCCTCGTTGACCTCCGTCATATCGTCGCCGACCGCATTCCAGGCACCGCGCAGGGCGGTGACATTGCTGCCTTCCTTTGTGGCATTGAAGGTGGCGCCATTGGCAAAACGCTCGATGAGGCCGCGCTTGGCCAGCAGAGCCTTGCCGATCCCGGCAAGGCCTTCGCGCTTGTCCTTGAGATCGCGCAGGGCCCCGGTGGCAGCGGCATCGGGAACGGGACCGTCAAGCAGAGCGTCGGCGAGATCGGTTCCCGAGAGCGAGACGCCGGAAGCCTCGCGCATGTCGACACGGATCGAGGCGGCATCGAGACCGACGGGCAGGTCCTTGGTAACCAGCACGGTTTCGCCTGCCGGAATGTCGAACTCGATGATGCGCGTCACCGTCGCGCCGTCGGGATAGACAGCCACGGCATCGATCTTCGACTGCACTCCCAGATCTCCCGCGAAGACCGGCGTGGTGCCCAGTAGCAGAAAGGCGGTAAGAGCGAGGCGAGGGACGGCGGACATGACGGATCTCCATTGCGGGACCGCCATGAAAAAGCAGGATTGCGGCGCGATGGCGGCCGCAACGTTAGGCTGTATCGACGGGAACAAGGGCGCCGGAAGCATGGTGTGCCGATCTCCTGATCGGCATTCCTTCAGCGAAACGCGCCGCGTTCGAGAATGCCGATCAGTAGATCGGCACACCAAAGTTGCATTGCGATCGGAGACACAGCACCGATCGAATGCGGTAATTTCAGGTCAGCCGCGACCGCGCTCGGAAATCACCGGCTTCACGCGCAGCTCGATGAAGTTTTCGATCTCCCTCAGCCGGCGGCGGGCGTCGAGGATGTCGGGGCCGATGCCGTAGCGCCAGGAAATATCGGTGCGGCGCTTGTCGGAGACCAGCGCCTCCAGATCGGCCACCCAGCGATCAACAGCCTCGTCGTCGCGGAAGAAGCCTTCGGCGAGCAAAGTCGGCTTGTAGCGCCGCATGATCACCGTCAACTCGTTGAGCGAGAATTCGGGATGGTACTGAATGCCCCAGAAGCGGCCGCCGTCATGGCTGATGTCAACAGCCTGCACGTCGCTCACCGCATTGCTGGCGAGCACAATGGCGCCCTCGGGCAGGGCTTCGACTTCGTCGCCATGCACGCAGGGGCTGGTGAAAACAGGTGCCTTACCGGTGTAGAGAGGGTGGTCGCGTCCCTCGGCGGTCAGCGTGATGTCGCGCGCGATGCCGACCTCGCGGCCCTTGGGATTGGCCCGCACCGAACCGCCGGCGGCGACGGTGGCGACCTGCAGGCCCCAGCAAGAGCCGAAGAAGGGCGTGCCGGATTTGTAGACCTCGCGGGCCAGTTCGACCTGGCGCATCGATTCCGGCTCGGCCTTCCAGATGTTGAGGCCGGAGCCGGTGATGACGACGCCGTCATAGCTTTCCAGGCCTGCGGCATCTGGCAGGTTGGTGCCTTCGTCGGCGGGCATAGCGATGTCGCAGACTGCATCCGGTGCCAGGCTCTTCAGCACTGCCGCATAGGATTCCGACGGCGTAAGGCCGTAGGTCGCGCGGTGACGTTCACGCGCTGCACGGACATTGCCTTCGACGACGAGGAGACGCATCGCTCACCTGTGATCACATTTTGCCGCGACCGGGTTTAGCAGTCCGCGGGCCGGCGGGAAAGAGTAATGATCCATACAAGATGGGGATTGGGGCGGCAAAATGAAGCGTTTGGTATGCGTGCCTCGAACATTTCTCGGCACGAACCCGCCTGAGCGGGGCTTCGCTCAGGGAAAGGAGTCGACGATTTCGATTCCACCGACGATGGCGGCATTGAAGGCGGGAAGATCCTCCGCCGGGATCCAGTATTCCTGATGATCCTTGCCGCCGGCATCCTGGATCGCATAGCGTTCAAGGAAGGCCTGGTCGACTTCAAAACGGGTCACGAAGCCGGACCCGCTGGCCGGCACATTCCAGTCTCGCGCTATTTTCACGGCATAGGCCCGCGTCGTTACCGGATAGAAAATGGGCTGATCGGGCAGGCGCGGAGGAAACGTCTTCATGTCGCTCGCCTGGATCAGCGCCAATTCCGCCGGACCGACGGGACGCCACAATGTTACCCCAGCCATGTCGTCCCTATCCTTGCCGATGCCCCGTTCAACACAGCGGGCACCGGCCGATCGTAGATGGCTATCGTAGCCTCAGAAGGTCAGCGCCTTCACCTGCACCACGTTCGGGATGGTGTTGATTTCCTTGAGCAGGGTTTCGCTCACCACCTGGTCGATACCGACCAGGGCGATGGCATTGCCGCCCTCGAAATCGCGCCCGAACTGCATATGGGCGATGTTGATGCCGTTCTCGCCGAGCAGCGTGCCGATGCGGCCGATGAAGCCGGGGCGATCATGGTTGGTGATGTAGAGCATGCGCGGCAGGAGGTCCGCCTCCACATTGATGCCCTTGATCTGCACGATGCGCGGCTTGGTGCCGGCGATGATGGTGCCGGCCACGGCTCGGGTCAGGTTCTCGGTCTCGACCTCGAGCGTGATCAGGCTGTCGTGGTCGCCCGTCTTTTCGCGCGTGGTTTCCTCGATGACGATACCGCGTTCGCGCGCCACGCTGGGAGCAGCCACGATGTTGATGTCGGCCAGAGCCGGACGCAGCAGACCCGCCACCGCGGCGGAGGTGAGCGCCTTGATCTTCATATGGGCGACATCGCCCTCATAGACGATGCGGATGGTCTTGATGTCGGTCTCGGTGAGCTGGCCGGCAAAGGAGCCGAGCTTTTCGGCAAGCGAGATATAGGGCTTCAGGCGCGGGGCCTCTTCCGCCGTGATCGAGGGGAAGTTGACGGCATTGGAGATGGCGCCGCGCAACAGATAGTCCGACATCTGTTCGGCGACCTGCAAGGCGACGTTCTCCTGGGCTTCCGAGGTGGAGGCGCCCAGATGCGGCGTGCAGATCACGTTGGGCAGGCCGAATAGCGGGTTCGCCGTGGCCGGCTCCTCGATGAAGACATCGAAGGCAGCGCCACCGACATGGCCCGATTTCAGGAGCTCGGCCAGCGCCTCCTCGTCGACCAGGCCGCCGCGGGCGCAATTGATGATGCGCACGCCCTTGCGCGTCTTGGCCAGCGCCTCGCGCGACAGGATGTTCCGGGTCTGCGGCGTCATCGGCGTGTGCAGGGTGATGATTTCAGCGCGGGCGAGCAGGTCGTCGAGCTCGACCTTCTCGACGCCGAGCTCCAGCGCCCGCTCGGCGCTCAGGAAGGGATCGAAGGCGATCACGCGCATCTTCAGGCCCACGGCGCGATCGGCGACGATCGAGCCGATATTGCCGCAGCCGATGATGCCGAGCACCTTGCCGGTGATCTCGACGCCCATGAAGCGGTTCTTCTCCCATTTGCCGGCCTGGGTGGAGGCGTCGGCGGCGGGAATCTCGCGGGCCAGCGCGAACATCATGGCGATGGCGTGCTCGGCGGTGGTGATGGAATTGCCGAAGGGCGTGTTCATCACGATCACGCCGCGGGCCGTGGCGGCCGGGATGTCGACATTGTCGACGCCGATGCCGGCGCGGCCGATCACCTTGAGATTGGTGGCCTTGGCAAGGATGGCGGCGGTGACCTTGGTGGCCGAGCGGATGGCGAGGCCGTCATAATTGCCGATGATCTCGGCGAGCTTGTCCTTGTCCTTGCCGAGGGCAGGCTGGAAATCGACCTCGATGCCGCGATCCTTGAAGATCTGGACGGCGGCGGGGGACAGGGCGTCGGAGATGAGAACCTTGGGGGCGGTCATGGGGAGGCTCCTGCGGAGCGCGGACATTTTGTCCGCATTTTGAAACGGAGAGGGTCCAAGGAAGAGCGGATATCACGACATGCCAGCATGTCGCAGAGATGTCCGCGCTCCAGTATCAGCCAAGTGTGGCGATCGCCTTGTGGAACGACCAGTCGAGCCAGGGCATCAGGGCCTCGACGTCGGCGGTCTCCACCGTGGCGCCGCACCAGATGCGCAGGCCCGGAGGGGCGTCGCGATAGGAGCCGATGTCGAGCCCGGCCTTCTCCGCCTCGATGGCCGAAGAAAGCGCCTTGGCGAAGGCAGCCTGTCCGTCCGGAGCGAGCGCCGCCACCCTCTCGTCCACCACCTTCAGGCACACCGAGGTGTTGGAGCGGGTGGCCGGATCCTTGGCCAGGAAGTCGATCCAGGGCGTCTTCTCGACGAAGCGCTCGATGGCGGCGAGGTTGGCGTCGGCGCGGGCTATCAGCCCGTCGAGACTGCCCGTGGCCTTGGCCCAGTTCAGCGCGTCGAGGTAATCCTCAACGCAGAGCATCGACGGCGTGTTGATGGTCTCGCCCTTGAAGATGCCCTCGATCAGCTTGCCGCCCTTGGTCAGGCGGAAGATCTTGGGCAGCGGCCAGGCCGGCGTATAGCTCTCCAGCCGGGTGACGGCACGAGGGGAGAGGACGAGCATGCCATGGGCAGCCTCGCCGCCGAGGGCCTTCTGCCAGGAGAAGGTCGTGACGTCGAGCTTGGCCCAGTCGAGGCGCTGGGCGAAGGCGGCCGAGGTGGCGTCGCAGATGGTGAGGCCTTCACGATCGGCCGGGATCCAGTCGGCGTTCGGTACGCGTACGCCGGAGGTGGTGCCGTTCCAGGTGAAGACGATGTCGCGATTCCTGGCGTCGATCTCGCGGAAGTCGACGATATCGCCATAACCGGCCTTGAAGATGCGGGCATCTTCAAGCTTCAGCTGCTTGACGACGTCGGTGACCCATTCGGCACCGAAGGACTCCCAGGCCACCACGTCGACGCCGCGTGCGCCGAGCAGCGACCACAGCGCCATCTCGACAGCACCCGTGTCGGAAGCCGGCACGATGCCGATGCGGTAGTCCGCCGGCACGCCGAGCACGTCACGGGTCAGTTCGATCGCCTGTTCCAGCTTGGTCTTGCCAAGCTTCGCACGATGCGAACGGCCGAGGGCGGCGGATTTGAGGGAGTCGGGGGTCCATCCGGGGCGCTTGGCGCAGGGGCCGGACGAAAAGTTGACTACAGCGGGCTTGGCCGCTGGCATTGTCAGTGTCATCGCGATGTCTCCATCCTCGCAGATGGGCGTTCCTCGTTGGGGAGGAATGTCCCGCAGCCCGTATGCGCTGCGGCGAGGATGGCGTCAAGAGACTTTTGATGGTCGGATACAGGAAACTTTGACGTAAGCCTTTCGACGGCGCGGCCGTGGCAGAAACGCCGCGGCCGCGCCTGGTATTGTCAGACCTGCACCACGAAATGCTTCAGCACGGGCTTGGTGATCTCCCACACGCCCTTGAAGTCGGCCTCGATGACGAAGGCGTCGCCGGGACGGAGCGTGACTGCCTCGCCGCCGTCGGGCGTGATGATGATCTCGCCCTCGATGAGATGGACGAACTCATAGGCCGAATAGGTGGCGTGATAGGTGCCTGGTGTCGCCGCCCAGGTGCCCGAAATGATCTTTCCGTCCGCCGAGGTGTGCTGCACCCAGGTCTTCATCGTCGGCGAGCCGGCGCGCACGACCCAACCTTCGAGGTCGGTGGTCATCGGGTCGGCGCCGGGAGCGGGAAACTTGAAAACGGTGGGATGGGCCAAATCGATTACTCCTGTTGTGGATGGTCGGAAGCTACCAGACCACCGGTGACGCCCTTATCGCAAAGCGACGGATTTCGGCCGGGCACTGCCCGTCACTTCACCGAGCCGGCCGTTAGGCCCTTGACGATGTAGCGCTCCAGGAAGATGCCGATCAAAGCGAGCGGGGCGATCGCCGTGGTGGCGAGCGCGGCCATCGACCACCAGTTGATGCCCTGCGAGCCGGTCTGGCTCGCCACCATCACCGGCAGGGTCTTGGCATCCGAGGAGGTCAGCAAGGCCGCGAAGAAATATTCGTTCCAGGTCAGCACCAGCGCGAGGATGAAGGCCGCTACCATCCCGGGCAGGGCGATCGGCAGGATGATGTGCCAGAAGGCGCCCCAGAGCGACAGGCCGTCGACCAAAGCGGCTTCGTCGAGTTCGGTGGGAATAGTGTCGAACTGGTCTCGCATGATCCAGATCACGATCGGCAGCACGGTGAGGGTGTAGAGCAGGATCAAGCCGATGCGGGTGTCGAGCAAAGCGAGCTCGCGGTAAAGCACCAGGAAGGGCAGGGCCAGCACCACCGGCGGCAGGATCAGCTGAGACAGGAAGAAGAAGGAGATGTCGCGGTTGCGCATCCAGCCGAATTTGTACTGAAAGCGGCTGAGGCCATAGGCGGCCAGGGAGCCGATCACCACGGCGAGCAGCGAGGCGCCGAGCGAGGTGATCACGCTGTTCAAGAAGCGCGACAGGAATTCCGAGCGCACCGTCGAGGTCGAGCCGAGCGTATCGGGCGAAAGGCCGAGCGAGCGCCAGCCCTTCCAATCAGGCTGGAAGTCGAGCCAGGGAATGAGATGCCCCTGGGTGACATCAACAGCCGATTTCATCGAGGTGGTCAGCGTCCAGTAGATCGGAAACAGGCAGATGAAGGCCCAGGCGATCAGCGCGCCATAGATCAGCACGCGGCTGAGCACGGTGGTCAGGCGGAAGGCGGTGTCGCGGGGCGCTGCGGTCGGGATGGCTGTCGTCGTCATGTCGATCTCTTCCCGGTCAACTGCTGCGCTGTATGAAGCGGTTGGCAACGTTCAAAAGCAGGGTGACGAAGACGATGATCGCCACCAGATAGAACATCGCCAGCATGGTGCCGTAGCCGACATTCGAGCGGTCCCGATATTCGCGGTAGATGAAGCTCGATACCGTGTCCGTTGCCCCGCCGGGCCCGCCGGAGGTAGTGTTGATCACGATATCGGCGAGCTTGAGCTTGAAGATGATGCGCAGCACGATCGCCGTGATCGAGACGGGCAGCATCAGGGGGAAGATCATCTCCTTGAACTGCTGCCAGCCGGAGGCGCCGTCGATCTTGGAGGCTTCCATCACTTCCTTGGGCAGGGCCTGCAGGCCAGCCAGCAGCAGGATCATCAGGAAAGGAATCGAAACCCAGGCGTCCATCGCCTCGATCGAGAGGCGGGCGATCCAGGGATCGGTGAAGAAGGAGGGGCTCTTCCAGCCCAGTTCGCGCATCAGCTTGGCTACCGGGCCGTAGCGATATTCCATCATCGACTTGCCGACCATCCAGCTCACCGCCACGGGGCTGAGCATGAAAGGCAGGAGGAAGGCGACACGGAAGAATTTGCGGGCCTTGATCTCGGCGTTGAGCAGGAGGGCGAGGCCGAAGGCGATGGCATATTCCACCAGCACCATCAGCACGTAGAACACCATGTTGGCGAGGGCGTTCCAGAAATCGGCGTCGTGGAAGAGCGCGACGAGATTGTCGAGGCCGTTGAAGCGCTGGCCGGCGAAGGAGGAGAGGTTCCAGTCGGTCAGGGCGATGTAGAAGCCGAAAATGGTGGGGAAGATCACCATCGCCACGGTGAACAGCACGGCTGGCAGAATGAACAAAGCGCGCTCGCCCGCTTCCCCTCGCATTAGTACCTGCCCGACGCCGAGCGCCATCGACCACAGCACGAAGGCGTAGAGCACGGGCCGCCAATTGTCGAAGCCGAAAGCCAAGCCTTGTTTTTCATGTAGGAACTGCACCAGGGCGGCAACGACCAGGAGAACGGAGGCCAGGCCGATCAGCAGCCGGCCAAGCAGGATGCGGCTGCCTGAGATGGAGGAGGAGGCGCGTGTGGCGGTTGCAGACGAGGTCGGCGGCATCAGATCCCCAGGACGCGAAACGAGATTGAAAAGCGCGATTCCCGCCTTCTCCCCTCGCAGGAGAGGGTGGCGCGAAGCGCCGGATGAGGGGTGGCTCCGCCAGACTCAGGATTGGTCGCAAGACCCTTCATCCCCCTGCCGGGACCCAAGGCACTTTCATGGAAAGTGCCAGGTCCCGCAAGGGGAGAAGGTACCTTATCGGCGTGGGGGTGCTTAACCCTACAGTCCCAGCGAGGCCTTGTAGAGCTTGATCTGCTTCTCGCGGCCGATCTGGTCGGTCAGCTTTTCCCAGGCCGCGGCGATCTGGTCGGCGCCTTCCTGGGCCTTGAGCTGGCCGGCATAGATCTTGGCGAGGATGTCCTCGGCCAGGCTGTAATATTGGAAGATGCCGGGGATGCGCGGCTCGATCGCTCCGTTGGGGTGGTTGTAGGAGTTGAACTGCGAGTCGAGATAGTTGGAGATGAAGGTCTTGTCGTAACCGGCCGCCACCCACTCCTCGATATTGTGCTGGCTGTTGCGGTAGCACTGGAAGCCGGAGGGATAGACCGCCGTCCACAGCGCCAGATCCTTGCCGCCGAGATGGGCGGCGGCGCTCCAGGCGGCCTTGTGCTTCTTTTCGTCCTTGTCGACGCGCGCCATCACATAGACGCCCCAGCCGAGATAGGCGAGGTTGGGTGCGAAGTTCGGGCCGCTTGCCAGCTTGTCCCACTTGCCGGTCTTGGCATTGTAGACATCGTCCGAGCCCGGCAGGATGTCGAAGCCGCATTTGTCGCCGATGACCGAGGAATCATTGGTCTTGGCGTTGGAACCGATATCGCCCCACCACACGCACATCGAGCCGGTGCCGCCGAGGAACTGTTGGAAGCCGGTGGTGTTGGGGTCGGCGTTGAGCTGGTCGGCGGGCTCGGAGGGTAGGGCGTCGAGCACGTCCTGGATGGCGCGCACCCAGGCCGGGTTGTTGATGCGCGGCTTCATGGTGTCGATATCGAACAGCCAGGCCTTGTCGTCGGGGTGCTTGGCATAGGCGGTGGCGCGGCTGCCGAGGAAATAGAAGCCGAAGCCGCCCCATGCCTTGCAGGCGTCGAGATAGCCATAGGCATCCTGGCCGTCGACCTGCTTGCCCTTGAGGAATTTGGTCACCGCCTGCACCTGCTGCCAGGTGCGGGGCGCTGCCCATTCGGTGGTGTTGCCGGCTTCCTTCCAGGCTTTGGCCAGGGCCTCGTCCTTGAAGTAGTCGGTGCGGTAGTTGAAATTGTGGGTGTCGCCGTCGATGGTGACGCGATACTGCTTGCCGTCCCATGTGCCGACGGGTGGCTTGAGGTAGGAGACGAGATCGTCCATGTCGATCTGCTTCTTCACCCAGTCAGGCATTTCCGAAGCAAGGCCCTTGCCGCAGACGTCGCCCTCGAAGGGCGCCCCCATCTCGAGCAGGTCGAAATCGACCGTGCCTGTCGCGATGGCTTGTTGCAGCCGAGGGTTGTAGTCGGCCTGGGCGAGATCGATCCAGTTGATCTTGGCGCCGGTATAGGCCTCCCAGGGCTTGAGGAAACCGCGGAACAGGAGGTTGTGCAGGTTCTGGTTGTTGAGCCCCATGAAGGAGAGCTCGACGCCCTTGAATTCGCCTTCCTTGATGGAGGCCTTGGTGGCGCTGAGGCAAAGTTCGCCGACCTTCTGCCAGTCCGCATCGGTGGGCGAACCCTTGCCGACCCCTGGGATTTGCAGGATCTTGGCGCGCAGGTCGCTGGCTTCGTCCGCCAGGGCCGGCTCGATGGCGGCGGTGACGCCCAGGCTGCCCATCGCAGCCAGAGCGCCGACGCTGGCGGCGCCCTTGAGCAGCCCGCGGCGGCTCGCCTGCAGGGCGAGGAGATTCTTGTAGTCTTCCGTTCTCACGTCGATTCTCCCGTTCTGAATGGCTTGTTTTATTCTTGGCTGTTTCGCAGCAGGGACGTTTCTTCGAACCGCTCCGACAACGCTTGGTTGTGGCGAAGTGTGCGGATGCTAGGAAGGCCTCGTTTGCTCGTCAACAAAAAGGTCAGACCATTCCGGGTGCACGGGCATCTTGCCCGTTCTTTTTCTGCAACGAGCGCGATCGCTCCAAGAACGGACGGGACGTCCGTGCACCCGGAAATCTCAGTTCAGCCTCAAACCGGTCTCGGCATCGAAAAGATGCACGGCGGCCAGATCGGGCTGGAGCGCCAGGATTTCGCCCGAGCCGGCCGTCACCCGCTCGCGGAAGACGCCGAGCACCCGCTGTTCGCCGAGCTGGGCGAAGACCTGGGTTTCGGCACCGGTGGGCTCCACCACGCTGATCCTGGCCTGCAGGCTGCCGCCGAGGGAAAAATGCTCGGGGCGGATGCCGTAGACGACACGCCGGCCCTCGCCCCCCGCCGGAACGGCTGATACGGGCAGCTCCATGCCGTCATCGGTGACGAAGCGCGGCGTCGGGCTGGTTTCCAGCCGGCCCTTGATGAAATTCATGGCGGGCGAGCCGATGAAGCCTGCGACGAACAGGTTTGCCGGGCGGTCGTAGAGCTCGAGGGGTGAGCCGATCTGCTCGATGATGCCGTCATGCAGCACCACGATGCGATCGGCCATAGTCATGGCCTCGATCTGGTCGTGGGTGACATAGATGGTGGTGGTCTTCAGGCGCTGATGCAGTTCCTTGATCTCGGCGCGCATCTGCACGCGCAGCTTGGCGTCGAGATTGGAAAGCGGTTCATCGAACAGGAACACCTGGGGCGCGCGCACGATGGCACGGCCCATGGCAACGCGCTGGCGCTGGCCGCCGGAGAGCTGGCGTGGATAGCGCGCCAGATAGGGGCCGAGATCGAGGATCTCAGCCGCCCGTTTCACCCGTTCGTCGATCTCGGTCTTCGGCGTCTTCCGGATCTTGAGCGCGAAGCCCATGTTTTCGGCCACGGTCTTATGCGGGTAGAGCGCATAGCTCTGGAATACCATGGCGATGTCACGATCGCGCGGCGGCAGGTCGTTGACGAAGCGATCACCGATCTTGAGGCTTCCCTCGGTGATCGGCTCGAGGCCGGCGATCATGCGCAGCAGCGTGGACTTGCCGCAGCCGGAAGGCCCGACCAGGGTGACGAATTCGCCGTCCTCGATGCTGACAGACACGCCATGAATGACCTTCTGGGTGCCATAGGATTTCTTGACGTCGATGACATCAACGGAGGCCATGCGGCGGGGTTTCCTCTGCCTGGATTTGTCGGACGAAGATTGGTAGCCGAATGCTTCGCCATTCGGCAAGGTCGGTGCCATTCTTTCCCATGTGCCGGAGAGAATGGCACCATTCCCTGCGGGAGCTGCCTGGCTAATCCGCCACGACTGCCCCCTATTTGAACTCCTCTGCCCGATGAACTTCCTTGCCGCCGACCACCGTCAGCAGCACCTTGGTCTTGGAGACCTCCTCCGGCGCGATCTTGAGCGGATTGCGGTCGAGCACGATCAAATCGGCGAACTTGCCCGGCTCCAGCGAGCCGGTGACCTCGTCCTGATGCAGCTCATAGGCGGCGTCGATGGTGGCCGCCCTGAGCGCCTGGCCGATGGTCAGGCCGGGATCGGCATTGAGCCGGCCCGGATTGCTGGGGTCGCTGCGGGTGACGGCGATCTGGAAGGCATACCATTCGTTGAGCGGATCGACCGGCCAGTCGCTGCCGAAAGCGACGCGGGCGCCCGCCTTGTAGATCTGCCCATAGGGTTCGACGAAGGGCAGGCGCTTCGGCCCGGCCTGTTCCTTGATCGAGGCCACCTGGTCGGGCGAAGCCGCGCCCCATTGGAAGGAGAGGACGGGAATGGCGCCGAGCTTGGCGAAACGCGGCAGGTCCGCCGGGTCGACCATTTCGTTATGCGCCAGCGCCGGCCGGATGTCCTTGCCGGGCACCTTGGCGCGCATCGCCTCGATCGCATTGAGCGTGACATGGACGGCGCCATCGCCATCGGTATGCAGATGGGGATCGATTCCCGCCTCGGCGAGGCCGATCAGCAAAGGCGAGAGGCGGTCGGGCGCGACATAGAGCGAACCGCTCACCGTGCCCGGCTGCCAGTCCGGCTTGTCGGCGCTGCCCTTGTTGACGAAGTAGGGAGCCAACGTATAGCCCGTCTGCGCCGGCGCCTGGACGACGCCGTCCATGAAGATCTTGGCGTTGCGCAGCGTGATACCCGGTTCTGGCCGCAGCGGTCCTTGATCGAAGCGAGCCGCGTAGTCGCTGACGGTCTTGACCAGGGCTTCGGCCGTCTGGTCGGTATCGGTAGCAATTTTCGGGGCCAGATGGGCACGCGCGGTCAGTTCGCCCCGCTTTTGCAAGGTGGCCCAGGCGTTCATCTCACCCGGCTCGGCCGCCGCTTCGAGGAAGCTGGTGATGCCACCCTTGCGCAGGGCGTCGAGGGCGGTGCGCCCGAAAGCGAGATTCTGCTCCGCCTCCTGTTCGGGCGAGAGCTTGGGCATCGCCGCCATCACCAGTGCGTCGCCGCCATCCTCCAGCATGCCCGTCGGCTCGCCGGCGGCGTCACGGACGATCTTGCCGTCCTTGGGATCCGGCGTGTCCTTGCTAACCTTGGCGAGCGACAGGGCCCGGCTGTTGGCGAGCTTGGAGTGATAGTCGAAATTGATCACCAGGATGGGACGCTTGGTCTTGAGCTTGTCGAGCTCGCCGCGGGCCATGTCGGTGCCTGCGGGCAGCATCTTCTGGCGGAACCAGTTGTTGACGATCAGGAAGTCATCGTCTCCCGCTTTGGTCTCCTGGTCGAGGCAGGCCTGGATGGCCGCCAGGGTCTGGTCGAGGGTGAGGGCGGCATAGGCGAGATTGCAGCCCGTCAGGCTCTTGCCGCCGCCGAGGGGATGCATGTGGCCGTCGATCAGGCCCGGCATGGCCATACGGCCACCGAGATCGATCACCTTGGTCTGTGGGCCGATATGGGGCTTGGCATCCCCGCTGCTGCCCACGAAGACGATGCGCCCTTCGCGCACGGCCAGGGCCCCGGCCACGCTGTCCTTGCTGTCCGCCGTATAGATCGTGCCGTTGAGATAAACCGTGTCGGCAGGGGCGCTCCCCTCGGCGCGGGCGCCCGCTGAGCCGAACACTGAAATCGCGGTGAAAGCCGCGCCGAACAAGCCTGCCTTCAGGCCATGGCTAACCATCTTCATTCCCCCTAAGACCCCTCCCACTCCGCACTATCTTTCAAGAAACATGGTTGCGCTTGGTTTGGAAAGGCGCCATTTCCCCGCAGGGAGGCAGTCATGAAAGCCAACAATTCACCGTCCGCTGCGGACGTCATCGTCGCGGTGTCCGGCGTCAGCAAGACCTACAAGTCCGGCTTCCAGGCCCTGAAAAGGATCGATCTCGACCTGCGCCGCGGCGAGATCTTCGCTTTGCTCGGCCCGAACGGGGCGGGCAAGACCACGCTGATCTCGATCATCTGCGGTATCGTCAATCCCTCGGGCGGCACGATCCGCGCCGACGGGTATGACATCGTCGGGGATTACAGGGCCGCCCGCACCAAGATCGGCCTGGTGCCGCAGGAACTGTCGACCGATGCCTTCGAGACGGTGTGGGCGACGGTGAATTTCTCGCGCGGCCTATTCGGCAAGCCACCCAACCCCGCCTTCCTGGAAAAGATCCTGCGCGACCTCTCGTTGTGGGAGAAGAAAGACAGCAAGATCATGGCATTGTCGGGCGGGATGAAGCGCCGCGTGATGATCGCCAAGGCGCTCTCGCACGAGCCGACCATCCTCTTCCTCGACGAGCCGACGGCGGGCGTCGACGTCGAGCTGCGCCGTGACATGTGGGAGATGGTGCGCGGGCTGCGCGAGAACGGCGTGACCATCATCCTCACCACCCACTATATCGAGGAAGCCGAGGAGATGGCCGATCGCATCGGCGTGATCAACAAGGGCGAGATCATCCTGGTGGAGGACAAGGCCGAGCTGATGCGCAAGCTCGGCAAGAAGCAGCTCACCCTCAGCCTGCAGCAGCCTCTCGATGCGGTGCCGGCTGACCTCGCCGCCTATCGCCTGGATATCGCCGACAATGGCAACCAGCTCATCTACACCTTCGATGCCAAGGACGATCCGGAAGTGCTCTCGCGCCTGCTCCACGACGTCGGCGAAGCCGGCATCGGCTTCAAGGACCTGCAGACCAGCCAGTCCTCGCTCGAGGACATCTTCGTCAGCCTGGTGGGGGCGCACTGATGAACATTCACGCCATTCGCGCGATCTACGTCTTCGAGATGTCGCGCACTTTCCGCACGCTTCTGCAGTCGATCGCCTCGCCGGTGATCTCGACCTCGCTCTATTTCATCGTGTTCGGCTCGGCCATCGGCAGCCACATGCCCACGGTGGGCGGCGTGAATTACGGCGCCTTCATCGTGCCCGGCCTGGTCATGCTGGCGATCCTGACCGAGAGCATTTCCAACGCCTCCTTCGGCATCTACATGCCGAAATTCATCGGCACCATTTACGAGGTGCTGTCGGCCCCGGTCTCGGTGGTGGAGATCGTCATCGGCTATGTCGGCGCGGCGGCATCCAAATCCATCCTGCTGGGCTGCATCATCCTGATCACCGCCTGGCCCTTTTCGCATTATTCCATCCAGCACCCGTTCTGGATGCTGGCCTTTCTGGTGCTGACTTCGGTGACCTTCAGCCTGTTCGGCTTTCTCATCGGCATCTGGGCGGATGGCTGGGAAAAGCTGCAGATCGTGCCGACCCTGATCATCACGCCTCTGACCTTTCTGGGCGGCAGCTTCTATTCGATCAAGATGCTGCCTGACTTCTGGCAGGGGGTCAGCCATTCCAATCCGGTTCTTTATCTCGTCAGCGGTTTTCGCTGGAGTTTCTACGGTGTCTCGGATGTCGACTTCGGGCTCAGCCTCGGCATGACGCTGGTCTTCATGCTGCTGTGCCTGGTCGCGATCGCGGTGATCTTCCGTACCGGGTGGCGGATCAAGGTCTGACGGGTTTTCGGGCGCCGGTCGGCAGTGGCGTCACAGGGTGATTTCATAGAAGAGCGAGATTTTACGATGATTGAGACGCCGCGCCTGCTCTTGCGCAAGCCCGTTCTCGACGATTTCGAGCCCCATGCCGCCATGTGGGCCGAGCCGGAAGTCTACAGGCATATTTCGGGCAAGAAGCGCAGCCGGGAGGAAATGTGGCAGCGCTTTCTGCAGGCCCATGGCACCTGGCACTTCTTCGGCTTCGGCTATTTCTCGGTGATCGAAAAGGCAGACGGGCGCTATCTCGGCATGACCGGCTTCCAGGACGCCATGCGCGACATCGAGCCGAGCCTGGTGGGCTCGCTGGAGGCAGGCTGGGTGTTCGCCTCCCACGCCCATGGCCGGGGCATCGCCTTGGAAGCCAGCCGGGCGGCCTTCGACTGGGCGCGTAGCGTGCATCCGGGCCGGAGGGTGACGGCGATCATCGCGCCGGAGAACGCCGCTTCTATCAGGATCGCCCGCAGGCTCGGGCTCGAGGCCGGTTCCGACGTCCGCTATCATGATTCCATCGTCACCCTGTTCGAGGGTTGGCTGGGAGAGGTCGATGCGGAAGGCAGCAGCGAGGCAGGATCTGCGGGGTGACGAAGCCCGGGTTGCCGTGAGCTCCTGTCCTCGACATTCCCTCATTGGCGCAGTAGCAGGATGGCCAACCGTCGTAACCATGACGTGGCAAGGTGGTCTCAAATTTGAGACCACCTTGGAATACCCACACGGAGCCAAACGATGCACATGATCGGAAGCTGTCGCTGCGAGCAGGTCCAGTTCGAGGTCACCGCGCCGCCCCTAATGACGATGGCGTGTCATTGCCGCGGCTGCCAGAAGATGAGCGGCAGCGCCTTTTCGCTGAGTGCGGCAATTCCCACGGAAGGGTTTCGCGTGACCCGCGGGGAGCCGGTGATCGGCGGACTCCACGGCCCGTCACGACATTATTTCTGTCCGCATTGCAAGAGCTGGCTGTTCACCAGGCCTGAGGACCTGGACTTCTTCGTCAACATCCGCCCGACCATGCTGGCCGAGGCGGTGTGGACCGAGCCCTTTATCGAAACCTGTACGGCCGAGAAGCTCGCATGGGCATCGACATCAGCCCGCCACAGCTATGCTGAATATCCGCCGCCGGAGATGTATCAGCCCCTGATGGCGGAATTTGCCGAGCAGGTTGCATCGTCACGCGCGCAGGCAGACAGCCTGCTTCGGGCGGCTGAAACGGCCGCCTGAGCCGGCTCGCGGAGCCCGCATCCGCCTATCGTACCTCAGGGCCCGGTTTTGCACGTGCCCGAATGACGGCCGCCGGCCATCCTGTTCGTCCTCCCGGGAATGGTCCGGCGGGTCAGGCCTTGGAATAGGGCGTGCCGTCCTTGTGCAGGAAGCGACCGTCGGAACTCGGGCTCATCATGTCGATGTCGGAGCAATAGATCACGTCGGCAGGCGAGCGTGAGCCGATTTCGAGATAGACCGCCATGGCACCGGATCTGTTGATCATGTGATGGCCGTTGCCGGAGTCCTTGGGAAAGGCGGCGCAATCGCCGGCGCGCAGGATCGTTTCGCCGCCATCCTCGACGAGTATCAACTCGCCTTGCAGCACATAGACGAATTCGTCCTCGGCCGTATGCCAGTGACGTTGGCTCGACCAGTTCCCCGGCGGCAGACGCATGAGATTGATGCCGAAATCCTGGAGGCGGCCGGCATCGCCGAGGCGTTGCCGCACCCGTTCGGCGCAAGGAGCATCGAAGGGCGGCGGGTAGCCCGAGCCCTGGTGCTCAGGGACGGCGACGAGGTCGATCTTGGGCATGGCAGGCTCCCGGTTGTCATGACAGTCTGGGCGGCGACGGCGGAAGAGCGATGATCATGTCCCTTCCGGCTTGGGAAACAAGGGCGAGCCCGTTTCGACCCGACGCCCCGCCAAGGGCGCCGGGCCGGACAGTTCGGAGGGGGACTAAGGGAATCCAGTTCATCGCCAAGAATTCAATGCAAACGCCTATACAGACTCGCCTCAGAACCTGATCGAAAAGTTGCCACCGGAGCCAAGAAAAGCCTCATTTTGTCATGCCCGGGCTTCGACCCGAGCATTCAGACACCACTGCGCGTCGAGAGGGCAGCTCCGGATTTACACCGGACAACTTGTTCGGTGTAGGACAAACCCGATGGTGGCAAAAGTCGAGGTCTCCGCGGCTTTTTGATCAATTTCTCAAGCCAGTCGATACCATCGGCGGCGAGACAGGGAGGTCATTGCGGGACATGTCCGGTTCGAGTTCGAAGGATGTCGAGGAGACGCTGCGTTCCTATCTCGATGAAGTCGTCGCTGCGCTGAGGGGGGCGCTGGCAGACAGGCTCTCGGCCATCATCCTGCACGGTTCGCTGGCCATGGGCAGTTTCCGCATGCCCAAGAGCGACGTGGATCTTCTCGTCTTGGTGGAAGATCTGACGGTTGACGAGGCCGGCCTGCTGCATGCCGTTTTCGAACGCCTCCATCGCCGCAGGCCCTATGTCGGCGGCCTCGAGGTCAGCGTGATACGGGCTGATGACGCCAGATCACCGCGACATCCCTTGCCCTATCTGGTGCATTTCAGCGAGACCACCACCGCACCGCAATCGTGGTCCGGCGGCAGGCCGCCGACCGATGAAGATCTGATCGCGCATCTGACCGTCGCTAAATATCGCGGCGTCGGCCTGCATGGCCCACCTCCCTCGGAGGCGATCGGCGACCTCGTATGGGCCGACTATCTGGCCTCGGTATGGAGTGACATCGCCTGGATCCTGGAGGGGGAGAATATCCTCGCCTCGCCCTATTACGGCATTCTCAATCTCTGCCGCTGGGCGATGATGGCTGAGGCCGCGGATCACATCGTGCCGGGGAAGGAGGAGGCTGGCGAATGGGCTCTGACGCATTTGCCGGAGGAGCACAGGGCTGTGGTCGCCCAGGCTCTTGCCGCCTACCGGGCCTCCGATTGGCCGCGGACACAGCGCGAAAGGCAATTGTCGGGCGGCCCCTGGCACCGCGAACCGCTCATCGCTTTTCGCAACTATATGCAGTCCACCCATGTAGCCTGAGCGACAAAGGGAACGTAGGCGGGGGCCGCGGATCGATCACGGGCGGCATGGAGGCCGCCTATTCCAAGGCAGCGATCCCGGCGGTTACTTGCGGCGAGTTACTTATGCGCGTTACTTGCGGCTTGACGGACTCCGGCGCTCGGCGCACACTAAAACCGTCGATTTTGGCCGGTGACCTCGATCTTCAGTGGCCAATAAGCCCTTGAATCAAGCCAGCCTTCCACCGACGTGACTTGGCATAGTCCTCCACCTGGAAGGTGCGAAGGGAGTTCAAAAAGGGCACGATATGAGCACAGGTACTGTTAAGTGGTTCAACTCCACCAAGGGATATGGATTTATCCAGCCGGACGACGGAACACCCGACGTTTTCGTGCATGTGAGCGCTGTGGAGCGCGCTGGTCTGCGCGAGCTGGCTGAAGGTCAGAAGATCAGCTTCGAACTGGTTCGTGACCGCAAGACCGGCAAATCATCGGCCGGCGACCTCAGGGTGGGCTGACCCCGAAGCGTTTCGCGATGAGACGGAAACGCTTCCAATCGCAAAGACGCCCAAGCCGATCAAACGGATTGGCTTGGGAACAAGGAGCTAGAGCAACAAGCGTTCAGCCATGAATGTGCATTGCTCTAGGGGACGCCGCGGACGTTCGGTGGCATGGTCGTCTTCAACGACGGCTCATGATGCCGGGACTTCCGTGTGAGGCTTTCGCTCATCGACATTCGCGACGGGGAGTGCCGATCGGGTGAAAATTCTGCAACAAGGGCAGATACGATGCGGCGAGCCTCAAGCTCGTCCGCAAGCCTGCCTCCATCAAAGCTCAAGCATTTTCGTCTTCCAGATCTGCTTCGTTGAACGCTGAAATCCGATCCACGGGAGAATGGCGGCGGCAGTGCCACACCCATTCCAGAACACGATCGAATCATAGGGCAGAGGATGGGCATACATGTTTTTGGGATTGGCGATTTCGTCACCTTGAGGCTTGCTCCTGTCTGCGAGCAGGACAAGGCCTATGAAATCATCCGGCTTCTGCCTGCCGACGGCTTGGAGCCGGTTTATAGGATCAAGAGTCTCGGAGAGCCATTTGAGCGGACGGCTCGGCAGCGCGAACTGAACGCCATGAAGACGGCCGATCAGCTTAGTGTGTTGCCGCCTCACTGACGAGACGGCATGGAAAGGTCTTGTCGGCACTGGGCCTGCACGTGCGGGTTTTCATGCCCGCCTACAAGCCGGGTGCCTCATAAGTGCCGCCTATATCCATTGGCCTGAGGGGGCCGGCCGCAACAAACGGGCCTGCCGGTACGTGACCCGGCGGCCCTTAATCAGGAGCCCAATTTATCGTACATGCAGTTGCATATCTGATAGATGTCCTGCGCTGGTTGCAGGGATTCGCTCTCTCCCGGTGGGAACCGGCCAGGGGCGATGCGAACCACTGAGCCTCTGGTCGGAGCTCCCTTTCGTGCGAGACCGGCGCCTTTGTTGCGTTCCTTCCGTTTACAATGCCAAACGAACATCGGCCGGGATCCTGCGGAGCTCCGGCAACGGGGATCCGTCGTCGCGCCGGCTTGGACCTCGGTCAGCGTAGTCGAAAGAGCCCCGGTTGCCCTATCGGCCTCCGAGGTGGCCGCCTGCGCTCAAATCTGTGCGGGTTTGGACGCTCAAGTCTGACCGATGCCATGGGTTACTGTTGCCGCATCGTTTTTTTCCGAAAACCGGCGCCCACTTTTCGGCGCGATGTTCAGCCCCTGTGCGGTTGGGTCCTTGCCCGTCTTGGCTTCTTGCTGGATCGTAACGGTTTGACCACGGCGCCTACCTTGGGCTGAGAGGCTTCGCGCGCCAGCCGCAGGGCTTTGAGTCTGGCTATCTGTTCGTCGCGGGTGAGCGCGTCCGTATCAATCCTGAATCGGGCTGCCGTATCTATTGCCTCATGATTGGCAGCCCATTCATTCGGTCGCCCTTTGTCTTCACTCATGGCGTTTGCCTCCTTCCGTGAGGACATCAATTCCCCTCGCGAGGCTTTCGGAGAATGCGATCTTGACCATGTCTGATCCATATATCCGAGAGTCCTGGAGGGCATGGCAGACTCGCTCCCAGCCCTGCAACATGTGAAACGAGAAACGGGTGACCGGAGTTCAATGCTCGATCATTGCGTCGCCTGCAACGTTGGGGCTCCCTGCCGATGAGCGAGAGATCCGCGAGGCGGGTGACGGCAATCGCAATCTCGGCATGCTCCACCCGACTTCGGTCGCGGCTTTCACCAAGAAGAGATAGAGCGGCTCAATCTCAGCCTCGCATCGAAGAATCCGCCTGGAAACGCCGACCGTGGCGCCGGGTCCATTCAGCTTTTGATCTCCAAAGGGCCCAGCAGTCATGTGGCGCTCCAGGCCATGTCGACTGCAAGCACGGCATTGGCGTGCATGAGTTTCAACTCGCCGGACACTCTCGCCTTGCCGAGGCGGTCATCGTTTCCGTTAGACCAGCCATATCGATAGCTGGCGCTTCGATGTTTCAGTGAACGCGTCGGCTGTTTACCGCCGGCTTGCCATCCGTCCAGATAGCCCTGATTCTGTTCCCGCTCGAACTCCTCGGCATTGAAATGCACATTGTCGTTCGACATTTCGATCCTCCAGCAGTTTGGCGACCGCTCGTCTCGGCCAGCGAGATACAGAACAGGATGTAACGGAGAGAGCCAGCCACTCCTCAAGGGAGAAGGGCATCAATCCATGCTTGCAAGAATAGGGGCTGTCGCTTGAATGTCGCCGAGAGGTCGATCACGTAATAAAGGGTGATCGCTGCATGAATTGAACGGTGAAAATGGCAGCGTACAAAAATATGCAAACTTCAATGTTGATCACAGGCGTAACGATCAGAGGTCACGATCTGAGAGATCAAATTGTCGAGAGGTATCATTCGCCAAGAACTGTAGCAGCTTTTGGGCGATGGGCCTACGATTATATTTATAGACGTGACTTCTTGAGGGGCCGATCGGATCACGGATTTCTCAATCTGAAGTGCAAGATCTCCTAGATGCGTGCAGCCTATGTCATGTAAAATTGACTAGGGGAATGACGCCAAGAAGCGCATTATGTCAGACATCATCGACACAGGCCTACCCAACAGGCGTCGATGGCGGAGCGGCCTCTATCCTCTCGCCTGCAACGGAATCGTTTGAGGCGCGACATGACTATCAAAGGCAATAAAACCATCGATCGGATGGATGACTCCGAGCGAGGGGAAAGCATCATCCATTTTACAGGACTTCCGGCCGCGGATGTGTTGGATGATCATCGCCTGGTTGTTGAAGAAATCCTGTCAAATTTACGGTTTGAGCAAATTAGAGATGCGATGAAAGCCGCACATCAGGCTGGGTCAGCGCCACGGCGGTGAAATTTTTTCGCAAGTGGAAGCGAATGCGAGCATCATATTTCAGTACAACCTGCCCGGCCCAGGATCTGCGCCGCAGGGGGACCTTATCGTGAGCAATATCGACCAGGGCTCGTCGCTGGACGAAGCAGAACGTCAGGCTACGACGATCAATGCCTATTGGGCCGAGCGCGGGCAATGCGCAGGAGCCCGGGCAGTGCCTGTCTATGACCACCGAGGTCGCTTTTTGTCTTATGGCGTTACCAGTGACCTGATTGTCTTTCCACGTAACCGTATCGAGGACAAGCGATAGTAGTTTCCAGGAAAGCTGATCGATTTTTGACTTAAGACATTAGGCAAAACAGGAAGTTGGCGGAAAAGCGCGATTGGGAGAAATCGCACGGTGCTCCGGAAAGAAGGCAGCGAGGCCGGGCAGGGGGCAGCCGGGGCTTCCACAGGCGCAAATGAGCGCCGAGCGGGGCGACCTAAAGCCAAGAATGACGACAATTCCTTCAATCATTTCTCCAATAGAAATTAAACTCACGGCCACCTTGTTTCGAACATGTTTAAGATATATAGAGAAGTATCGATCTTGCTGATGAATTACCGGGCGATCTTTAAATCGCCTTTGACGATTCCCCCTGACAATTTCGGTAGAAATGTAGCGCCCATTGATATCAATGGGCAGGTTTGTCTATGTCGATTGAAAGGAAATCGTCGTGAACACAGGTATCGTCAAGTGGTACAACTCCCAGAAGGGATATGGCTTCATCGCTCTTGAAGATGGCAACCGGGACGTCTTCGTCCACGTGAGCGCTGTCGAGCGAGCCGGCATGTCTGAACTTCGCGAAGGCCAGAAAGTCAGCTTTGACGTCGTCACGGATAGCCGTAGCGGTAAGGCCTCTGCCGAGAATCTGCAGACCGTATAGAATTAAAGCGTTTTGCGATTTGGCGGTGATGCCAAGAATCGCAAAGACGCTTAAGCCAATCCCATGGATTGGCTTGGAAACAAAGAGTTAGAGCAAACAGGCGTTCGATCATGAACGCACTTTGCTGCAGCGCCTGCAGTCTTTGACCACGGATGTACTGGCATAGTCTGCCGAGACGCTCGAAGGAGGTCGGGTTCGCGCCCGGCCTTTTTTGCGTCCGCCGGGCAAAATATCCGTCAACGTCCTCGGCGCCTCATTTGCCATCCGCTGCCGTTACTGGTTTGGTCATAGTCGACGCCAAACAGAATGTCGGCAACGGTCGTCTTGAGCTTAGCCGAGAGCCTTACCGCCATCTCGCGCGGTATCGGTTCGTGCCCCTTGATCCAGGCTTCAAGAACGGCCGGATCGACACCGACTCGCTTGGCAAGCCACGGCGGATCCATGCGCGCTCGTGTCATTGCGCGGGCAAGGCCATTAGATCGAGTGGCGATCATCTTTCCTCACCACGAGTCCGTTCGGCAACCAGTCTCCATCCTTCAGCGCCCACAAGATCGCCATCGCTTCGTCACGATAGGATTCCCATATTGGCTTGCCGTCAAATGACGAGTCTTTCAACTGGCCGTGATGGCGGCAGAGGGCACGGCAAACACGCTCGATAGGGTCAACAGGCTTCGCCATCGCATTCCCTTGAGCGTTTTGCTCGACAGCATCGGAAGCGGCATTGATGCGGTGTCTTGTTGTTATCGCATCGTTTTTGCTGAAAACCGGCGTCCGCCTTCCGGCCCGACGCCCCAGAGGGGAACGTGGAATAGCCATCCTCGCTTCGCGCGTCCAGACGATCCGATGAATGCGCAATGTCCCCTTGCGACGACGAAACGGTTCATCGCAAGGGGAGATCTGGAAGATGTCACAAAACCTTGGCGGGGCTCACCGGAAGAGGCGCGCGCCCTGGGCCGTTGCGCTTGGCGGCATTTTCCTGTTGCTTGGGACGCGGGAGAAGACCCTCGCGCTGGGCTTGTTTGCGCGCGAGTTTACGGGCACGGCGCACCGCCTCGGCCTTTTCCCGGGTTTTTCTTTCTGAAGGCTTCTCATAGGCCCTGCGGCGCTTCATCTCGCGGAAGAGACCTTCTCGCTGCAGCTTCTTTTTCAATACGCGTAAGGCCTGTTCGACATTGTTGTCCCGCACGAGCACTTGCAATGAGTCGTCTCCTTTTCGGTTGGTAAAATGGGAGCCATCCCGAACGTGGTCTGTTGCTCCAAAAGGCCGATATTTTTTGTAATCGAGCCGATCTCAATCGGCCGACTAGAATCGAGCCGTCACGCGGGCGTTATCTCACGCTCTTTGACGGCACGCACATGCTGGTCGCTTTTGCTCTTGATGCGATAGGCCGGTTCCGCATGTTCGACGGGAAGGACCTTGACGACTTCATAATAGCCGCTCTGACCCACCAAGCCCGGACGCAAATAGATGACGGTGTCGCCGATCTTGAACTTATGGCTTGTCGCCTGCGGGTTTCGAGAAGCCGAAAGCGCGCCGCCTTTGGCGTCACCTAGGACGGCATACCTTCCTTCGAGCGGATAGTCTTCGTTCTCATACAGAGAGCGAATGGCGGAACCTGTATATTCGCACGTATTCGTATGAATGGAGGTCCCGTTAAGATTGGCTCCATACTCGTCCATAGCAAATTTTACGGCCGAGGCGAGGCTGTCAAACCGTCGATATTTTAGAGAATTTCGAGTCCATCCGGCAGATTTTGATTTTACAAAAAGCTCAGAAGGAACAAAAAAATCTAGTTTTGACATATCTCAAACTATCATCAGGTTTCAGATTTGTCATTATATATTTGAAATTACGACGAAATCTCTGGAGGCTAAGTTTGATGCCGTCTTGGAGACATTGAGTAAGGCCGTATCGTAATACCGGTCATAATCGTTCTCGATGCATGGCCGCTATCCCCATCGGCGGTGGGCCCACATCCATTGTTCGGGATATTCGCGCACCCATTTTTCGAAGAGCCGGTGAGTCTGATGTGTTGCCGCGTCGACATCGGCATTTCGATCGTCGGTGTGGGGCACATCGAGGATCTCGGCCTCGATCCGAAAGCGCACGCCGCGCGTCCGGATGACTCGGGCCGCGACCAGCAGGGCATCGCTGCCTCGGGCAAGCAGGGCAGGAAAGGTGGTCGAGGGAGCTGGCCGGTCGAAAAACGGGACGGAGAGCCCGTTGCGGTCGCGCAAATCAGCCAGCAATGCGATGGCGCCGCCGCTGCGCACGATGCGCAGCAGTTTCTTGCCGACATTCGCACCCTTGACGAAGAGTCCGCGCGGATAGCGGTGTCGGCGCACGAGTGCGACGTAGTCATCGACCTTCGGATTCTTCATGCGCTGGTAGACGCCGGCAACCTTGATGCCGCTCGTCACCGTCGGAATAACGACGAGTTCCCAATTTCCGGTATGGAGCGAGACGAAAACGACGCCCTTGCCGGTGGCTTTCACCGCTTCGATCAGCGGACCGCTCGCGTCCTCGATCCGCCCTGCCTTGACGATGCGATCCACCATCAGGCTTTCGGCAAAAGTCCGCCCCAGATGCATCCACATCGTGCGCGCCAGTGCATCGATTTCGGTGGCATTCTTTGCAGGATAGGCCGCAGCCAGATGCTGCAATGCGCGTTCGTGGCGGCGTAATCGTGGCGCGGCCAGGCGCCACATGGAGCCCATGGCCCAGGAGCCGAAGTCGAGCGGCAGGATGTGCAGAAGGCCGACGAGGCCGCGCAACAGGAGATATTCGGCGGCGTGTTTGCTGTTTCGCCAGCTGCGCCCTGTTTCCGACGGGATCACGTTAGATATATCCAACAAGTTGGGCATCATCGCAATGAAGCCACTGGCTCGACCAAATGTCACGGCGATGTACGAGAAGCGCGTACCAGGGCGTTGGGCGTGCGAGATGGAGGAAGTCGCCCGCCGGTCGATACCGGCATTCGCGTCCGACATATGTTTTTGCCAGCATCCGGCGAGATCCATCGCCGCTACCGCCATTGGGGGCACACATCACTGAACCTAACGCTGCGTCTTGGCCCGCTGCACGCGACGAGGCTTGGCGGCAGAGCCAGCCGGCTTATCGTGACTTTGGCCGTCTTCCGTTATTTTTGCTTCTTGCGCGAGTCTGAGCTCTCTCAGATGCGCGGTCTTCTTGTCGCGTTCCGAGACTTCGCGATCGATGATCTCCTGCGCGGCTGCTGTGAGAGCCGCGTATTTTTCCTCCCACGCCAGGTGGGAACTCTTGGTTTTCGTCATAGCCACCTTTCGCGAACCGGAACCGCTACCTCAGTGCAGAACGATCCGTCTGGTTACAACAAGGTCGTCGCTGATCTGATCGCCCTCGCGAAAGGCCCTCAGCATGTGGTGAGCCTGGCCTCGATGGGACTCTCACAGGGGGCTTGCCCTCAAAGGCGGCGGCATTGTCGGGGATCCCCGTGATAACGACACCTCGCCCGACAGATCCCGTTCCACGGGAGTGACGCCTTTCAGCAAGCTGTCTCTCCTTCTTCATCGAAAGGCGGCCAGATGCCCAATGGTTTGCAGCCGGCAAGGGCAATCACCCGGGGGCCTGCGTCCCCCGTGTGACTATCTCAAGTCTGCCGGCGTGTCGGTCTGGTACGACTGGGACGCAGAGTACTCTCGGGTGAGTCCGCTACAGGGCTGATGCCTTGCCTGGAAGCGCGCAGTTCGTGTTCCTGAGCCACCCTTTCGCGGGAATCCGCCACACCCTTGAGCCTATAGGCGGGCTCGGGGCCGTCCGAGGGCATTTGTCGGGTTACTTGATATGTTCCTTCTTCGTGTCTTGAAATAGACGAATGAAGGATGACGATATCGCCGACCTGAAACGTATGCTTCGTCAATCACTCCTCCTTGGATGCATTGGAGGTGTCGGGACGGCGCTCGCCGTGTCACAAATTCCGCGAGCCTCGGGCGCACCGAAGGACGCTGGCCAGGCGATAATCACGTCTTGGCGGCAATCGGGGGGGCGCTTCTCGGCAGGGCTCCCCGTCCTCTCGACGGAACCTTGGGCTTGGGCGCGGGCAGCAGGCCCTCGCGCTGAGCTTGCTTGCGAGCGAGCTTACGGGCGCGACGAATAGCTTCCGCCTTCTCGCGCACCTTGCGCTCGGACGGCTTTTCATAAGCTCTGCGCAGCTTCAGTTCACGAAGGACGCCTTCGCGTGCCAATTTGCGCTTGAGAGCCTTGAGCGCCTGCTCAATGTTGTTCTCACGAACGAGTATCAGCATAAAATCTCCAAATACCAAAAACAAAAGGGCCGAACGCGGCGCCGGCCCAAAGATGAATCGTAACCGTCTTGCACCAATCAAATGCTCTGATCGGCCGGAGCTGAAGCGTTTTGTGGTTTCTTGGAAACACCAAGAATCGCAAAAACGCGTCGGAACAAGGTGCTAGAGCAAATAAGCATTCACGTTTGAACGCGCTTTGCTCTGGAGGAGGCAGGCACCTTTCAAATTGCCCACCACGGACTTAACCCGTCCCACGGCGCGCCGTGACAAAGCCGGGAGAAGAGCTGCAGTTTTCTGGAAAAATCGCAGCTTGCAGGCACGATGCCGTAAGAGCTTTGGTCAATCCGCCGATTGTGGAGCATGTCTCAACTTGGGCAGCGTCTCATACGCTGATTTCGCTCCATCTTCCGATGGTTGTACACCATTCACCCCGGGATAGCTAGGATCGGATAGCCGCATGCAGGGTGCCGAATTCGGAACCCGATAGCTGCATGGCCAGGGATACTTGCCGGCCGGCGTTCCTGGATTGATCCGTGCTTTGGAGATGGACCCGGCCGTTTCGACCTCGTTGAATTGAGCATGGGGCCAGGACGGAGGCAATCTCGAACGCTCCGAATCCCGCCATGCTTGTAACTCACGCCGTGCGCTTGGCCTTCCTACAATCCCGGCAGTGAACCAGACAACGGGAGGCAGCCATGACGGATAGCAGCTACACCACCAGTTTCACGGTCGACCAGACGCCGGCCCAGGCTTTCGCCGCCATCAACGATGTACGCGGCTGGTGGTCGGAAGAGATCGAGGGCCGGACAGCGCGGGTCGGCGAGAAGTTCAAATATCACTTCCAAGACCTCCATCGCTGCGAGATCCAGCTGCGCGAGATGATACCGAACCGCAAGGTCGTCTGGCGTGTGCTCGACAATTATTTCAGCTTCACGCAGGACAGATCCGAGTGGAAAGGGACCGACATCGTCTTCGAGATCGCCAGGAAGGGGGACCAGACCGAGGTCACCTTCACCCATCTGGGACTGGTGCCGGACTATGAATGCTACGATGCCTGCTCTGACGGCTGGCACACCTACATCAATGGCAGCTTGCGGGATCTGATCGCCACCGGCAGGGGGCAGCCCAATGTCGGTGAAGCCATCACCGAAAGCGAACAATTGCTGATGCGCTGAGCTGGGATCTGATCGACCGTGTCCGGAGCAAAGCGCTTTCTCACCGGAATGCGCTTTGCTCCAACGGGTTTTGCGGCTCTGATGGAACCGCACGGAATCGCAAAATCGCGTCGAAACAAGATGTTAGGGTGAAAAAGCATTCAGATGTGAACGCTTTTTGTCCTAGATGCGGCGGAGAAATTCGAGTACGCGCCGGGTGAGCAGGCTGGTTGCATCCGCGTCGAAGGATGGCAGCGAGCTGTCCGCGAAATAATGCTGGTCGCCCGAATATAGGAACAGTTCTGCGTCCTCCACCGTCTCCACGATTTCGCGCGCTGCCTGGAGGTCACCCTCGCCGACGAAGATGGGATCGCGGTCCATGCCGTGGATCTGCACCGGAACGCCGCGCGGCCACGGTCCGAAGGCCCATTCGCCGTTGATCGGCAGGCAGGAATAGAAGAGCAGGGCGCCGCGTGCACCCGGGCGGGTCTGGGCAAGCCTTTGGGCCGGCACCACGCCGAAGGAGAAGCCGGCATAGACGAGGTCCGGCGGCAAGGTGTTTGCTGTGTGCTCGGCTCGCGCCCGCATGGCGTCGAAGCCGGTCTCGTTGATATGAGCGAGGCCTTCCTCGATGCTGGCGAAGATACGCCCGTCAAACAGGTCCGGCGTGTGGACGAGATGACCACCGGTCCGTAACGCCTCGGCAAACGCCTGCACGCCCGAGGTGAGCCCCTGAGCATGATGAAACAGCAAAATCTCAGCCATCATGGATCTCCGGCTGTCAGCGATACCGGCACCTCATACCAGCTTGCATAATGTTTGACCTGTGTATGCAAACTGGCCCCTGGATTCCCTTCCCCTCGCTGCCACTCACAAGCAATGCTTGTGGGGATACGGCCGGGAATGGCAGGTCAAACATTATGTAAGCCGGTATAACCACGCCGATGTTGCAAATTGAAGGTTAGGCGGAAAAACCCTGTCTCCTTGGCATTGAGTACGGCGAAACGGGGTGCCAAGCCAGCGGCAACAAGTCCAGGTGCTTTGCTTTCGTCAGTCCAATTCACAGGACTGGTGCCCGCATGGGTGGCGTTCTCGCCAGCTTCTGCAAGACTGGAGCAAAGTGCGATTTATCCGAATCGCACTTTTTCTCTGACTTGCTGTTCCGACGCATTTTCTCAGCCGAAAAGCCTGCCGACTTTTCCGGAAAATGCCTTAGGGCCTCGCATTCGCTGCCTGGAGTGTTGCTCGATGAAATTGTTCTTTTCCGACAGGCAGATGGCGCATCGCCCGACCCAATATATGATCAATGGTCGAATTGGCAGTGCCCTCGAGAACCCCGAGCGCGCGCAAACCCTGGTCGGATCTCTCACGGCGCTCGGCTTGACTCTCGAGGAGCCGAGGGATGCGGGCCGGGCGCCGATCGAGGCCGTCCATGCTGGCCATTACATCGACTTTCTGGAGACGGCCTATCGCCGCTTCCAGGAACTGCCCAATGCCGGCCCCGAGGTGCTGCCGGCAGTCAGCCCCTATCAGGGCGCGGATGCCGCCTTCCGCCCGCGTCCCGCCCCGCGCCCAAAGGGCATTCTCGGGCAGACGGGCTGGTACATCAACGGCCTGTCCAACGCGATGACGGAGCATAGCTTCGCCTCCGCCTATCTCTCCGCCCAGAGCGCCGTGGCGGCTGCCGACGATCTCGTCGCCGGTGCCTTCGACAGCTTCGCCCTCTGCCGTCCCCCGGGGCATCATGCCTATGTCGATCGCGCCGCCGGCTTCTGCTTCTTCAACAATGCCGCCGTCGTCGCGGAGCGGCTACGCAAGCGCTTTCAGCGTGTGGCCGTCATCGACTTCGATACCCACCATGGCGATGGCACGCAGGCGATCTTCTACAGCCGCGGCGATGTCTTCTTCGGTTCCACCCATACGGATCCGTCGAGCTATTATCCCCATTACACCGGCTATGCCGACGAGAAGGGCGAGGGGCCTGGCGAGGGCGCCAACCTCAATTTGCCCTTGGCCGAGGGTAGCGGCGATGAAGCGTTCATCGAGGCCAACCGGGCGCTGGCCGCTGCCGTGGCAGCTTTCGGGGCTGAGGCGCTGGTGGTATCAGCCGGCTGGGACGCGCATCGCGAGGATCCGCTCTCCAAGCTCGCGGTGACCACGGCCGCCTATGAGGCGATCGGCTCTGTCTGGGGTGCTCTGCCCCTTCCCATCGTTATCGTGCAGGAGGGCGGCTATTCGCTCAGCGCCGTGTCCCAAGCCGCGCCGCGCTTCGTCTCGGCCTTCCGCGCATCACGGCCGCCGCGCTGAACCATCGTAATAAGCGAGTGACACCATGACACAGACCGTGACTGCCGAGAGCCAGCAAACGCCTGAACGGCAGCCCATCCGTGCCGCGCTCGGCGCCTTCGTCGGCACCATGATCGAGTGGTATGATTTCTACGTCTATGGCACGGCGGCTGCCCTGGTGTTCGGAGACGTCTTCTTCAAGTCAGAAGACCGCTACATGGGCATCATCGCCTCGCTCGGCACCTTCGCCATCGGCTTCGTGGCTCGCCCGGTCGGGGCCTTGCTGTTCGGGCATTTCGGCGACAAGGTCGGGCGCAAGAACTCGCTGATCATCACATTGTTGCTGATGGGCGGAGCAACCGTGCTGATCGGTCTTCTGCCCGGCTATGATTCGATCGGCATCAGTGCCGCGATCCTGCTCATCCTTTTGCGTCTCATCCAGGGTGTTGCCGTCGGCGGCGAATGGGGTGGGGCGGTGTTGATCGCCGCCGAGCACGCGCCGCCGAAATGGAAGACCTTTCTTGCTTCGGCCCCGCAATATGGCAGTCCGATCGGCCTGATGCTGGCGGCGCTCGCCTTTCGAACGGTCTCGGATCTGCCGCGGGAAGATTTTCTCAACTGGGGCTGGCGCATTCCCTTCCTGGCCAGCGCGGTGCTGATCATCGTGGCCTTCGCCATCCGCGCCGGCATCAAGGAAAGCCCGGAACTGGTCAAGCGGCTTCAGGAAGCACCGCAGGACGATATCGTGCCAGCCAAGGAGATCTTCCGCACGCGGCGTTACACACTCCTGCTCGGCATGGGCCTATGCCTGCTCGGCGTTGCCGGCTTCTACTTCCTGACCACGCTGATGACGACCTTCGCCACCGAGTCGCTCGGCATCTCCAGATCCGACATTCTCAACGTGATTTTCTGGGTCGGCGTGCTCGAACTGGTCGCCTTTCCGTTCGGTTCCTGGATCGCCACCCGGTTCAACGAGCGCATCCTGCTGGTGGCGATGTCGGCGGCCGCGTTTGTCTTCGCCATCCCCATGATGATGCTGATCGTGACCGGCGATCTCGGTAATATCCGTATCGGCATCCTGGGCGGCACCTTCTTCGTCGCGGCCCATTATGCCGTGATGGCGCCCTTCCTGACGCGCGCCTTTCCGGTGCATCTGCGCTACACCGGCATTTCCTTGAGCTCGTCGCTGAGCGGAGCCATCTTCAGCGGCCTCACGCCCGTGGTCGGGGTCTGGCTGGTGAAAACCTATGGCGTGCAATGGCTGCCGCTGTCGCTGCTCTTCATGGTGATCGCTGGGCTAACCTTGCTGTCGAGCCTCTTCCTGCCCATCGAAGAGGAGCAGGTCCGATCCTGAGGCCATGATGCGGCGGGCGGATCTCAAGATCCGCCTCCCATTCATGCGGCCTTGGTGATGGCGTCGATCACGTCGTCCACGGCGGTCTCGACACTCACGCGGTCGTCGCCTTCGGCCATGACGCGGATGACCGGCTCGGTGCCGGAGGGACGGATGACCAGGCGGCCGCCATCACCGAGCTGCTTGCGCGCGCCCTCGATCGCCTTGGCGACCGTGGGATCATCCAGCACCTTGCCGCCACGCGTGCGCACATTCTTGAGGATCTGCGGCAGCGGATCGAAGCGATGGCAGACCTCGCTGACAGGGCGATCTGCCTTCTTGAGCACCGCCAGCACTTGCAGGGCGGCGACCAGACCATCGCCGGTGGTGGCGAAATCCGACAGGATGATGTGACCCGACTGCTCGCCACCGACATTGTAGCCTCGCGCCCGCATGCGCTCGAGCACGTAGCGATCTCCCACCGCGGTGCGTTCGAGTTGCAGGCCAAGCCCGCCGAGATAGCGTTCCAGGCCGAGATTGGACATCACCGTGGCGACGATGCCGGGCTGGGTGAGCCTGCCCTCTTCCTTCCAATCCGCGGCGACCACTGCCATCAATTGGTCACCGTCGATGACATGACCCTTCTCGTCGACGATCGCAACCCGATCGGCGTCGCCGTCGAGGGCGATGCCGATATCGGCCCGCAACTCGCGGACCTTGTGCGAGAGCGCTTCGGGGGCGGTGGAGCCGACATCCTTGTTGATGTTGTAGCCATCCGGCTCCACGCCGATCGGAATGACGTCGGCCCCGAGTTCCCACAGCGCCTCGGGCGCGACCTTGTAGGCGGCGCCATTGGCGCAGTCGACCACCACCCTGAGGCCATCGAGCCGGAGCTGGCGCGGCAAGGTGCGCTTGGCGAATTCGATGTAGCGGGCGCGCACGTCGTCGATGCGCCGGGCGCGGCCGAGATCGCGCGAACCGGCCAGCCGCGACGACAGGTCGGTGTCGATCAAGGCCTCGATGGCGCGCTCGGTCTCGTCCGACAGCTTGAAGCCGTCGGGGCCGAACAGCTTGATGCCGTTGTCGTCATAGGGATTGTGCGAGGCCGAGATCATCACGCCGATGTCGCAACGCAGTGAATTGGTGAGCATCGCCACGGCGGGCGTCGGCATCGGGCCCAGCAGCATCACGTCGATGCCGACAGCCGTGAAACCGGCCACCAGGGCGTTCTCGATCATATAGCCCGACAGTCGGGTATCCTTGCCGATCACCACACGGTGGCGATGTTCGCCGCGCTGGAAGGCAAGGCCGGCCGCCATGCCGACCTTCATCGCCAGTTCCGGCGTAATGACACTGTTGGCCCGGCCGCGAATGCCATCGGTGCCAAAATATTTGCGACTCATGCGACAATCCCAAAACTTTCTGGGGTGATTATGCCTGAATCTTCGGGCAATTTGCTTCAAAAAATGTGTTCAACCGTAACAGCCGGCTGCCTTTTCAGCGCCGCCATTCATAGTCGAAGGTCGGCAGGCCGGAGCCAGGATTGACGCCGCTGCCGCAGCGTTCGAATGCCTCGCGCTCATAGAAGCGGATCGCCCTTTCGTTGAAGGCGTTGACGGTGAGGCGCAGGACGGAGCGGGCCTTCTGCTTGGCAAACAGCATCAGCAGATGGGCTATGCCGCTGCCATGCTCGGCCGGCGGCAGCGCGATCTGTTCCAGCAGCAGGGCATCGTCCTCCTGCGGCGCCAGAACCAGCATGCCGACGATCGTGTCGTCGTCGGCGTCCTCGTCGCGCATGGCCACGAAAATTTCCGCTTCCAGTGCTCGCCAATGGCGCCACTGCCCCGGCCAGCGCGCCTCGTAGTCGAAGGCCGGATAGGTCGCCTGCCAGGCCCCGCACCACAGGGACCTCAGCGCCGGCTCGTCGGCAGCCTCCGCCGGCCGGAGGGTGACCGCGGCGATGCTCATCGCTCGGTCAGCTTCAGCTCGATGCGGCGGTTCTTCTTGCGCGCCTCGTCGGTGCCAGCCGTGTCGATCGGCTGGAATTCGGCAAAACCTGCCGCGACCAGGCGCTGTGCCGGGATACCCTTGGACATCAGATACTGCACCACGGAGATAGCGCGGCTGGATGACAACTCCCAATTGCTCGGAAATTGCGGCGAGTTGATCGGCCGGTCGTCGGTATGGCCGTCGACGCGCAGCACCCAGGGAATATCGTTGGGGATCTTGTCCTGCAGGTCGAGGAGGGCGGCGGCCAGCTTGTCCATCTCGGCTTTGCCCTCGGGCTGGAGGGTGGCCTGGCCGGCCTGGAAGAACACTTCCGACTGGAAGACGAAGCGGTCACCGACGATGCGCACGTCAGGACGGTTGCCGAGCACTTCGCGCAGGCGGCCGAAGAAGTCGGAACGGAAGCGCGAAAGTTCCTGCACCCGCTGGGCCAGGGCCGCATTCAGGCGCGAGCCGAGATCGGCAATCTTGGTCTGGCTCTCTCGGTCCTTGGATTCGGAGGCATCGAGGGCCTGTTCCAACGCGGCGATCTGGCGGCGCAGGGCGGATATCTGCTGGTTGAGCAGTTCGACCTGTGCCATCGCCTGGTCGGAAATGCGCTTCTGGCTGTCGAGTTCACCCTGGATCTGCGCGACTTGGCCACCCTGGGCGCTGGCGGCTGCGGCGTCTTTCTGAGCGTCGTCGAGCAGGTCCTGCAACCGCGCCTTATCGGTATTGGCCTTGTCGAGACCGCTGGTGAGCACCGAAAGCTGTTCCTGGGCGCTCCGCCCGTTGGTGCGCTCCAGGGCGAGCAGTTGCGACAATTCCGCGATCTGGGCATTGAGCCGGTTGAGTGCTTCGTCCTTGCCGGTGACTTCCTGGGACAGGAAGAACTGGCCGAGCACGAAGATCGACAGGATCATGATGATGGACAGGAGCAGGGTCGACAGGGCGTCGACGAAACCCGGCCAGTAATTAATGCCCTCGCTGCGGCGGCGGCTGCGTCCAAGGGGCATTATTCTGCCTCCGGCATCAGTTCTTCTCGCGCTCTTGCATCAGGCGCTCGAGCACGCTCTTGATGTCGCGCTGCTGTTCGGCCTGGCTTTCGACCCAGTCGCGGATCATCTGCTGCTCGGAGCGCATATGCTGCACCAGGCCCTGGATGCCCTCGGCGAGCTGGGCCATGGCGGCGGTGGCGTTGCGGCCAGAGCCGGCCTCGCGCGAGCCGTCGGCCATACGCTCGATCGCCGACTTGATCGCCGCCATCTCGCCGTCCGAGCCGCCGCGGGCCAGGCCTTCGGCCTCGATGTCGGTCACGGTGGCGGCGAGCCAATCTTCCAGCTCGGTGTAGAAGCGGTTCTGGGCCTGGCCGGCCTGCAGGTCGAGGAAACCGAGGATGAGCGAACCGGCAAGACCGAACAGCGAGGACGAGAACGAGACGCCCATGCCCTTGAGCGGGGCGGCGAGGCCACTTTTCAGGCTCTCGAACACGGTGCTGGCGTCACCGCCGCCGACCGACATGGAATTGATGACATTGCCGACCGAGCCCACCGTCTCGATCAGGCCCCAGAACGTGCCGAGCAGGCCGAGGAAGACCAGGAGGCCGGTGAGATAGCGTGAAACCTCGCGCTGCTCGTCGAGGCGCATGCCGATCGATTCGAGAATGGAGCGCAGGGTCGAGAGCGAGATCGAGCGCCGGCCGACCTTGTCGCCGAGCAATGTGGCCATGGGCGCCAGCATCACCGGCTGGTCGCGAAGCTCGAGGCCGGGATCGCGCAGGCGATAGGCATTGACCCAGCGCACTTCCGGCAGCAGGCGGATCACCTGGCGGAAGCCGAAGACGATGCCGAGCAGCAGCGTGAAGATGATCAGGCCGTTGAGGCCGGGATTGGCCATGAAGGCGATATAGAGCTGGCGATAGAGCACGGCGGTGACGCAGGCTGCCAGCACCAGGAAGATCAACATGCGGATGAAGAAAATCCGGGGGGAAGACAGCTTGTAGGGATCTAGGTCTCTGGCCATCGCACCACGCCGTTGCAGCAATCTATACGCGAACCCTCGAAGGGAGGGCTCTCCTTTTCGACCAGAGCTTAGCTCAAAGCAAGGCCGGAACGCACGCCCTCAATGGTCGGCGAGGCGGTTCAGGCCGCTACCGTCTGGCTGCCATAGGCGAACACGGTCTGCGGCCGCGCACCACGGATGAAGCCGCCACCGAGGACTCGGGCCTGGCCATCGGCATGGTCATAGAACACGGCCGCCTGCCCCGGCGAAACGCCATCTTCAGCCTCGGTGAGTTCGATTGTTGGACCTTCCGGGCCGAAATGCAGCAAAGCCGGCTTGGGTGCGCGGGTCGAGCGCACGCGCACTGCGATCTCCAGACCCTCGGCAGGCAGGGCATCGAGAGCGCCGTCGCCGATCCAATTGACGTCGCGCAGGGCGACCTGCCGGGTCGCCAGCGCTTCGCGCGGGCCGACGATCACACGCGCCGCCTCGGCATCGAGGCGGATGACATGCAACGGCTCGCCGGTGGCAATGCCTAGCCCCTTGCGCTGGCCGATGGTGTAGTGAATGACACCCTGGTGCTGGCCGAGCACCCGGCCGTCGAGATGCACGATCTCGCCGGGGACGGCGGCGCCTGGCTTGAGCTTCTCGATTACCTGGGCGTAACGGCCTGATGGTACGAAGCAGATGTCCTGACTGTCGGGCTTGGCGGCGACCGACAGGCCGAAACGCTCGGCGGCCTGGCGGGTTTCCGGCTTGGTCATGTCGCCAAGTGGGAAGCGCAGGATGTCGAGCTGCTCCTTGGTGGTGGCGAACATGAAATAGCTTTGGTCGCGCTCGGCATCGCGCGGGCGGAACAGGCCGCGCCCGCCGGGCACGGCGCGACTCGCGACGTAATGACCGGTGGCGAGCACGTCAGCGCCGAGGTCACGCGCGGTGCCGAGCAGGTCACGGAACTTGACGCGCTGGTTGCATTCGACACAGGGGATCGGTGTTTCACCAGCCACATAGGAATCGGCGAAACGGTCGATCACCGCTTCCTTGAAGCGGCTTTCATAGTCGAGCACGTAATGAGGAATGCCGATACGGTCGGCGACTTCGCGCGCGTCGTGAATGTCCTGGCCGGCGCAGCAGGCGCCCTTGCGGTGAACGGCGGCACCATGGTCGTAGAGCTGAAGCGTCACTCCGATCACGTCATAGCCCTGCTCCTTGAGAAGAGCGGCACAAACGGACGAGTCGACGCCGCCCGACATGGCAACAACGACACGGGTATCCTGCGGCCGGCGCGGCAGGTCGAGTGAGTTCAACATGGCATCCTTCCGTCCATCAGAGGGTCAAGGTCTCTGCGACGGCGCTCCTTTACGCGATTTCGGCCGCGAGGGGAACGCCGATGTTCGAACGGAGGTTGCAGCACAGGGCATCGTCAACATTAACTCCTATATTACCTTGCGTAATACAGCTGCGATGTTGGCGTCATTAACCATGCTTGTTAAGTATATCTGTTATGGATTGCTCAATAAAAAAGCCAGTGTTGCATTTATGTCATAGGATTTCATGTAAAGGCGGTGCTATCAGGCGTTCGAGCGTAACAAGTGCCAAGTGCTGGGGTATTAAAATGCAAATTCTTAGGAGTGCTCTGCTTGCGGGCGTCGTCGTTCTTGCGCCGGCAGCGGCATTCGCCGCCGACCTAGCGCCGCCGCCCGTCGAGCCCGTCGCGCCGGAAATCGTGCCGTCCTTCACCTGGACCGGATTCTATGCCGGTCTGAACGCTGGCTATGGCCGCGGCAATCTCGACACGGATCTGAAGGCGGTGCCGACCACGGGCGCCAATAACCTGCCCGCCGCGCTCGGTTTCAGCTTGAACGGTGGCCTCGCCCGCGTCAAGGATACCGCCAATGGCTTCGTCGGCGGTGGCCAGATCGGCTACAACTACCAGTTCGATCCGCATTGGGTTGTTGGCGCCGAAGCCGACCTGCAATATGCAGGTCTCGATTCCAAGAAGACCTTCATCGGCGACCAGAACATTCCCGTCAGCGTGAAGACGCAACTGGACTGGTTTGGCACTGCCCGCCTGCGCGCCGGCTACGCCTTCGACAACGTGCTGATCTATGGCACTGGCGGTCTGGCCTATGGCCGCGTGAAGTCGACGGTGAGCGCGGGTACCTCGGTTCTGTCCGGATCGGAGACCAAATTCGGCTGGGCCCTGGGCGCCGGTGCCGAATATGCCTTGACGCAGAATTGGACGGTGCGAGCCGAATATCTCTATGTCGATCTCGGCAAAGCCGAGACGATCAAGCAGGCCGTCAGCGACATTGCCCAGGTCACCGCCAAGGCTGATGTCTCCGTACATACGGTGCGCGCCGGCGTGAACTACAAGTTCTGATCGCAATTTCGCTGCCGTTCCAATTCCCAGGGCTCCGCATGGCGGAGCCCTTTGCTTTGGTCGGCCAGTCTTGCGTCTACCCGTCTGTCGTTCTAGTCAGGGTCCCTTTCCTGGAGACCTCGAACCATGCCGGCTACGCCTGACGATCTTTTCGCTTTCCTCGACAAGCTCGGAATCGCCGTGACGACGGTCGAGCATCCGCCTCTGTTCACGGTGGAGGATTCGAAGGCGCTGCGGGGCCAGATTGCCGGTGGGCACACCAAGAACCTGTTCCTGAAGGACCGCAAGGGCAGGTTGTTCCTGGTGGTTCTGGAAGAAGATGCCAGCGTCGATCTCAAGCGCATCCACGAGATCATCGGCGCCCAAGGCAAGGTGTCCTTCGGTTCGGCCGATTTGCTGACGCAGGTCTGGGGTGTCTTGCCTGGCGCGGTCACGCCCTTCGGCGCCATCAACGATACCGAAGGGCAGGTTGTTGTCGTGCTCGACCAGGGGCTGCTCGAGAACGACAAGCTCAACCATCATCCGCTGGTCAATACGCAGACCACCACGATCGCCCGCGAAGACCTCATTGCCTTTCTACGGGCGACGGGCCACGAGCCCAAAATCCTTGCGGTATCGCAGCCTCAGCAGGCTGACGCCTGAGACCAGGCGCGGTTCCGGCAAAGCGCGCGCCTGGCTCTAAAGTTCCCGACATTAGGAGCAAGTCTCGGAGATGCTGACGCATCCGAGACCCGAACATCTGTCGATATCAGACACCAAATCAAAGATTAGGTGAAAATCGAGAAGCAGAACCAGAAGCCATTTTCAATGCCTCCTGGTTCTGGCTTTATGCGGGGGCACCGGTCAGGAAGCCTGTCGGATCGCTGACGGGCCCGATCTCGCTCAGTCGAGGCAGCCGCGGAAAATATCGTATTTCATGCATTTGCGGCGAGGCGCATAGGCGGTTGGGGCAGCCGTGGCGCTGCCGGCATAACGCTGCGCCGGCTGCTGCACACCGGCTACGCCGGTCGATGGTGCGGCCCTGGGGCCGACCTGGCAGCGAATGCCTTCCGTCGCCAAGGCGCCGGCAACATCGGCGTCATAGCACAGCATCTGGGTGGCGGCCCTGCGATAGCCCATGGATTGTAGCGTGCGGGCAAAAAGGCGGATGTTGCAGCCCTGGTCGAGCTTCGTGGTACCGAAGCTGAAGCCGAAGCCGGCGCCCGAACCGCCAAGGCTGACACTGCCGAGGCAGGCCTCGATGCCTGCTGCCGCAAGGCCGGGGGCAAACGCCGCGGGAGCCTGGCGCCGATCGCGATTATTCAAAGTGGCGCCGCCGACATTGCCGGTGATGTTGCCGTTGCCGTTGCCGTTACCCGATCCGTCGCCTGAATTATTGCCGTTGCCTGTCCCGTTCTGTGCCTGCGCCAGCGAAGCGGCGGCAAGGAAGATGGCGACGGCGAAGAAATAGACAATACTCTTTGTAAGCGATTTCATATGCGTTCCCCCAAGCACAAACACGTTCACAAACTTTCGGCAAGTCTATGAGGTGTGTTGGAGGCTACGCTACAAATGGGATTCTCGCAATGAATACAATATTTTTTCGCTAAGGAACCTGACGGGGAGTAATGCCGCAGCGCTGAAGTTCTTCCATCATGCGCTTGTAGTCCCATCTATACATTGTGTCGTTATGGTTTTCGTTGTTATCGCTGGTGAAGCAGTTTCCGTTGCCATTGCCAGAATTAAAATTGCCGTTGTTGTTTCCCTGGTTGAAGTTTCCATTAAAGTTGCCGGTATTGCCATTACCGTTGTTGTTTCCTTGGCCAACATTGTATTGAACCAAGATAACATCATCTTTCCGTAGTATCTCGATTTGCGGCGTCCCTTGATGCCGCGCCGAAATGTGGCAGCGGGAAAGCGCCGGAACCTGCAGGGAAGGCGAGGATTGCCAGCAGCCGATATCGAGGTCTGCGATCATGATTGCATTCCTTTGATCAGGAACAGCGTGGTTCAGTATAAAGCATAAAGGCCGGATCGACCCTTGGTGATCGATCCGGCCGAAGCTGCCTCGACAGCTTCCTATGGCCGCCCGTTCCCGTTGCCGTTGAACGAGCCGATATTGCCGTTGCCGTTGAACATGCCACCATTGTAGTTGCCGTTCGCGGCGCCGATGTTGTTGTTGCCGCTGGTGGAGCTGGTGTTTCCACGGCCGTTGAAGGCGCCGATATTGCCGGTCCCGCCATTGCCGTAACCGATGTTGCCATGGGCGTCCGGCGGGCCGTTGCCGTTGGCGTTGCCGTTCAGTGTGCCGGAATTGGCATTGCCGTTCAAATTACCGCTGCCAAGGCCGTAATTGCCATTGCCGTTGCCATTGCCGTTGGCCAGGCCGCTATTGGCGTTGCCATTGGCGTTGCCGTTGAAGCCGCCCCAATTGCCATTTCCGTTGCCGTTCCCGTTGGCGATGCCGGTATTGGCGTTACCATTGGCGTTGCCGTTACCGATGCCGACATTGCCGTTTCCGTTGCCATTGCCATTGCCGGAGCTGAAGGCATGAGCGGCGGAGATCGAGGTGCAGGCCAGTGCGGCGCACAGCGCCGCATGGAGCAGGGTCATTCTCATGGTTCTACCTTTCCTGGACTGGGTTCGGGAAAGGCAGAGCTTTCCCATTATGGTCTTCCGATCCCTTGACGGGGGCGAGGGCAGATGCACATGCGGCCCGCTCTTTCTGGAGGCGCTTCGCGCCGCGAGATCGATGCCTGGCGATTGCTGGATGATCGTGCGCCCCGAATGGGTGTTCGGTGCGCCTCCAAATCGGGAGGAGGCGCCCTGTTGGCTTTCATCTCAATGCGAGGTGCAGCCATTGTTGAGAATGTTGCAACCGTATCGCTCGGTTAGGGCCCTTGCAGGGGAGGACGTCGTCGCCGTGACCGATACGCCACCGGGTGTCGGGCCGCCGGGCCCGCCAATGCCGTAATTGCCATTGCCGTTCATGTTGCCGTTACCGGTCCCGGTGTTGAAATTGCCATTGTAGTTGCCGTTCAACATGCCGGTGTTGCCGTTGCCGTTCAGATTGCCGTTGGCGGTCCCGGTATTGCCGTTGCCGTTATAGTTGCCATTGTCGGTGCCGGTATTGCCATTGCCGTTCATATTGCCATTGCCGGTTCCGGTGTTTCCGTTGCCGTTCATGTTGCCATTGCCGGTGCCGGTATTGCCGTTGCCGTTCATATTGCCGTTGCCGGTTCCGGAGTTGTTATTGCCGTTTCCGTTGCCGTTGTTGGTACCGGAATTGCCGTTTCCGTTGCCGTTTCCGTTTCCGGTTCCGGTGTTGCCGTTGCCATTGCCGTTGCCATTGCCGGTTCCCGCATAGGCGCTGAGGACCGGGGTGCAAACCAGTGCCGCACTCAGCAGCAGCCGCGTGAGGAGGGTGCGCATAATACTGTCCTTTCTTGCGACTCGAAAAACAGCCTGACCCGAAGGCGGAGAGGCGTGTTCGATGATCGGGCGGTGCGGTCAGTCGCTGCCGCGGCCCGTCCATGATGCAATGTGACTAGGCCTGCACGCTCGGGGCTGTTCGTTCCGTCAGGTCGAGCTACCTGGAGCTCGGCCAAAAGGCCTGGATGCAGGATCCTCTTCCGTCGGCCGTCCGTGGAACGCTACGCCGGAGCAGGGAGGGAAGCGAAATGCCGCATCCAGATTTCAGAATTCCAGGAGCGAATGCTGAACGCCAGGGGAAGTGGGAGCCGACTGGTGGCCGGGAGGAAGGCCAGGCCAGCTCCCTGAGAGCAGGCAAGACTTACTGGTTGCCGTTGCCGTTGCCGTTGCCGCTGAGGGCACCCCAGTTGTGGTTGCCGTTCAGGTTGCCGTTGCCGATGCCATAGTTGGCATTGCCGTTCACGTTGCCGTTGCCGAAGCCGAAGTTGTGGTTGCCGTTGGCATTGCCGTTGCCGAGGCCGGTGTTGCCGTTGCCATTCACGTTGCCGTTGCCGATGCCGGCGTTGCCGTTGCCGTTGCCGTTTCCGTTGACAGCGCCGCTATTCCCGTTGCCGTTCAGGTTGCCGTTGAGGGCGCCCCAGTTGCCGTTTCCGTTGCCGTTGCCGTTGAAGGCGCCGGTATTGGCGTTGCCGTTGCCGTTGCCGTTGCCGAAGCCGACATTGCCGTTGCCGTTGCCGTTGCCACTGCCGACGCTGAAGGCCATCGCGGCGCTGGAGACGCTCAGGATCAGGGCGGATGCGATGAGAAGCGATTTCATAATTGTCTCTCCACTCGGTCTGTCTTGTGAGGTGCTTAAGGCTGTAATCAGCAGAAGCGTGTGCTTTAAGCCCGCGGTGATTACAGTTTTAATCTTATTGTTTTTTCAGTGTAGGGAAACTTGTCTATTGGAATTAGTACAAAGGGGTATTAATTCAATGGCGATATACTAAAAATTGATTTGGGAACGACAAATATTGCCGCGTGACGACGCTGATGCGTGCCATGCAGCTCAAAGGCCCCGGATTGTTCAAGAGGGAAGATATTCAAAGTGTGGAACGGCTGGATCAGAGTTCCCCAACACACCCAGCCCGGTCCATCGGACGTCTTACGTCGTGGTGGTCAATAGGCGATGGCTGGAACGGCCATTTGGCTGTCCTCGCAATCGGGCCCGATCATCATGGTGGTGCCGGGCGCTCGCATCTGGCTGCCGCACATCAGGGCCACTTCGGTCCGGTTGCGCAGGTGGAATTTGCGCATGATGTTGCGAATATGAACCTTTGCGGTGCTCTCGGAAATGTTGAGGGCATGCGCAATGATTTTGTTCTGCTTGCCCTTCTGAAGCAGGCTCAGGACATCCATCTCGCGGTCTGTCAGGTTGAGGTGGATATCGGAACGCAGACGACGCTCGGGCTGCGGTTTGGGCGTATTCAATGGCTGCTCCGCCAACAGGGCGGTTGCGTTCGAATAGGCGGTAGGCCGAGCAGGCGTTTCCTGGCGCGGTGGCAGCGACAGGACCTGCCGGATCGCGCTTACCATGGCATTGAAGCCCATCGAGGCGGTGATCCAGCTGTGGACGCCGGCCTCGTCCATCAATCTGCCAATCGAAGGATCGCTGTTGTCGGTGACCACCAGCAAAGGCAGCTTGCCGATGCGGGCTTGCAATTGCTGGATGACAAAGGCGATGAAGAGCGGATCGGTGCTGCGCTGTACCAGGCTCAGTATGGCGAGCGAGGCTTGCGGGCCACCTTCTCCGGGAGAGCCCATGATGCGGACGTCGATATCGTCGGCAGCTTCTTTGAGGGCATGTGAAAAGATCTCGCCCAGCAGGGGGCGACTCTCGATCAGCAGGACGACTTTGCGGTCTGCAACAGTCAGAACGCTTGGTTCCGTTTGTCTGTGATCATGGCAGTCCAGCATGTCATTGCAGGTGACGTGATGACTCATGATTTGGCCTCTTGAAAATTCTGGCGTTACTTCCTCTGCAAGTCTTCTTGTGAGTTGGGCTTTCATCCTAATACGTCATTAGGATGCGAGCCATTACACTTGTATGGCTGTTCTGCGTGACAGGCCTGAACGGCCTGTTGTCTCACACATCCAGCTTCGTCGTCCGCCACGAACTTCTTTGCTGCGGAGTCCGAAAAGTAAAACGATTCACGAATAATAGGATGCCAGAATATTGATCATCGCGATGTGTCATTTATCTCACAGAAACGACTATTCGCGAAAGTCTTTTGGGATTAATCCGAAAGGGACCTTCCCTATCGTCAGCCCAAAAAGGTATCATATTGAGGCATAAGGTAATTTCCGCCTTCCCGGTTCGTGTAGGCAGGTTATATTGAGGGTGGCGTGAATTCGCCGTGATTTGAGTGAAGTTTCCGAATACGATGAAGAAACTTTAATCTTCGAAAATATCCTCTCAGTTCTGTATGTATAGGCGAATATGTTTTCTTTCTATACGAGGCACCAGGCGACGCTCTTCGATATGTCACGCGGTCGTTTTGCTGGTGGTTGACTACCACTGTTACCCCTTTCGAGCCTTGTTGGCGAAAAATAGGTATGGAGTTCCATTCGTTCCATTCTCGCAACAAGCAAGACGAAATCTATTGTTTCGTACGGCAATGACATGCGTGACGGTTGCCTTCGCGGCGATTTGCCCCCATCTAACCGCAGACGAAGCTTTCCAAGCGGGTAGGAATGATGAGCAACGATGCTGCCGGGACCAACGGCCTGATCAAGGATACCACCACTCAGACCTTCATGGCCGACGTGATTCAGGAATCGATGAAGCAGCCGGTGCTGGTCGATTTCTGGGCTGAATGGTGCGGTCCGTGCAAGCAATTGGGCCCCATTCTCGAGAAGACGGTGCTAGCGGCCAAGGGCAAGGTCAAACTGGTGAAGATGGATATCGACAAATATCCGCAAATCGCCGGGCAATTGGGGGTGCAGTCGATTCCCGCCGTCTTCGCCTTCTCCAAGGGCCAGCCCGTCGACGGCTTCATGGGCGCTATTCCAGAAAGCCAGATCAAGGAATTCATCACGAAGATTGCGGGCCCGGGCGGCGATCCGGACACGGAGGCCATGCTGGCCGAGGCCGAGGCCTTGCTGAACGAGGGCGAGGGTGCGGCGGCTGCCCAACTTTTTGCGCAGATTTTCGAACAGGATGCCGAGAATCTAAAGGCAATCGCTGGCTTGGCGCGCTGCGCGCTTGCCGCCGGGGAATTGGAACAGGCCAAAGCCACACTTTCGCTTACCCCCAAGGGCAAGGAGAATGATCCCCTCATCGCCAGCGCCCGGGCTGCGTTGGAGCTCGCCGAACAGGCCAGCGATGTCGGCGATCTGCAAGGGCTGGCCCGCCAGGTGGAAGCCGATCCGAAGAATTTTCAGGCCAGATTCGACTATGCCCTGGCTTTGGTTGCCGCCAATCGGCGTGAGGACGCCGTCGACCAACTGCTCGACATTGCCCGGCGCGACCGCAAGTGGAACGATGACGGCGCGCGCAAACAGCTTGTGCAGTTCTTCGAGGCCTGGGGCCCGATGGATGAGAACACCATCTATGGCCGTCGCCGGCTGTCGTCGATCCTGTTCTCATAAATAGTGACGCGCGCCGCCAGCAGGCCGTAAGATATTGTTGGGGGATCGCAGTCGCGGCCTCTTGAGCAAAAAAGCGTTCAAGCGTGAACGCTCGTTTGCTCTAACTTTTTGTCTCGACGCGTTTTTGCGATTCTGGGTGGTTCCGTCAAATCGCAAAACGCTTTTGGTCGTTTGAGGAATGGCAGCCGATGCATCCCTTGTTCAAGACGGAGGCGGATCTGCCTCCCGTCATTCCAGTCTTTCCCCTGGCAGGTGCACTGTTGCTGCCTCGGGGGCAACTGCCGCTGAACATCTTCGAGCCGCGCTATCTCGCCATGATCGATGATGTGCTGAAGGGGCCACGCCTGATCGGCATGATTCAGCCCGAGGACGAGGATAACGAGACCATGCCGCGCCTGTTCCAGGTCGGCTGCATCGGACGCCTCACTCAATTTGCCGAAACAGGCGATGGGCGCTACCTCATCCAGCTCACCGGCATCTCGCGCTTCAAGGTCTTGTCGGAAGAGACGGTCCCGACGGCCTATCGGCAATGCCGCGTCACGGCCGAACCTTTCGCCGTCGATTTCACGCCGCGTGCGGGCGAGGAAGAGGTCGATCGCAAGAGCCTGATCGATACGCTGCGCGCCTATCTGGCCGTCAACCGCTTCCAGGTCGATTGGAACGACATCCACGAGGCCTCCAACGAGGCGCTGGTCAATGCCCTGTCGATGATGAGCCCGTTCGGGCGGCGTGAGAAACAGGCGCTGCTCGAAGCCTCGTGCCTGCGCGAGCGCGCCGAGATCCTGATCGCCATCACCCAAATCGAACTGGCCAAGAGCGGCGACGGCTCCGATACGCCGCTGCAGTGAGAGTGAGTGCCGATGGCCACGCCGACGCCGCATCGCCCGCCGCCGCTGACCGACCCGAAGCTTTTGGAGCTTTTGGTCTGTCCTCTGACCAAGACGACGCTGGAATATGATGCGGAAAAGCAGGAGCTGATATCGCGCGCGGCCAAGCTCGCCTATCCCATCCGTGAGGGTTTCCCTATCATGTTGCCCGAGGAGGCAAGAATTATCGAGTAAGGACGGGTTACCGAAAGGATCGGGCCGGTCTCTCGAGCCATCTTGCCCGCTAGAGCAAAGCGCGATTTCTCCGAATCGCACTTTTTCTCTAACTCTTTGTTCCGACGCGTCTTTGCGATTCTAGGTGACTCGGTCAAATCACAAAACGCTTTAGCCGAAAGGAAGACGCAGAGAATGTATGACAGCCGCCTGCCGGAGCTCCAAGAATCGACACAGGAACCGACCCTTCTCGGTGCCGCCTCCATCCCACGTGAGGATTGGGATCGTGCACCATGGAACCGCTGGTCGTTCCAGCATGTGCGGGAGCTGGTGCCGACGGCGCAGGTCTGGCGCGGGACTGGCCCGGCGACTCCGCTGCCGCCTGCCTTGCAGGACATAGACGGGATCGCCTTCGAGAGCGACGGTCAGCCGGCGACGGTCGGAAGCTTCTTCGAAGCGAATTACGCCGACGGTCTCCTGGTGCTGCATCGCGGCAAGGTCGTGGCCGAACGCTATTTCAACGGCATGACCGGCCATAGCCAGCATCTGTCGCAATCGGTCGCCAAATCCGTGGTTGCCACGGTCGCCGGCATTCTGATCGGGCGGGGCCTGCTCGATCCGGCCGCGCCGGTCACCTATTATCTGCCGGAGCTGGAGGCCACGGCCTATCGTGGCGCCACCGTGCAGCAAGTGCTCGACATGACGACTGGCGTCGTATTCGACGAAACCTATACGGCGCTTGATTCTCACATCGCCAAGATGGACGTGGCCAGTGGTTGGAAAGCACGCAAGGACCCGAGCTGGCCTGCTCATGTCTTCGAGCTGATCCTGCAGCTCCAGGCCAGTCAAAACGTCCATGGTGCCATATTCAACTACCGCTCAGTCGAGACGGATGTGCTGGCCTTCATCCTGCAGAGCGCTTCCGGCCTCAAGCTGCCCGAACTGGTGAGCCGAGAGCTATGGGCGCCGATGGGTGCCGAGGAGGACGCCTATTTCACCGTGGATTCCGCCGGCTACGGTCTGGCTGACGGCGGCTTCAACGCCACCTTGCGGGATTATGCGCGCTTTGCACTGCTCCATCTCGGGGGCGGGGAGATCGCCGGCCGGCGTCTTCTGCCTTCCGCCTGGCTTGAGGACACCCGCTTCGGCGCCCGGCCCGATCTGTTCCAGGGCGTCTATCGCGACATCCTTCCGAGCGGTGCTTATCACAACCAGTTCTGGATCGAGGATGTCGAGCGCGGCGCCTATATGGCGCGCGGCGTGTTCGGGCAGCTGATCTATATCGATCCCGTCGGCGAATTCGCGGCCGTGGTGCTGTCGAGCTGGCCGGAATTCCTGCACGCACCGCGGACGCGCGCCAGCCTGGCCGCCGTCCGGGCTATTCGCGAGGCCTTGGCGTAAGCGGCATGGACCATGCGGCTGGAATCACGTTGCGCCCGGCCCACGCAGGTGACGGGGCCGCGCTGTTCGAGGTAACCCGTCGATCGGTGCTGGGATTGGCGGGGAGCCATTATTCGGCGGCGCAGCTTGCTGGGTGGATGGGGGATCGCGACGCGACTTTCTATGAGGGCGTTATCGCGCAGGGCGGTGCGGTGGTGGCGGAGAAAGCGGGCTCGATCGTCGGCTTCGTCGACGCCGAAGCCGGTGAGGTGACGCGCTTGTTCCTGTTGCCGGAGACGGCGGGAGCCGGGCTGGGCAAGCGCCTGCTCCAGATCGGCATTGAAACGGCCAGGGCAGGCCATAGCGGGCCGATCAAGGTGGAAGCGACCCGCAACGCCGAGAGCTTCTATCGGCACCATGGCTTTGCGACGGTGCGGACCGGGCATTTTTCCCACGGTGTCGGTGGTGATCCGATCGAGATCGTCCTGATGGAGCTGGCTGCCAAGCCGGCATGAGCCATTTCGGAGCTGATTGCCGCGACCGGCACAGGCCGCCCCATCATCGTGTCTGAGATCGGCGAATCGTTGTCGTCAGGCAGGCAGCGTTGTCTCCGTCTGGCAGCTTGCCAGGAGCCAGATTCGAAAAGCCAGCATCGCAGGTGAAGGCTGGCGGGATTTGAGGTGGGTCAGCCAGTATGAACCGGCGTGAACCTCGATTTCGAAAGGGCGTACCAGCCGGCCCGTCGCGAGTGCATCGGAGAACATGGCAATCGGCAGCAGGCCGACGCCGATGCCCTGCGCGATCGCTTCGGCCATGGTGACCGAGGAATCGAAGACCACCGCAGAAGTGGTCGGACCGCTCGCGTGCGCCGCAGCGAACCAGAGCTGCCATTCATCCTCGCGATAGGAGCGCAGCAGTACTTCGCCGACGAGATCCGTCGGCTGACGCAGGCGTTTGGCGACCGCCGGCGCGCAAGCGGGCGAAAGTGGAGCAGGCATGAGCAGTATCGCCTCGGTGCCGTGCCACAAGCCGTCGCCGAAGCGGATGGCATAGTCGAGCCCGTCGCCGGCCAGATTGATCCGGTTGTTGTTGGTCAGGACGCGCAAATCGATGAAAGGGTGAGCCTCGCGAAAGGAATGCAGGCGCGGCAACAGCCAGCCGGCAGCGAAGGTTCCAACCACGCCGACCGTCACCACCTCGCGAAAATGACCCTTTTCGAAGCGGTCGAGCGTTGCGCCGATGCGCCCGAAGGCCTCGTTGAGAACCGGGACGAGGGCCTGGCCCTCCTCGGTGAGGGCAAGGCCGCGCGGCAGGCGACGAAACAGGCGCACGCCCAGGATCTCCTCCAGATTCTTCACCTGGTGGCTCACGGCGGTCTGGGTCACGCGCAATTCCAGCCCGGCACCGGTGAAGCTGAGATGGCGCGCCGCGGCCTCGAAGGCGCGCAGGGCATTGAGAGGCAGATGCGAGCGGATCATGTATCCCCAAATTTTTCTCAGGTCTGAGGCGATTTATCATCGTTTGTCGCCCGCTCAAGCTACCGCCATCCTGGCATTGAACATTGTAGGGAGTTGGCATGACCAGACGGAATTTCATGGTTGGGGCGGGTGCGACCTTGTTCTTGCTGCCGTTGGGCGGCACGCTTTCATCGGCCAGTTCCCCAGCCTCGTCGGATTTCGCAGCGGCAATCGGGCGGATCGAAGGCGGGGTGGGAGGACGTCTGGGCGTGGCCGCTCTCGATCTCAAATCGAACACGAGGCTGGCCTATCGGCCCGATGAGCTTTTTCCGCTCTGCAGCACTTTCAAACTGCTGGTCGCCGCTGCGGTGCTCGCCCGGGTCGATCAGGGACGCGAGCAACTCGCCCGCATGGTTTCGATCGAGGCCGCGAGGCTGCTGCCCAATTCGCCGACAACAGCCAGGCACGCCGGCGGACAGCTGACCTTGGCGGAGCTTTGCGAAGCAGCGATCACACGGAGCGATAATCTGGCCGGCAATCTCTTGCTGGAGGCCGTCGACGGCCCGGCCGGGTTGACCCGCTATCTGCGCTCGATCGGTGATTCGGTCAGTCGTCTCGACCGTTGGGAGCTGGAGCTCAACGAATCGCTGCCGGGAGATCCGCGCGATACCACCAGCCCCGCCGCCATGCTGGCGGACCTCAAAGCCCTGCTGGTCGCAGATGCGCTGTCGCCATTCTCGCGCAGCCAGCTCAATGCCTGGCTGAAGGCCAACAGAACCGGCGGTAGCCGGCTGCATGCCGGACTGCCTGCGGGATGGGACGTCGGCGACAAGACGGGAACCGGTGAGCGCGGTTCAACCAATGATGTCGCCATCGCCTGGCCGCCCGCCCGTCCGCCCCTTCTCATTGCCGCCTATCTGACCGATAGTACTGCTCCGGTCGAGCGCCGCGAGGCCGCCTTGGCGGCCGTGGCCAAGGCGGTGGTGGCGAGCCTGCCGGGCTGAGGGCGGTTTGGAGCGCGGACATCGCGACATGCCTTCATGTCGCGATGTCCGCTGGTGCCACCTTGCGAGCGCAGCGTTCTCATGAGGGGACAGGATGTCCGCGCTCCGGGCCGGGTTTCTGCACGATTTCTGCACGAACCGCCCATCACGCCGCCACGAGTGCTGTATCGCGGCTGAACATCGGTGAAGCAAGATGGAGGCCATGGAGGAACCCATGCCGATCGCATCCGCTTCGCCGGACCAGTCCCTGCCGACCCGCAACCGTCAACCTCTTCGATTGAGTTTCGTTCTGAAGGGCCTGGCCGTCATGGTGTTGGCTGCCCTTGCCGATTTTGCGCTGTCGGCCGGGCAGGCGCTGCCGCAGGTCGGCAGCATCATCGGCTTCCTGGCTTTCGCCTGGCTCGGAGCGCTGCTGACCTGCGATACGTTGATGCGTCGAAGCCGGGCCAGCCGCATCGCCGTGGTCGGCGCCAGCCTTGCGGGCTTTGCCCTGATCGTCGAGCCGAGCCTGCCTGCCGGCTTGCTCTTCCTGACGGGATTGGCACTGGCGCTGTTGCTGCCGCGCTATGGGGAATTCGGCAATGCGCTGCTCTGGGTCCTCCGCCTCCCGCTCTACGGCGTTCTCAGCCCGATGGCGGCCCTGATCGACACAGGTCGACTCGCGCGGATCATGCGGCGGCGCGGAGCCCTCGCTCTTCGCGGGATCGCCGGAGGCCTGCTCGTGGCGGGTTTCGGCTCGATCCTCTTCCTGCTGTTGTTCTCCGACGCCAATCCCTTGATCGGCCTGGGATTCTCTGCCTTGTGGAATGGGCTCGCCCTGCAGAGCGAGGGCACCGGCCTGATCTGGCATGGCCTGTTCGTCCTGGCGAGCGTGGTGGCGCTGTGGGCGAGCTTCAGGCCGCTGCGCCTGCGCCTCTTCGCCAGTGCCTCCGCCTACGCGCCGTTGCCAATCCTGCCCGCCTGGCCCGGGGTGACGCCGGTGGTGATGGCGCTCGCCGCCTTCAATCTGGTGTTCGCCCTCCAGAATGTCTCGGACATTGCCTTTCTGTGGAGCGGTGCCAGGCTTCCTGAAGGCGTGACCTTTTCCCAATATGCCCATCGCGGTACGCAAGCCCTGGTTTTGGCAGCCCTGCTGGCGGCAGGTTTCGTGCTCATCTGTCTGCGTACGGGCTCGCCATTGGCAAGCAGGGCGGGCGTGCGCCTGCTGGTCTATCTGTGGATTGGCCAGACCATGCTGCTGGTGGCCTCCACCATGCTGCGCGTCATCGCCTATATCGAGGCCTATTCGCTGACCTATCTGCGTATTGCGGCCCTGATCTTCCTGTTCCTGGTGATGACCGGATTGGCGCTGATCTCATGGCGTATCGCCCGCCAGCGCGATGGCGTGTGGCTTGTAAACGCCAATGCTCTTTGCCTTGCCATCGTGCTCGGCGTCTGCTGCTTCATCAATTTCGAGGGTGTCATTGCCCGCTGGAATCTCGAGCGACGGGGATCGCCGCAAACCTTCGAATGGCGGCAAGATACGTCCTATGTGGCGAGCCTCGGCGGTACGGGCACACTGCTGGCGCTCAAGGATGCCAGCGTGGCCGCCGACGCAGCGCAGAGCCGTGATCTTGCCGAGTTGCGCGGGTTAAGGCAGGCGGTGCAGACCAGGCTGGAGGCGCAGCAGGTCGATTGGCGCCGATGGACCCTGGCCGGCGCCTGGCGGTTGCAGCAGGCGGGACCGCTGCCCGGTCAAACACTGCCGAACCCCACTTTGACACCTTCCCCTTGAAATGACATTCATCGCTCATGTCCCGCACCATTCTCATCGTCGATGACGATCCGCATATTCGCGAATTGCTGGCTTTCGCCCTTGCCAAGGCCGGCATGACCACGCACCAGGCCGGTGACGGCGAGGAAGGCCTGGCGAAGGCCCTGTCCCTCAAGCCGGACCTTGCCATCCTCGACATCAACATGCCGCGCATGGATGGGCTCGAAGTCTGCCGCCGGCTCCGGGCGCAAAGCGAGCTGCCGGTGCTGTTCCTATCCTCCCGGGACGATGAGATCGACCGGGTGCTCGGCCTCGAAATGGGCGCCGACGACTATGTGGTGAAGCCCTTCTCGCCCCGCGAAGTGGTGGCGCGTGTCGGGGCCATCCTCAAGCGGGTCGGCGCCAAGCCGGTCCAGGCGGCGCCGGCGTCGGTGCTGGCGCGCGGCCTGCTCAACCTCGATCCCGAAGGCTGGCAGACCCAATGGGACGGAGCATCGGTGGGCCTCACTGCCAAGGAGTTCCAGCTCCTGCAGATCCTGGCGGCGACGCCGTCAAAGGTCTTTTCCCGCGACGAGATCATCGACCGCCTGCACGGGCCGGGCTTTGCCATCACTGACCGCACGATCGACAGCCATATCCGCCATATCCGCCAGAAGTTTTCGGTCGTGGGTGCCGAGGACGTGATCGAGACCCGGGCAGGCATCGGCTATCGCATAGGCTCCTGCGCGGGCAAGGCGGCGTGATCCTGCTCACCCGGTTGAAGGACGCCGTCAAGGCGCGCTGGCCGGCGCTGCGCCTGCGCTCGATCCTGATCGGCGTGCTGTTGTTCACCGCCTTGATGCCGGGCCTCGGCGCCATCTTCCTGCGGGTCTACGAAAATGTCCTGGTGCGCCAGACCGAGGCGGAGTTGATCGCCCAGGCTGCCGTCTACGACGCTGCCTTCGATCTCGCCTGGCCCGGCCCGAAGCCGCCGCCGGTGCCGCCTCCGACGGACAATGATCCGAACGAATCCTATCGGCGGGACGATGCGACGGCGGAGCCCTATTTCACGCCGGAGGCGCTGACGATCGATCTCAACACCATGCCGATCCTGTCCCAGCGTCCCTTGCCCATCGCCTCGTCGCAGCCGCCGGATGCGGAGGCGCTGGTGGCGGCCGGGGCGATCGCGCGGCTGATCGAGCAGAGCCGGCGTACCACGCTGGCGAGCGCGCTGATCCTCGACGCCAGGGGCACGGTGCTGTCGGACGGGCCGCTTCAGGGCCAGAGCTACGCCTTTCTGCCGGAAGTCCAGTCGGCCATCAATGGGCGCTCGCAATCGGTTCTGCGCCGGCGCGGCGACTATGCGCCGCGCTACGCTTTCGAAGTCTTCAGCCGCGCTTCGGCCATCCGCGTGCACTATGCCCGGCCGATCAAGCTGGGCGATCGCACCGTCGGCGTCCTCTTGCTGTCGCGCTCACCCCGCGCCCTGTTCCGCGGCATCTACGACGATCTCGGCAAGATTGCGCTCGGCTTCGGCATCATCCTCGCGGTGATCATCGGTTTGGCCGGCCTGTTGTCCAGGGCTATCGCCAAGCCGATCGAACAGTTGACGCAGGCGAGCGCCGAGGTCGGCCGTCATCTCGGCCGTGGCGGCGCCGAGGTGCCGCCGACCCCGGCGACTGCCACCATCGAGATCCGGGCGCTTTTCGACAATTTCCGGCGCATGGCCGTGGCCATCGATCTGCGCTCGCGCTATCTGCGCGATTTCGCTGCTGCGATGAGCCACGAATTCAAGACGCCGCTCACCGGCATTCGCGGGGTGCTCGAGCTTCTCGACGAGCACGGCGATACCATGAGCGTCGAGGAGCGCCGGCGCTTCATCGCCAATGCCGAGGGCGACGCCGAGCGCCTGTCGCGCCTAGTGGCCCGCCTGCTCGAACTCGCCCGCGCCGACATGGCGGACGAAAGCGAGGCCGTATCCACGCCTCTGGCCGATCCCGTGCGCCGCATCGCCGATGCCGGCTCCGACGACGACTTCAAGGTCGAAGTCGATCTCGATGCCGGCTTGCCCACCGTGCGTGTCCCGGCCGATGTTCTGGAAGCGGTGTTGACGACGCTTGTCGAGAACAGCCGCCAGGCCGGGGCATCGAGGGTGACGATCTCGGCGGCGACGGTCGGGGACGGTCATCTCGACCTTTGGGTCGCCGACAACGGCCCGGGCATTTCCGCCCACGATCGAACCCGATTGTTCGAACCCTTCTTCACCACCAAGCGCGCCAATGGCGGCACCGGTCTCGGGCTGCCGATCGCCCGCTCCCTGCTCGCCAACAGCGGTGCCAGCATCGACTATGTCGATGAGGGTCCCGGTGCCTGCTTCCGCCTGCGTTTGCAGCGGAATGGGGTGGGGTGATCTGGGTTGAGTGTCGAGATTTTTCTAGAGCGTTTTGCTCTAGAAATGCCGGCCGATATCCATGCGCTGATGCAATATGCGGATAATGTCGATGGTTTGCTCCATGCGGCGATAGAATACGATATGTGAGCCGAAATTATATTTGAGATAGCCTTCCCGGATCTCGACCGGGCGGCCGGTTTTTGCCCCAGCGGCGAGCCCTTCGAAGGCTGCCAAAAGTGTACGAAAATAGCTATTCGGCTTGCTCGCGCGACCATGTTCGGAGCGTATAGAGCCAGATTTCCGCGAGATCGCTTTCGGCCTGTTGCGTGAGACGGTAGTGGCTGATTTTATCCGGCATGCTTATCATGCAACCGTTTGAGGAAGGCTTCACCGTCGAATGGTTTGGGAGGCCCGGACTCCTCACCGGCGATCAGGGCATTGCGCAGTGCTTTAAATCGCACTTCCTGCTTCTCAAGCAGGCGAAGGCCTGCACGTACGACATCACTCGCTGATCCGTAACGTCCAGTGTCGACCTGTTCGTCGATAAAGGTCGCGAAGTGATCTCCCAAGGAGACCGAGATATTGCGGGCCCTGTCTATATCTCCAAATCGATACCAGTATATATTATTTTTTGGTACTAGACCCTACCGATCGCGTTTCCCCGCGAGACGCTGAGACCCAAGGTAAAACCAGTTGCGACCCGGGTTCGTTCAGCACAGGATTGCGCGCACGCTTTCACCTTCAAATCTTGTCTGCATCTATCGTCTTCGGGACGCCATTGCCCTCGAACAGCCGCTTCTCCGCAGCCAGGCCGGTGCCGACCAGATCGAAGAAGGCGCGGATGCGGGCAGTGTTCTTGAGATCGCCATGGGTGACGATCCACAATTCGCCCATCAGTTCCGGCATCGGTTCGGCGAGGGCGCGGGCGAGGCCGGAATCGCTGTCGCCGAGATAGCAGGGCAGCAGGGCAAAGCCGAGGCCGGCCTTGGCCGCCACCGCCTGGTTGACCAGGCTGTTCGAGCGATAGGCGGTGGCGTCGGCTGGCAGGTGTTGCACCAGCCAATCGGCAGCCCGAATGCCTGCCGTCCCTTCCTGCCAGCCGACAAAGGTCTGGCCGGCGAGGTCCTTGGCGGATGCGGCCGGCCCGCCATTCGCCTCCACGAGGGTTGGTGAGCCGTAGAAGGTCCAGGCCATGCCGGCGAGCTTCCTGCCCCACAGATCTCCTTCCCGTGGTCGCACCGGGCGGAAGGCGATATCGGCCTCGCGCCGCGACAGGCTGAGCACGCGATTGTCGATGGCAAGCTCGACCACGATGCCTGGATGGATGCGACGGAAGGCAGCGAGGTGCTGCGTCAGCCGGCTATAGGCCAAGGTCTCCGAGGAGGTGACGCGCAGCCGGCCCGAGAGGCGATGGTCGCGGCCGGTGATGTCACGGTCTAAGGCCAGCGCCTCGTCCTCCATGCGCTCGGCGGCGACGGCCATGCGCTCGCCGGCCGCCGTCGTCTGGTAGACGCCACCGGGAAGGCGCTCGAACAGGCGCAGGTCCAGGCGGGCTTCCAGGGCGTTGAGGCGCCGGAAGGCCGTGGAGTGATCGATCGCCAGGGCCTTGGCCGCTGCGGTGAGGCTGCCGGCGCGCTGGATTGCCAGCACCAGGCGCAATTCGTTCCAGTCGTCCATGGTTTCCACATAGAATTGGGTTTCCCCATAGAATTGGGCTTCCACATAGCATTGCAACGGCTTGCAGTCACGCAAGCACTGCTGGTGCAATCCCAATTGGCCATGCGTGTGTGCATTGCCCTAACCTTTGCGTCGAACAGGCCGCAGGTCCCGCCCGATGCCGGCGGGGCGGCCGCTTCAAGCTGAAAGGAATGGGACATGAAACTCTATTATGCCACCGGCACCTGCTCGCTCTCGCCCCATATCGTGGCGAAGGAGGCCGGCATCGGGCTTGAGCTCGAACGCGTCGACCTGCGCAAGACCCCGCACATCACCGAACAGGGTGTCGACTACACCACTGTCAATCCCAACCATTACGTGCCGGCGCTGCGTCTCGACGACGGCTCGGTGCTGACCGAAGGCGCTGCGATCAGCCAATATCTCGCCGATCTCAAGCCCGAAAGCGGCCTGGCGCCGGCCGCCGGCACGGTCGAGAGGGCTCGCCTGCAATCCTGGCTCAACTTCATCGCCTCGGAACTGCACAAGATGTACAGCCCCTGGCTGTTCCATCCCGAATATGGCACGCAGGCCCAGGATGTCGCCCGTATCAAGATCGCCGAGCGCCTCGCCACCGTCGAGCGTCATCTGGCCGAGGGCGGCCCCTTCCTCTTGGGCGAGACCTTCACCGCTGCCGATGCCTATCTCTTCACCATCGTTGGCTGGTCGCCCTACACCAAGGTCGACCTTGCGCCTTTCCCGGTGATCCGCGCCTTCATGGCACGCGTCGGCGCGCGTCCTGCCGTGCAGGCCGCAATGCAGGCGGAAGGCATGAAGGTGGCGGCATGAGCACGCAGTTCCGGTCCGCCAGGCTGACGCTCGTCAGCCACCATCTCTGCCCCTATGTGCAGCGCGCGGCCATCGCGCTGATGGAGAAGGGAGCGCCGTTCGAACGGCGCTTCATCGATCTCTCGGCCAAGCCCGATTGGTTCACGGCCCTATCGCCGCTCGGCAAGGTGCCGTTGCTGCTGGTCGAGCGGGCAGGACAGTCACAGGCCGTGCTGTTCGAGAGCAACGTCATCTGCGAATTCGTCGAGGAGACCGTGGAGGGGCCGAGGCTACATCCTGCCGATCCGCTCGAGCGGGCCCGGCATCGGGGATGGATGGAATTCGGCTCCTCCCTTCTCGCCGATCTCTGGGGCCTGGAGACGGCTACCGATGAGGCTGGTTACGAGCGCGCACGTGCCAAGATCGCGGGCAAATTCGCTCGCGTGGAGGATGTGCTCGGTAAAGGCCCTTATTTTGCCGGCGAAGCCTTCTGCCTGGTCGATGCCGTCTTTGCACCGATCTTCCGCTATTTCGACCTGTTCGACACGCTTGCCGATACCGCCGTCTTCGCAGGGCTGCCCCGTGTACAAGCCTGGCGCCAGGCCCTGTCGGCACGCCCCAGCGTGCAGGCGGCGGTCGAGTCCGACTATCCCGATCGCCTGCGCGCCTTTCTCGTTCGGCACGATGCCTTCCTGCTGAAACAGGCGGCGTGAAGCGGGCGATAAGAGGCGGGTCTGTCATCCCCGGCCCCCGGCCTCGCCGGGAATAACAGACCCGTCAGCCTGACGAAATTGGAAAGCACCGCTGCGCTCCGGCCTCTCACACCAGCAGGCGGGGGATCACCTCGTGGAAGCTGCGGTCGGCGATCTCGACCCAGTCCTGCAGGGCGCGGACCCGGGCGCTGATCTCGAAATTCTCGTCATTGGCGATCATGCGGGCTTCCGCCTCGATGCGGAATTCGATGCCATCGCAGGTTAGCGTGCAATGATGCATCACCGTCTGGCAGGCGCTGTGCGGTTCGCCGTCGCGGATGGAGAATTCCCGGCGCAGCTTATGGGCGAAATCGGTGGCGATTTCCTCGAACCGCATCGGCGCCGAGCCGAAGGCGTCGCCGTCGACCACGAGATGGGCCGTGCCTTCGATGAGGTCGAGGCTGAATCTTCGCTCGGCCTGAGGCGGGCGGCTCGCATGGACCGGGCCGGTCTCGGCCATGCTGACCGGCGGGAAGGCGAGGGCGGCGTCCTCGCGCCGCGGCCGACGCACCGGCAGGATCAGGGCGGCTTCGCCGGTCCGGACCGTCAGTGTCGCCTGGTCGCGTGCGGGCCAGACCGTGGGCCAGGCCGAGGTCGCAATCGACAGGCGAACACGATTGCCGGCCACGAAGGCATGGGCGCAGTCGTTGAGCCTGATGCGGACCGTCTCGAAAGTGCCGGGCGTGAGGGGCCTGGGCTCAGCGTGACCATCCCGATGGGTGAGGTTGAGGATGGCGTAGGAGACACGCTCGGAAGAACCATCGGGCGCGACGTCGCATAGCCGCACGCAGATCTGCGCGGCCGGCCGGTCGGAGGCGATTTCCAGCACGAGTTCGGGAGCGCCTAGAATCTCGGTACGGTCGGCGAGCTCTTTGGAATCGAAGACGAGGGACAGGCCGTCATCGAGGCGCTGGTCGGCGGGCGCTTCGCCCGGCAGGCCGGAACTCATCCATTCGCCGCCGCCTGCGCCGCACCAGAGCGGCGAGCGGATGGCAAGCTCCGCGGCCGGCGCCGGCCGCCACCACAATTGGCCGGGCGAGAGGAACATCGGCCGCCGGGTGATCAGACGTGAGGGCCAGGAGGCCTCGCCGATCCAGCGGCCGTTGCGGCCCTCATCCGAGCTGCCGCGTTCCTGCATATAGGCCCGCAGCATCGGCTCAGACATGATGCCGTTGTCCTGCCCCTTGAGCCAGTGATCCCACCAGCGCAGGGCTTCCTCCAGAAAGCCGATGGCGGGGCCGGGCGTGCCTTGATGCGGGTAATGATGGGCCCACGGCCCGATCAGGCCGAGGCGTGGACCGGGCAGGCGCTCGAGCAGGCGCGGGATTGCGTTGGAATAGGCGTCCGCCCAGCCGCCGACCGCGAAGATCGGCACCGCGATGGCGGACCAATCCTCGCAGACCGAGCCCTGCCGCCAATAGCTCCCGCGATGCTGTTCGCTAGCCCAGATGGCGGGGAAGAAGGGCAGGTGGTCGAGGCGCTGCTCCCAGGCCTCGCGCCAGCTCTCGCCATGGAGCGAGGGTGTGGGCGGCAAGGCCTGCCAGGCCATCATCGCCGAGCCCCACCACAGATTGTCCGCCAGCAGGGCGCCGCCCATGAAATGCACGTCGTCGGCATAGCGGTCGTCGGTGGAGCACACGCTGATCACCGCCTGCAGGGCCGGCGGCCTGCGCGCGGCGACCTGAAGGGCGTTGAAACCGCCCCAGCTCTTGCCGATCATGCCGACCTTGCCGTCGCACCAGGATTGCTGCGCGATCCAGGCGATCACAGCGCAGGCGTCCTCCTGCTCCAGCGGCAGGTATTCGTCGTCGAGCAGTCCCTCACTGTCACCCGACCCGCGCATGTCGACCCGAATGGCGGCGTAGCCCCGTGCCGCGAACCAGCCATGCATGGCCTCGTCGCGCGAACGCGTCCCGTCCCGCTTGCGATAGGGGATATATTCCAGGATGGCGGGGACGGGCCTGGCTTCGGCCCCTTCCGGCAGCCACAGGCGCGCTGCCAGCTTGACGCCGTCGGGCATCGCGATCGTCAGATGTTCGATGGTGCGGACGGGATTGGGCATGGTTCACTCTGAATTGGCTGGACCGTTTCTCATAGCACGGTCGGGGAATGCAGGGCGATCAGGGGTATTTTGTGTCTTTCGTGATTACTAAAGCCATAATGTTCCCGAGATATTTCTAAACCAGACTTGCATTCTGGAGGTGGCGGCGCATCAGTGCGGCGGCGACCTCGAAATCGCCTGCCACCAGCCTCTCCAGGATCTCCATATGCTCGCGGCAGGAGATTTCGACGCGGTCCCTGCCATAGGTCCAGTCATAGTTCGACAGGCGCCGCAGCCGTGACTGGCGCCGAACCGCATGAGCGAGATAGCGGTTGCCGGATGCGGCGCCGATGCCTTCGTGGAAGGCGGCGTTGGTTTCGAAAAAGGCGATGCTGGCCGAGGCGCTCCACTGGCCTGCCCGGGCCGTGGCCAGGGCCGTGGCATGGCGTTCGCGCATGTCTCCAGCCCATCCCGGCCTCAGCTTGAACCCGGGCTCGAGAATGGCGGCCGGCTCCACCAGCATGCGGAAACGATAACTTTCCTGATTGGCGCCGTCGTCCTGTAGAAGATCGGCGAAATGCCAGCCATAGCCGGCCTTGCGCTCGACGATGTCGAGCTCTTCGAGCCGGGCGAGGGCGTCCCGCACGCGCTGGCGGCTGACGCCGTAGCGCTTCATCAGCTCGGCTTCCGAAATGTCGAGAGGCAGGCTCTGACGCTCATGGTCGTGGGCGATGCGCACCAGCAATTCGTCGTCGAGGTCGGTGCTGCGCGAGGGGGGCGGCGCGGGCGGTGGCGGCAGGGCGATGAGCTCGACGCCCCGGTTGGGCCGGCGCCCGACGAAGCCTCCCGCCGCGAGCTGGTCGAGGGCGGCCCGGATCGGTGTGCGGGAGACACCGAGCTCCTGGGCGAGGCGGTTCTCGTTCAGCCGCGCGCCCGGCTGCATCGCCTCGTCGTGGATCAGGCGGACGATGCGGTCGAGCAGATCCTGCCGCAAGCGGGTCGACGGCTCCTTGACATCCAGCTCAGATTGTTTCATGTAATCACAAAATACAATTCATGGTGCGTGAACCTGTTCAATTCTGATGTATCAGGTCCCGCGTCGACAATGAAGGCTCGGCCTTCATCGCACAGACATACAAAGTGGGAGATGGTGGAAATGAGTTCGCGAAACGGTGATGGCCCGGTCTCCTATCAGCCGCGAGTCCTGCCGCTTCCCCTGATCGAGGTTGCCGGTCCTCCGCGGGAAAGGGGCCGGCAATATGGCGAGCAGGCTGCCGCGCGCATCCGGCACGGCATCGAGCATTACTCGGCGCAGCTGGAGGCGGCCAAACTGCCCTGGAACGAGGTGGAGGGGCTGGTCTCGCGCTTCGAGCCGACCATCCGCGAATTCGCCCCGGCCTATATCGATGAAATGCACGGCATCGCCGAAGGCGCGGAGCTGCCCTATGCGGCCATCGTGCTGCTGAATGCCCGCACCGAAATTCTCAAGCTCGCCGAAATGCGGGAGAACGGCATCGTCGCGCCGCTCGAAGCCGATGGCTGCACCGGCGCTGTCGTCCTGCCCCAAGCCACCGCCTCGGGCCGCCTGCTCCACGCCCAGAACTGGGACTGGAAGGCCGAATGCGCCGAAACCGCCATCGTCCTGAAGATCCGCAGCGAGGACGGCCCGGACATCCTTACCTTCACCGAGGCAGGTGGGCTTGCGCGCAGCGGCTTCAATTCCGCCGGCATCTCCATCACCGCCAATTATCTGGAGACGGATCGCGATTATCGCCGCCTCGGCGTGCCGCTGGCTCTGATCCGGCGCAAGGTCCTGGAGCAGAAGCGCCTGGCCCTGGCCATGCACGCCGTCTACGCCACGCCGAAATCGGCGGCCAACAACATGATCGTTGCCCAGGCCAACGGCATTGCCATCGACTTCGAATGCGCCCCCGACGAGACCTTCCAGGTGCTGCCGCAAGCCGGGTTGATTGTGCATGCCAACCATTTTCAGAGCCCGGTCGCCTTGTCCAAACTGGTCGATCGCGGCATTGCCGATACGCCGGACTCGCTCTATCGGGACCTGCGGGTGCGGGCGCTGATCGAGCCCCATCTCGGCGCCGTCACCATGGATCATGTCAAGGCGGCCCTGTTCGACGATTTTGAAACGCCTTGGGCCGTCTGCCGCCCGCCGCACCGGGAGGGCTCCACCAATCTTTCGGCGACCGTCGCCATGATCGCCATGGAGCCTGCGCTCGGCGTGATGGAAGTGGCGATGCTGCCGGCGCTCAACCGCAGCTTCGAAACCTATCGCCTCGACATGAACATCCACGTGCCGGGCAGCGGCGTCCTGCCCCGGCATGCCGCCTGATACGCCGAGGCGGCGCAGACCGTCCGGTTCATTCCACCATCCCGACGACAAATCGCATAGGGAACTGACATGACGAACTTTCGGACCCTCGCCTGCGGTCAGATCTTTACTTGCGGATTGGCAGCCCTCGGGCTGCTGGCCGTAGCGCCGGCTGTGGCCCAGCCGCGAGATGTGCTGCGCATCCAGCTCAATGCCGATATCCGTTCGACCGATCCCGGCATCAATCGCGACGCCAATTCCGACGCGGTGGTGATGAATGTGCTGGAGGGCTTGGTCGCCTTCCGCGAGGATGCCACGGTGGGGCCGATGCTGGCGGAGAGCGTGGAGACGTCGGCGGATGGGCGCAGTTACACCTTCAAGCTGCGCAAGGGCATCACCTTTCATGACGGTACGCCGCTGACCGCTGCGGATGTGCTGTTCGACTGGCAGCGCTACATGGCGCCGCAGAACAATTGGCGCTGCCTGCCGGAATTCGACGGCAGCGGGCGCATGAAGGTCACTGGCGTCGAAGCGCCCGATCCGTTCACCGTGCGCTTCACTTTGGCCGAACCCTCGGCCCTGTTCCTGACCACGCTGGCGCGGGTCGATTGCGGCGGCACCGGCATCTATGCGCGTAGCTCCGTCGGTGCGGACGGCAAATGGATCAAGCCTGTCGGCACCGGCCCGTTCAAGTTCGGGGCCTGGGTGCCCGGCCAATATATCGACTTTTCCCGCAACGATGCCTATGCACCCTTGCCCGGCAAACCCGACGGCTATGCCGGCAACAAGACGCCCAAGGTCGCCGGCGTGCGCTTCATGATCATTCCCGATCCCTCCGCAGCCAAGGCGGCCCTGCTCTCGGGCGGCATCGACGTCATTCCCGACATCGCCGTCTCCGACATGGCCGAGCTGCGCGCGAACGCGGATGTGAAGGTGCAAAGCAAACCCACCATGGAGCTCAACGCCATCCTGTTCCAGACCAAGGACCCGCTGCTGTCGGATCCGCGCATCCGGCAGGCGCTCGCTTTGTCGCTCGACGTGCCGCAGCTCGTCCAGGCGGTCACCGAAGGCGAGGGCAAGCCGAACCGGTCGCTAATCCCGGTCAGCTCGGCCTATTACGGCGAGCCCGAGGCGAAGATGCCGGAGCGCGACCTCGACGCCGCCCGGAAATTGCTGGCCGAGGCAGGCTACAAGGGTCAGCCGATCCGGATGCTGACCTCCAAGCACTATCAATATCTCTATGACATGGCCGTGCTGGTGCAGGCGATGGCCGAGGAGGCCGGTATCAAGATCGAGCTCGAAGTGCTCGATTGGGCGACCCTGCTCGACCACTACACCAAGGGGGACTACCAGGCCGCGGCCTTCTCCTATTCGGCCCGGCTCGATCCGTCCCTGTCCTTCGACATGGTCAGCGGCGACAAGGCCAAGGCGCCGCGCAAGGTCTGGGACAATCCTGCCGCCCTTGCTTTGCTCAAGCAGAGCACGCAGATCGCCGACAAGGCCCGGAGGCAGGCGCTGATCGACCAGATGGAGACGATGTTCCGCACCGACGTGCCGATGATCGCGGTCTACAATCCCGCGGCCAAGGGGGCAACGCGCGCCAATGTCGAGGGCTTCGAGGTCTGGTCTCTCAGCCAGCCCAGGGGATGGGGCGTGACGCTGAAATAGCATCTCCTCCGACACCCCCGCCTGGCGAGGTAGCTCAGCAATGAAAGCACTGGCTCTCTATGTCGCACGACGGATCCTGTGGGCGATCCCGACGCTCCTGCTCGTCGCCGTCATGGTTTTCGTGCTCGTCCGGCTGATCCCGGGCGATCCGGCCCAGGTCGCGCTCGGCGACAATGCCAGCGAGGCCCAGCTTGAGGCGCTGCGTATCGGCATGGGGCTCGACAAGCCGATCGTCGTGCAGTTCTGGTACTGGCTCCAGCACATGCTGCAGGGCGATCTCGGGCAGTCCATCACCAATGGCCAGGCCGTGCTGCCCTTGATCGTCGATCGCTTCAAGGTCTCGGCCATCATCGTGCTGGCCGCCGTCTTCCTGGCCGCCCTGCTGGCGGTGCCGGGTGGATTGCTGGCGGCCTGGAAGCAGAATCGGGTGGCCGATCTCGCCATCGTCTCCAGCGCCACGCTGCTCTTGTCGATCCCGAGCTTCTGGCTGGGCATGATCTTCCTGCTCGTCTTCGGCGCCAAGCTGCACTGGCTGCCGGTGGTAGGCTATGTGCCCTTCTCGCAGGATGCCGGCCAGGCCCTGCTCTATGTGATCCTGCCGATCGCCACGCTGGCGCTGATCGAGACGGGCGTGCTGACGCGGATGTCGCGCGCCAGCGCCATCGAGGTGCTCAGGCTCGAATATGTCATGCATGCCCGGGCGAAGGGACTGAAGGAAAGCCGGGTGCTGCTGCGGCATGTCCTGCCCAATGCCTTCGCGCCGACCTGGACCGTGATCGGCCTCACACTCGGCAATCTGCTCGGCGGCATTGCCGTGCTCGAGACGGTGTTCACCTTGCCGGGGCTCGGGCGGCTCATGGTGGATTCGATCTTCTCGCGCGACTACCCCGTCATCCAGGGCTGCCTGCTGATGACGGCGCTGATCTATGTGCTGGTCAACCTGGTGGTGGACCTGTGCTACCCGCTGTTCGATCCGAGGGTCTCGGCGACATGAGCTTCCTTCGCATCCCCCGTTTTCGCTTCAATGCTGCGCTGGGCAGCGTCTTCGTCGGCGTCGTGGTGGCGATGGCATTGCTGTCGCTGGTCTGGACGCCCTATCCGCCGATGAAGGTGCATTTCGCCGCGCTGCTCAAGCCACCCTCGGCCGCGCATTGGCTCGGTACCGACAAATATGGCCACGACGTCCTCTCCGGCGTGATGGCCGGGGCGGCGATCAGCCTGGGCATCGCCTGCCTGTCCGTCGGCTTTGCCGTGGTGGTCGGTACCACGCTCGGTCTCCTCGCCGGCTATCTCAAGGGAACGGCCGACCGTATCCTGATGGTCGTCAGCGACGCCCTGCTGGCCTTTCCCGGCTTGCTGCTGGCGCTCGGCGTCATCGTCATCGTCGGGCGCGACCACAGCGTCGGGGCGATCGTGCTGGCTCTCGGCCTCGCCTATACACCCTCCGTGCTGAGGGTAGTGCGCGGCACGGTGATGTCGGTGCGCGAGCGCGAATACATCGAGGCCTCGCGCGTGATCGGCAATTCCGAATGGAAGACAATGGTCAAGCATGTGCTGCCCAACTGCCTGGCGCCGATCATCGTGCTGGCGACCTCGATGCTGGGCTGGGTGATCCTGTCCGAAAGCTCCCTCAGCTTCCTCGGCCTCGGAGCGCCGCCGGAGATGGCGAGCTGGGGCAACATGCTGGCGGCGGCCCGGCCCTATATCGAGCGGGCGGCCTGGCTCGGCATCGCGCCCGGCCTGTGCCTCGCTTTCACGCTGCTCGGCATCAATCTGATGGGCGATGCCATCCGCGACCGCTTCGATCCGCGCATGGAGGGACAGCGATGAACGAGACGATCGCAAACCCGCTGCTCAGTGTGCGCGGCCTCACCATGGAGGGGCCCGGCGGCCTGCGCATCCTCAACGACGTCGGCTTCGATGTCGGGGCTGGAGAAATCGTGGCGCTGGTCGGCGAATCCGGCAGCGGCAAGACCATGGCGGCGCGCTCCGCCTTGCGGCTGATACCCCCGCAGGTGCGTCGCATCGCTGGCGAGGTCCTGTTCGAGGGACGGGATGTCGATGGCTTGAGCGCGGAGGCGATGCGCCGGTTGCGCGGCGGCTCGATCGGCATGATCTTCCAGGAGCCGATGGTCTCGCTCAATCCGGCCATGACCATCGGAGCCCAGCTTGCCGAAGGCCTGATGCTGCATCGCAAGGTCACGGCGGCCGAGGCCGATCGTCTGGCCTGCGAGATGCTGGCGCGGGTGCAGATCAAGGATCCCAAAGGCTGCCTGACCGCCTATCCGCACCAGTTTTCCGGCGGCATGCGCCAGCGTATCATGCTGGCCTCGGTGATGCTGTTGAAGCCGAAATTGCTGATTGCCGACGAACCGACCACGGCGCTCGACACGCTGTCGCAGCGCGAAGTGCTCCGGCTGATGGTGGAACTCACCCAGACCGAGGGTACGGCGGTGCTGCTGATCACCCACAATCTCGGCCTGGTGGCGCAATATGCCGATAAGGTCGTGGTGCTGCAGCGCGGACGGCTGGTCGAACGGGGCGGCGTGGCCGAGGTGCTGACCCGTCCGCGTCAGGCCTATACGCGAGCCCTGCTCGATGCCTTGCCCAGGCGCGAGGACAACCGCGCGCCGGTTCCCGACGCGCCCGCCCTGATCGAGGCGCGCGAGGTCAGCGTGCGTTTTCCGGGCTCTGGCGGGATGTTCTCGTCGACCCCTCCCAAACTGGCCGTCGACGGCGTGTCTCTGGCCGTGCGCCCCGGCGAAGCGGTAGCGGTGGTCGGCGGCTCCGGTTCCGGCAAGACCACGCTGGGGCGGGCGATGATCGGCCTACTGCCTTTGGCCGGCGGCGAGGTCGCCTTTCGTGGCGAGCCGATGGCCGGGGCCGAGCGGGCGCGCCAGCGCGATTTCCGCCTCAATTGCCAGCTCGTCTTCCAGGATCCCTATTCCTCGCTCGATCCGCGCCAGCGCATCGGCGATATCGTCGCCGAACCCCTGGCCCATGGACCCAGGCTCAGCCGGGCAGAGCGGCGCGAGCGGGTGGACGCCATCCTCGCCGAGGTGGGACTCGCCGGTTTCGCCCAGCGCCTTCCCCATGCCCTGTCGGGCGGCCAGCGCCAGCGCGTCGCCATTGCCCGGGCGGTGGTGCGCAACCCTGCCTTCGTGGTCGCCGATGAGCCGGTGTCGGCGCTTGACATGACCATCCAGAAACAGGTGCTCGAGCTGTTTCGGCGCCTGCAGGACAAGCACGGCTTTGCCTGCCTTTTCATCTCGCACGACATGGCGGCCGTCTCGCAAGTCGCCGACCGCATCGTGGTGATGAAGGACGGCCGGATCGTCGAGCAGGGCAGTGTCGCCGAGATCTTCGACCGGCCACAGCACGCCTATACGCGCGCCTTGCTTGAAGCGACGCCGTCCCTGGCCGTCCCGCAGGCGATGTCGGCCTGAGGCGCCGTCGCCCCGCGTCTGCCAGGCTGCCGCCGCCATACTTCTCATCGTCAGCAACTGCGATGGGACGGATGGCGCAAATATTTGACCTCGGCGTCGGCGACCTCCGCCTGGTCGCCGCCCGTTGACCAGGCCAGCGGCGAGGCCGGCGGCTCGACGTCGAAAAAGGGTTGGCCAAGCAGAGCATTGGCGATTACCGCGCTGCGCCACGCCATCAAGCTGAGCTGGGGTTCGGCGATGCCATGGCTGATCAGCCCGGCATTCAACGCGAAGATGCGGTTGTCGGCCGGGCCGTCCCATTTCACTGAGAAGTCGGCATCCAGCCGCAGCCGGCCCGTTCCGTCGATCGCGATGCGGTCCTGGATCGGCGCGATGCAGTCGGGCAGGCGATAGCTATAGCCCGTGGCCAGCACGATCACGTCGGCCTGGCTGAATTCGATGCCGCCGTCGAAGCCATTGCGCATCACCAGCCGGAAGCCGCCGGCGTTCTGCTCGACATCCAGCACTTCGCGATGCGGCATCAGGCGGGCCTGGGGGCCGCCGCGCTCGATATGGCGCAACGTGTAGAGGCGTTGGTAGATTTGCGACAGCGTGGAGGCCGAAACGCCGTCGCCCGCCAGTTTCTCGCGCTCCACGGTGGACAGGCGCCGCCCCTCGGCGAGGTTGTGGAAGTTGCGCACATAATGCGGCGTGAACAATTCGTTGGTGAAGGGCGTGGCATCGAGCGGCTGGAAGTTTGGGCGCAGGCTGATCCAGTCGACCGAGGCCGCGGCGGCTTCGCCCGCTCCGAGCAGATGAAGCAGGATCTCCGCGCCGCTCTGGCCACCGCCGATCACCGCCACGCGCTTGCCCGCGGCACGGGCGAGTTCGAAGGCGGCGCGCGAGGAGTGGAAATGGTTCTGGCCGGTCAGCTTGCGTACGAAGTCGGGCTGGTAGGGCTGCAGGCCGATGCCGAGTGCGACATTGCGGGCTTCGACCGTGCCGTTGCCCGTCTGCAGGATGAAGTGGCGGCCATCGAAATCGAGGCCCTGGACGTCTTCGCCAAAGCGCAGGTTGTCCAGGCCCTTGGCGACCCAGGCCAGGTAATTGGCGAATTCCTGGCGCGGAACATCGGCGAATTCGGCATTGATGAAGTCGTAGAAGCGCCGATGCGCGACGAGATAGGCGATGAAGCTCCACGGACTGGTCGGATTGGTGGCCGTGACCAGATCCTTCAGGAACGAGGTCTGCAGCGTCACGTCGGGCAGCATCATGCCCGGATGCCAGTTGAAGCGCTCGCGCTTCTCGAAGAAGGCGGCTTCGACGCCGTCGATGGCATCGAGCTGCGCGGCCAGGCTGAGGTTGAATGGGCCGATTCCGATGCCGGCGAGGTCGAGCGGATTGCGCTGTGTCATGCCTGAACTCCTGCGGATTTGTCGGCGAAACTGCGGTCCCGGAGGGGGCGGGATTCGCGTTCGGCGAGGTGAAGGGGGTTGTCGAGTTCGCTGCCCAGGCTGGGTACCGGGCGGCGGTTGGCGTCGCCATAACCGATGGCGAGCCGGACGCGGTTGATGCAGATGCGCGGCACCTTCGGCGTGAAGAGATCGAACAGCTCGAAGCGGTCCGCCAGATCGGGATGGCGCGCCTGATAGAGGCGCAGGCGCCGCGCCAGCACGCCGTAGAACTCGATTTCCGGGAAACGATCGTGGCTTGCGAGCGTATCGGAAAGGAAACGCAGCACGCTGGCGAAATGACCGGTCTGCAGGTGCTGCAGGAGATGCGCCGCCGGCCGCTTCAGCAGGGTGTCGCGGATGGCGGGCTCGAGGTCGGCGGCCTCCGCGAAGGCCTGGTCGACGAGGTCGACGTCGCCCTGCAGGTCCTTCAATGCGACACCGCAGGGCACGCTACCTTCGAGCAGCAAGGTGATGTTCTGGCCATGCGCGATGAAGCCCACGCCATAGCGGCAGAGGAAGTGGTAGAGCGGCAGGACCACGGCATCGAACAGGCGCGCCAGCCATTCCGCATGCGACAGGCCCGATGCCGCGATCAGGGCAGCCGCGAGCGGCACGCCGGCAAAGTCGCTCTTGATGAGGGCGCCGAGCATCAGCGGGCGCCGGCCGGCGGCGAGGCCTGCTTCCGGGCTCTCGCGCCAGATCACACCCAGCATTTCGCGGAACTGGTAGGGAGCGTCGGCGATGCGTTCGTAGAGGGGGTGAGGATAGAAGGCACCCGCGCATTCGCGCAGCACCAGCGCGTTGGCAAGCTCGGGATCCTGCCTGGTCTTGTCGGCGAGCCAGTTCGAGAAGGCCGGCCCGATCGTCATGTATTTGCCGGGCACGCCGCGCCAGGCCGAGGTGTTGAGGATGGTAAGGGAGAGCTTGAGGTGGAGCTTGGCTGGCGAGGCCGCATTGGCGAGGGTGCGCAGGGACTGCAGGGGACGATAGGCATCGCCGAAGAGCCCGAGCGGCACGATACGTCCGGCCGCCATTTCGCCGGCGAATTGCGCCAAGATCATGTTGTCCCACTGCCAGGGATGCACGGGCAGGAGCATGAAACGGGTCGGATCGAGGCCCGCTGCCTTGCAGGCGGCCAGCAGCCTCTCGCGCTCCTCCTCGCCAAGGGAGGCAGCGAGCAGCGCCTCTTCGTCGATGTCCCCGGCCAGGCTGAGGCGGCAGCGGCTGCGATCCGCGGCCAGCCAGAACAGCTGGAAGGTGGGCTGGAACTCGGGCGCGTAACGGGCGAAGTCCTCCAGGCCCCAACCGATCCGGCCCTTGCTGGCCGGCGCCTTGGGATGGCCGTCGAGATAGGCCTGGATCTGGTCATCCGGCAGGGTGAGCAGGTGTTCGCTCTCGCCGGAGCCCGCCATGGTCGCGATCCGGGCATCCGCCAGCAAGGTGCTGAACAGCTCCTTGGCGTAGATGCACAGCGTGTCCGGCTCGATGTCCAGGGTTTCGCGGGCATCGAGCATGAAGCCGGCGGCATCGTCGGCGGGGCACAGGGCGGCGCCCTCCTGCCGCATCAGGCTGGCTGTATCGATCGACAGGTTGCCCCAGATGCGGCGCACAGCCTTGAAGCGGTAGGCGACCCCACCGCCCAACCGCAGGATCCACTGGGTGGCCTCGGCATTGGTTGGCTCGGGCGCGAGGCCCTCCTCGAAGGCGAGTTCGCTGATCGCCTTGGCGATGACGGTCCGGTTCAGCGCCAGCCAGAGCCCGGCATCGATCGGGCTGCCATCGGGCAGGGGTCCAAGGGTTGGCGTGCCCTGGATCATAACACCACCTCCCGGAAGAAGCGCTCGCGCTGGCAGCACACCAGCGCTGCGCGCTTATGCGGGAAGTCGAATTCCTTCACCTTGTCATAGGCGGTCTGGGCGCAATAGCTCAGCATCTTCTGGTGCGAGGCGCGCGGCTCGCCGACCACCCGGTGCGTGCGCGCCTCGTCGAGGAACAGGCTATGGGTCACCGAGCGGAACCAGGTGCCGGTCTTGGCGCGGCCGAGGTGGCGGGAATTGCCGATCAGGCCGTGCCAGCCGCGATCGTAATCCTCCGCGTCGTAGAAGGGGCCGAGCCGGTCTTCCTTGGCCCAGTAGAATTCAAAATAACCGGAGGGCTCGTCGCCCAGGCTGCCGACCGCGCCGAAGATATGCGGATCGGCTTCCTGCTCGGCGAGATAGCGATCGAGCTCGGCCTCGCTCTGGGCCAGCTCCCAGAAGAAGGCGACGCGCGGCTGGTTCATCCAGCCATGAAAAAGCTTGAGATCGCGGCGTCGGTCGATGGCCCGTATCGACAGCGTGGTTCCCAGCTCCGGAATCCAGCGCCGGTAGAAGGTGCCGGTCGGCTGCGGCGGCCGCAGGGGCGGCAGGCGGTCCTGCGGACCGATGGCAGAGCGGATCTCGGGAAAGGCGCGCAGCCCCTCCGGACGATGCCAGAGCAGGGGCAATTGGTAGAAATGCTCGCGGGCGATGCGCACGGCACTTGCGCCGGCGGCCTCGTCCGTCACCGTCTGCGCGGCAAGGGCAAGCAGCCCCGGCTTGAAGGCGACGTCGGGCAGATGCAGGGTGGCCATGGCGGGGAAGGCCTGAAAGGCCGCCTCTACCAGGATGGCGATGACATGGACATCGCCGGGATAAGTGGCATCGGGTTGGTGGATGGCAAGGATGCCTGGCCCGCCCCCTTCGGGCGCGCGCAACCCGGCCCGCCCGATCGTCGCCGGGCCGGCCTGGGCAACCAGCGCCAGGGTACCGTCTGGCTGCAAGCGGCTCTCGATAATAGCCTCGCCGTCGAGGCCGAGGGGCCAGTGCCGGCTCGGTGCCGGGGAAGCGGCAATGTCGGTGGGATCGATCTTCATCTGCAGGGTCATGCTGCGACCTCCGCAATGGGGTTGCGTAAGGGCACATAGCCGGCGAGAGGATCGGTCACCTCGGTGTTTTCATTGATGTTGCGGAAGCAGATCATGAAGTTTCCTTTGCTGCCGAGCGTCGGCGCGGTGAGGAGGTAGGTGAGGCAGGTCTTGTCGGCGAGCGGGAGGGCGGCGAGTTCCTGGAGGAAGGCGCGCAGATCGCCGATCAGGACGTCCTCGGCGATGAGACGCGAGGTGCCGAGCGCCCCGATCACCGCGAAGACCGAATTGACGAGGAGGTAATAGCCCACGAGCTGGGCCGCTTCGTCCGAGTTGAAGACATGGCCTGCCTTCATCGGACTGCCGGGAGCCTTCCTGGCGAGCTCGGGCAGGAATTCGCGGATATATCCGGTGCCCTGGCAGTCACGGAAATGCACGGCCACCGGCCAACCTTCGGCAAGTTCCACCACGATGTTCTGTTGGTGCGCGCCGAAGAGCAGACCGATATCGGCCTGGATCAGCAGGAAGGGCGCGACGACCTTGTCGAGGAACTGGCGGAACCAGCGGCGCGCCACCGCGGCGGGATCGGCCGGTTCCTGCCCGGCAATGCGCCGGATGATAGCGGCAAGGGCGCTGTCATGCCCGTCGGGATAGATCTCGCAAAGAGCAGCCAGCACGGCGGCCGGTGGCTGGCCTGCCCCCTTGAAGGGGTTTTCGCGCAAGATCACCGTAGTCTGTGGCAGCGCCTGGCCACCGGCATCCCGCAGCAGCAGATAGGCGGGTTCGCCCATCACCTTGAAGCTCGGGAAACGCCGGGCGATGGCTTGGCCGACTTCGCCAGCCAGAAGGCGGTCGATCTCGATGCCCCGCTCGCATTCGCGGGTTTCGATCACCCGGCGCGAATTGGTGAGGCGCAGGCTCAGCGAGAATTTCAGCATCCAGTCGGCATGGGAGGCATGGATGGCGCGCAGCGAGGAGGTCGCCTGCCAAAGCGAGCCGGCGTGGCCGAGATCCTTCAACAGGCCCCGGCGGAACAACCCGTCAATGGCCGGATCGAGCGCCAACTGGGCCGCCTGCCAGGGATGCATCGGCAGAAGAACGCGGCCCTTGGCGGCCTGCACGATTTCGGGATCCATCGCGGGGTCGCCGGCGGCCAGGCTCTGGCAAAGCTCGGCCGCGGTCTGGGAGCGCGAACTGTCCTGGCGCACCAGAGCGGAATCGGCGGCCCACCAGCGCAAGGTGAATCCGCGCCGGTATTCGGGAGCGAAGCGCCTGGAATCCTCCAAGGTGAACTGGTCCCGGCTGCGCGGGGTCGGATGCACGGCATGGCCGAAGCGCAGCGAGCCCTCCGCCTCGGCGAAGCTGGGGTCGCGCCGCGCGAAATAGGCATCGGGGGACGGGACGCTCGCTGCCACATCTTCGATGTTCCGGATGCTGTCGAGCACTCGCGACAGGAAGGTCAGGCTCCTGTCCTTGTCGCCGCTGCCGACGATGTCCGGTTCACTGGCAAGGAGGAAGACGAACTCCTGGAAGCTGATCGGGCGCGGCGGCGCCGTCCCTGAGAATTCCAGGAAGGGCGGTCGGAAGCCGTGATAGGCCGCCCGCGATCGATGCGTCATCTCGATGGCGACGTGGCCGCCCCGGCGCGGCAGGGGAAAGCGGGCAAGAAGGCGACCGCCGCAGGCGCTGCTCTCTTCATCTTCCACTGTCCAGCCCTGCCATTCGCGCATCAGGCTGTTCAGGAAGGCGCGCGTGGAGACGTCATGGGCGGTATCGATGGAACGTCTGATCAGGTCGATGGCGTTCATGGTGTTCCTCTTCAGCAGAACTCCAAATTGCAAAGCAGTTATATAAATTACTACTTGTACAATTTATAATATTTCTACGAGTTTTCTAAAATTACTGTTGAATTACCTAGAGTTTGTTTCTAGTTGGATCAAGGAAATTGTTTGGAGAAAAGCATGGCCGCCGATGCCGCCCCCTCTGTTTCGCGTGCGGACAGCCTTCGCCTGTCGCTGATCGCCGCCTCGTCGGGCTTCGGCCAGTCGGCCCTGCTGGCGCTGGTACCGATCGTCACGGAAAGGACGGGCCTGGCGTCGCCACAGATCGGCGCCGTTGCCTTCCTGGGCGCGGCGGTTTTCCTGGTGGCGGCCCCGCTCTGGGGGCATCATGGCGCGGCGTGGCGGATCAGGCCGTTCTTCGCCGGGCTCGCCTGCCTGATGGTTGCAGGCCAGGGCCTGTTCGCGGGCGCGCTCTATGTCGGTGTGCCCGCAGCCGCGCTCGGGCTGCTCCTGGTCTCGCGCCTGCTCTACAGTGTCGGTGCTGCCGGGGTGATGCCACACGCCCAGGCCGCCATCGTGCAGCGTAGCGCTGCCGAGCGCCGGCCGGCCGCGCTTGCCAATCTCAGCGCGGGCCTGAATGTCGGCCGCATCGCCGGTTCCCTGGTGACGCTGGGCGCAGGAGCCGGCGTCATAGTGCCTGTCGTCATGATGGTCGCCAGCCCGCTGCTGCTGCTGTGGGCGCCGAACCTGCCGGTCTCTCCCACGACCGGGAAGAAGAATGAAACCTCGAGCAGGCGCGCCAATATCCGGCGCGTCCTGCCGCTGCTCGCCGTCGGCTTTGCGCTGACCTTCGGATTCGGCCAGATCCAGCTCGTCCTCGGCCTTTTCCTGCAGCATCGCTTCGGCCTCGATGCCGTTGCCGCTGCGGGCCTGGGAGGCGCCACCTATGCCGCGGTTGCGGTCGCCATGATCGCGACGCAGATCCTGCTCGTGCCGCGCCTTGCCTTCCAACTGGGGCGCAACATGCGCTGGGGCGTTGCGGGCTTCGCACTGGGGTGCCTGGCCATCATCCTGGCGCCGCTCCCCTGGCTGGTGCCGGTCGGCGCGGTGTGGGCCGGCATCGGGCTGGCGGTGGCGACGCCCGCCTACACCGCCTGCCTTAGCCAGCGTGTTACGGTCCATCGTCAGGCGGGAGCCGCCGGCTGGCTCGCCAGCACCCACGCTGCCGGACAGGGGTTGGGCGCACTCTGCGGCGGCGCGGCCTTCGCCGTGTCGCCGGAACTGCCCTTCGCCGTGGCCGTCGGCATCGCGGTGATAACCTGCCTCGCCTTGCTGCGCCTGGATGACCGCGCCCAGGATGAGGTGTTCCGGGATGATGCTTCCCGGGATCATGGCGTGGCTCCCTGAGGGCGGGCCACGTTCGCCAGCAGCCGGATGGTGGCGAGAACGGCGATGGCCGAGAGGGCGGTGGCCAAGCCGAAGAGCGCGCCATAGCCCATGAGGTCAGCGAGCTTGCCCGAGATCAGCGACCCCACGAGATAGACCACCATCTGGGCGCAGGCCAGGATGGTGAAGTCGGTGCCGGGCTGGTCCGACGAAGTCACCGTCATGAACAGGCTGTAGAGCGCGACGATCTCCATGTAGCGGATGAATGTCTGGAAGCCGGCGGCGCCGAACAGGGGCCAGGAGCCGGTGACCAGGCCGAGGGCGTGGGCGGCGAAGAGGGCGAAGCACAAGGTGCGCAAGCCGCCGAGCAGGCCGAGTGTGGCGGCGGTGCCGCAGCGCTTGACCAGGAGTGCGGCGATCGCCGATCCGGCGAGGCCCGCCGTCGCCGCCGATATGCCGGAAAGATAGCCGATGCGGTCGAGCGGCACGCCGGCATCGACGAGGTAGGGGCCTTCCATCGCCTTCACCAGGCCCTCGCTCATCCGATAGATTAGCGCGATCCACAGCACGGTGCGGATTTCCGGGCGCCGGAGGAAGGCCATGATGGAGGGCCGCGTCAGCCGGTCGGACGGCGTGGCGGGTGCCTCCCACATGGCGAAGGCGGCGATCAGCGGCAAGGCCGAGAAGGCGGCGATGACCAGGAGCATGCCGGTCCAGCCGACATGGTGGTAGAGCACCAGGCCGAGCGTCCCGCCGATCACCACGCCGAAGGCCACCGAGCCGCCCTGGATGGCATTGCCGATGGGACGGTCCTCCGGTGCCAGATATTTGGCGGCATAGCCGTCGGTGGCGATGTCCTGGGTTGAGACCAGCAGCGCGGTGACGAGGCCGATCCCCAGAATGCCACCGACATGGGTGGGGCCGAGCGGCAGCAGCGCCAGGATGGAGGCGATCACCCCGAACTGGGTGATCACAACCCATCCCGCCCGATGCGCCCGGGCGAAGGGCCTGATGCGATCGACCAGGGGCGCCCACAGGAATTTCAGCACCAGCGGCAGGAAGAGCAGGCTGAGATAGCCGATCGCCGTGCGCGAGACGCCTGCCTCGCGCATGATGGGGGGCAGGGCGGCGGCGATCAGGTAGGAGGGGATGGCCTGGGCCAAATAGAGGCCGCCCAGCACCGCGAACAGACGCAGCCGGCCGGGCCTGGAGGCTGGGATATCCTGGACGAGCGCGCTCATGCCGTCTCCATATGCTGCGTGATGAAGCGCCTGGCCGCCTGTTCGTCGGAAGTCGCCGTCAGCGGTATCGACCACAGGCGCTGGAAGGTCTCGATCATGCGCGGGTTCGCGTCCGGCCGGACGATCGCGAGGGCGCGGCATTGCCGTTCGAAGCGTTCGCGCGTCGCCTTGAACCAGAGGGCCTGCTCGCGTTCGCCGGCCTGGGAGAGGCCGCCACCGCCGGCGAAGACAGCCAGCAGGGCAAAGGCGCTCTCGTTGCGGCCTATCTCGATCAGGGCGTCGAGATAGGCCCGCTCGTCCCGCTCCTCGTAAGGAGGCAGATAGCGCAGGATCATGAGCGGGCCGTGTTTGTCGAGCTTCACCATGATCAGAATGTCTTGCGATAGCCGAGCGTCACGGTGCGGCCCCAGGAATAAACAGGGAGGTTGCGCACGGAGGTGGCCGTGGGGTTCTGGAAGCGGGTATCGAACAAATTGTCGACGGACACATAGGCTTCGCCGCCCTTCACCGGCGCCGACAGGGCGACGTTCATGGTGGCGCCCGGCTTGATTTTGTAGCGGGTGCCCTTGAGGTCGATCGCCTTGTCGCGGCCGGAGAAGCCCTCGCCCTCCACGCGCACCGACACGCCATTGTCGAAGACGTAGCTGGCATAGAGCGTGCCGCGAAAGGGGGTGGCGATGCGATTGTTGGGCAGCCAGCTGTCGAGCTTGCCGTCCTTGTTGGAATCGTAGCGCCCCTCGCGATAGCCGAGCACGGTGCCGATGGTCAGCTGGTCGGTCCAGGCATATTCGCCGGTGAACTCGCCGCCATAGATGAATTCCTTCTGCTGCGAGATGCTGTTGGAAATGGGGTCGAAGGTCACGCCCTTGCTGGAGGTGGAGATGAAGCCCGTCAGGCTGCCCTTGAAGCGGTCATGGCTGCCGCGGATGCCGAGTTCGTAATTGTTGACGACCTGGGCCTCGGGACTGATGGAGGCGTAGGAAATGCTCGTGCCGGCCGGTAGGCAGTTTGGCCGGGTGAGAGGGCAGGCATAGGCGAGCGACAGGCCGGCACGGCGGGTATAGGCGCCGACATCGGGCAGAGCGAAGCCTTGCGAGAAGCCGCCGAAGATTTCGCTGGTGTCGGTCAGCTTGAAGGTGCCGCCGATGTTGAAGGTCGGCTTCGAATAGCTGAACTTTCCACCGGTGACGCGCAGGGCCGGCAGCACGAAGTCCTGATAGCCACGCGGATCGCGGCTGGAGGCGACGGCGGCATAGGCGGCCGGACGGGTGAAGTCGTCGACGTCGAGGGCGAAATGCTCAAAACGCACGCCGCCGCGTACGGTGAAGCGATCGGTCAGCGGCACCTGCAACTGGCCGAAGGCCGCGGAGGTCACCTGCTGCAGGGGCGTGAAGACATCCTGGCCGTTGGTCAGCGTCTGATGGGTCTTCTCGAGGATGAGATCGCTGCCCCAGGTGAGCTTGGCACCTTCCCAGATGGCATCGAGCGGGGTGTCGATGGTCAGGTTGATGCCGCCGCGATCCGAATAGAGTGTGGTCTGGTTGTCAGGGCTGGTTGGATTAGCGGGGTCGAAGGAGTAATAGACCTGTGAATTGTAGGGGAACGAAAAGGTCGAATAATTGAAGCGCTTCTTGATGTTGTTGTAGAAGCCGACGATGTTGAGGCTGCCGAGGGCGAAGTCCTTATCGGTGTAGCGAAGCGACAGGGACTTGGTGTCTTCGAGAACGCTTTGCCCCGTATAAGGCTGGAGATAGCTCGGCCGGGCATAGGGACCGGAATAGTCGGTCATGTAGCGTGGCGTCTGGTTGAAATAGTACCAGCCTGCCGAGAATTCGAGCCGCTTGGCGGCGTCGAAGTCATAGCCGAGCTTGGCGAGAAGGTTGACCCGGCCGAAGCGGTCGCCGCCACCCTGGCCCAGCATGGCATCGGACGGCAATTCCCGTCCCGAACCGTCATAGGTGCGCCGACCGAGATAGCCACTGCCGCTCAGGACATAGTCGAGCCCATTCTCGGCCTTGCCGGAGATGCTGGCTGACAGCTCCGGAGCGACCGAATCCACCGCATTCGCCGTGAAGGCACGCAGCGCCGTGTTCACGGTGATGCGGGGCTTGCCGGGCTCGGCCTTCCTGGTGATGAAGTTGACGGTGCCGCCCGTGGCGCCGGCACCATAGAGGCTGGAGGCGCCGGCCACCATTTCGATGCGTTCGATCGAGTTGAGGTCGATCAGGGACAGGATGCGCGAAACGTCCCGCAGCGGCGTGCCGAGGGGAACGCCGTCGACCAGCACGAGCAGGTCACGGCCGCGATAGCTCTCGGAGGCTCCCGACACCGTCTGGTTGGAAACCGAGAATCCCGGCACCAGCTTGGCCAGAGCCGCCGAGGCGCTGGAGCTTTGCTGGAGCTGCTTGTCGATCTCCTGCCTGTCGATCACCTGCACCGATTGCGGAATATCCGAGACCGATCTTTCAGCGCGGGCGGCGGTAACGGTGACCGGATCGAGCTCAATCGGCTCCTGCTGCGACTGCTGTGCCAGTGCAGGCGAAACAACCGATAGAAACATGGCCGCCGATACGGATATCTTGCGCATGATGAATTTTTTGACCTCCAGCCACTCTCGATCCAAATCTAAGTTATATTTGGCGGTATCAGGCGAATTCCTGTTGTATATTCGTAGTATATTCCCAGTTTATAACGATTATAATCTGGGAAGAGAAATCATATACTTCTGGATATCCGGCCTTCCGCATTCTATATTGACGAGCGGTCTTACTTGTCGCGTTACATGATTTCTTGGACTTGGGCGCATTGATTGATGGACTGAAGCGAACTGCCGGCGCAGACCACGCCGTTTTGCCGCCCCAGCAGGCCTATGCGGGAAGGCTCAGGCCTGTCTGGCTGCTTGGCCATGGGCTGACGGGCGAGGAACTGGCTCTGGTTGCATTGCGGACCAGCGGCCGCATGGCCTCGCAACGCAGGCTCGGCCCGTCGGACCCGGTCTTGCTCGGCGCCCGGGCATTGCTGCGCCTCGAGCCAGACATCGGTCCCGTCTCCTGCTTTTCCCCTTTCCAAGACCGAGAGCTCGTCCTGGATGCTACCGAACTCGGGGCGGGCGGGGTGCTGTTGCGCCCCTCCAACGGCCGCATGGAGGTGGAGCGGGGCGGGCAGCGCACGGTCGTCTCTGCCAGGGAGGCCATATTCCTGGCGGGCGGCGGGCCAGCCAGTCTGTGGCTACGGCATGTCGACCGTGTCGATTGTCTGGTCCTGGCGCGCGAGCGCATCACCGCGAGCATGCTCGAATGCTCGGCCAGTCTGCGAGTCTTCCCGCAAAACAATGACACGCTGGTCCTGCTCGGCAATTATGGCGCGGCGCTGATGCGGGGCCTGCTGCCGATGAGCGGGCCGGTGCTACTCCAACATGCCTGTGCCTATATGGGCGATCTCGTCGACATTCTGTGCGGCGAGGCCGAAGCTCAGGTGCTCCATACCGTGCAGGATCGTGCAGCCTCGCGGCTGAATGCCATCAAGTCGGATATCGAGGCCCATCTCGACGACCAGGCGCTCAACGCAAGTCAGGTCGCTCTGCGGCACGGCATCAGCACGCGCTATCTCCAGAAGCTGTTCGAAGGAGAAGGCGAGACTTTCTCGGAATTCGTGCTGCAGCGCCGGCTGGACAGGGCAATGCGTCGGTTGCAATCGCCCGACCAGGGCAAGCGTTCGATCAGTGAGATCGCCTTCGATGTCGGCTTCGGCGACCTGTCCTATTTCAACCGCACCTTCCGCAGGCGTTTCGATACCTCACCGCGCCTGGTGCGCGCCAAGCACCGGTCGGTGCTTGCCGAGCCTTTGAGGCCGGAATTGCCGGAGGCGGGCAGCCCCTGATCGCGAACCGTATCGGGGCCGCATCGATATCGGCGGCCCTGCTTCTCGGCACCTTGCTTCAGTGGGCGATGGCCGAGGGCGGCTTCATCCGGGTCATGGTATCGAGGGCGCAGGGGCTGACGGGAGCGATGAACAACCCGACTCGTGCAAGGGCCTTGGCAAGGGCAGTGGTGGCGTCGAGCGCCCGGTGCAAACCTTCGCTCTTCAGCAGATACGAAGCGGCATGAAGGAGCTGCACCCTGTCGTCGCGTTGCGCTGCATCGACCATGGCGAGTACCAGGCATTCGTCGCGGCACAGGGCACGGCAAGCCGCCGGCCGCCAACCGATCTCGGTATCGGCGGTCGCCCTGAGCGTACGCACGAAATGATGGAACTCGCCGAACAGCGGCTTGGCGTTTTCCTCAGGCATTTCGCGTGCCAGCCCTTCCCAGGCGATGTCCCAACAGGCGGCATCGCCAGTGGCGTAGCCGGCCATCCAGCAGCGATAGACGGAAAAGAGCAGGTTCTCGGCCGGGGCATCGATGTGATAGCCGACGGGGCGTGCGGCAGCGGGGCTGGGCAGGGTCATGATATCAGTCCTTCAATCCGCGGGGTTCAAGGTCCCGGCATTGGCAACGGCGCGCATAGGAGCATGCCGAACTGATTTGTTCAAGAAAATCTCTTGTTATTTCAATAGTTTATAGGAATTCCAGGGTGGGCGGAGACTCGCCTCACCTTGTGCTGTCCTGAGCGGTAGAGGTTAGCCATTCAGGGTTGCGCCGGCGGACCACAACTCGCGTTTCTCACGGTTGCGGACCTCGGCCGTCTGCGCGAGGACCCAGTCCCGGAAGACTCTGATCTTGGGCGTCGTGCGCCGTGCTTCGGCATGCACCAGCCAGTAGCCATCGCCATCCGACCCGGTGACGTCGAAGGGCTGGATGAGCTGGCCCTTGTCGAGGAAGGCCGTGTAGAGGTTGCACGTGAGCATCGCCGCGCCCTGGTCGGTGATCGCTGCAGTCGCCTCATAGGCCTGTGTGCCGAAGGTCGGGCCGTGGATCACGCGATCCGGCTCGAATCTGGCTCCTGCTGCCTTGAACCAGACCCCCCACCAGGGATCCTGCGGGCAGCACAGGGGAACCTTGTAGAGGTCCTCGGGTGCGCGGATGCCGCCGACCTTCTCCGCCAGTGCGGGGCTGAGCATCGGCGAATAGTCGGCCTTGAACAGGTAGTGCGCCGACAATCCGGGCCATTTTCCGGCGCCGACACGGATGCCGACATCCACGTTTTCGCGAGCGATATCGAGGGAGCGCGATGCAATGTCCATCTTCACGGCCAGATCGGGATACATCAACTGGAATGTTCCAAGCCGGACGGCAAGCCAGTTCGACGCGAAGGTATCGATCGTCGTGACGGAGAGCACTCCGGATGCGCCGCCCTTGGTTGCGAACCAGGCGTCCGACAGCGCCGAGAACGCGTTGGAGACGAGAGGGGCAAGTTGTTCACCGGCCTCGGTCAACGCGATTTGCCTTGTTTTTCTGATAAAAAGCGGTGTTCCAGCACGTTCTTCGAGAACCTTGATCTGATAGCTAGCGGCTGATTGCGTCATGCCGAGCTCCTCGGCGGCCTTGGTGAAGCTGCCAAGCCGCGCGGCGGCTTCAAAGACTCGAATGGCGCCCAGAGGCGGCAGATCCCAACGCATGATGCATCAATCCAGTTGATGCATACTACGTGACGTTCGATTGGAATCCAAGACTCGGCGGCGGCAGGATGTTTCCATCGCTCCAACCCGAAAGGACCACGAACATGACGAAACACATCAAGCGCTACAGGCTTTCGATCCTCGACTTTTTCGCCGCACCGTTCCGGTCGCGCGCCCACCGCCTGCTCTATCCCCGCGACCTCTGCGATGACCTGAAGCGCGACCTGGGCCTGATCGACGGAAACCGGGTTGTCGGGGGTGTCCGCTGGCGCTGACCCGCGCTGCCGACGCGATGTGACAGGATGGGGGAAGGCCCATCCGGAAGAAGAGGGAGGCCATTGTCATGAACAGGACGACCGAGGCGCTCGAACAGTGCCGCCAGACCATCCAATCCTATGAGGGCTGCGCGGATCGCTACTATGCCCGCATTCCCGAAATGCCGAATCTGCGCGACCAGGCGGCATTGCGGCGCACCGCTGAAATGGCAGGACGAGGCGGGTTGATCCTGGAGGTCGGATCGGGGCCCGGCCGCGAGGCGGATTTCCTGGAGACGCTCGGAGTCACGGTGCGCCGAACCGATGCGACCCGCCGGTTCCTCGAGTTGCAGGCCGCTCGCGGCAAGCATGGCGAATTGCTCAACATCGTCACGGACGATCTCGGCGGTCCCTATGATGCCGTCGTCGGCCTATGTGTGCTGATTCACGTTCCCCGCGATCGGATCGATCACGTGCTGGCCAAGGTCGCCGCATCGCTGCGTCCCCGTGCGCCTTTTCTCGTCTCGATGCGCGACGGCGACGGGGAGACCGTCGGGAACTTTCATACGGTCTATTGGCGACGTGATGCGTTTGCCTTGCGGCTCGAACAAGCCGGACTGACCTTGCTGTGGGACGAGTTTTCCATCGACCCGGATGGCGATCCCTGGAACACCTTCCTGGCCGTCAAGTCATGAATCGGGCGCTGCCGGGGTGTCGCAGGGGCTTCGCGGCGTTGACTTTCCCCACGCCCGGGCGCAGACGCGGAGGTTCCCGCGTTTTTTCTCGGTTTGCCTGTGATGCCCAGCCATAAAGTCATCTACGATACCGATCCTGGCGTCGACGACGCCATGGCGCTGTTCTTCCTGCATTACCATCCGGACATCGAGCTCGTTGGCATCACCACCTGCCATGGCAATGCACCGGTCGAGACGACCACCCGCAACGCCCTCTATCTCAAGGAGCGCTTCGGCATCGCGGCGCCGGTGGCGCGCGGGGCGGCGGGGCCGGTGACCGGCGATGACGCCCACCATGCCGCCGTCGTCCACGGTCATAACGGCTTGGGCGAAGTCGAAATTCCCGCGGATATCAAGGCCGAGGCGATCGATACGCCCGCCCACCGCTTCATCATCGAGACCGTGCGCAGGCACCCCGGCGAGATCACGCTGCTGGCGGTCGGACGCATGACCAATCTGGCGCTGGCCCTGCGCGAGGATCCGGAGATCGCCGGCCTGGTTCGCCAGGTGGTGGTGATGGGCGGCGCCTTCGGCTATCGCGGGCATCTGGGCAATGTCACGCCGGCCGCGGAAGCCAATATCCATGGCGATCCGCATGCCGCCGATGAAATGTTCGCCGCGCCCTGGCCTGTAGCCGTCATCGGCCTCGACGTCACCCACGAGGTGCTGATGCCGCAGGATTACCTGCGCCGGCTCAGCGAGGAGGCCGGCGAAGTCGGCCGCTTCATCTGGGACATCACGCGCTTCTACGAGAATTTCTATCTCGAGAAGGGGCTCGCCGGCATTTCCGTACATGATGCCTCGGCGGCGATCTATCTGGTGGCGCCGGAATTGTTCGAGACCCGCTCGGGGCCGGTCCGAGTGGTATGCGAGGGTCTTGCCTTCGGGCAGACCATCCAGCGGCCTGCCGAGATCGGCTTTCCGCCCAACGACTGGGATGGCCGCCCCAGCCACGCGGTTTGCGTTGAGGTCCAGGCGCAACCCTTGCTTGATCTCTACCGTCAGACCATCTTGCGCGCTGTGTAGGAAGGACCGCGGACATCCTGTCCGCTCAAATCCTTGCTCAGCCAGGCCTCGATACCCTTCGCTGCGGCCACTCCGGTGGCGAAGCAGGCCTGCAGCAAATAGCCGCCGGTCGGCGCTTCCCAATCCAGCATCTCGCCGGCGACGAAGACGCCGGGAGCCTTGCGCAGCATGAAATGGGTATCGACCTCGCCAAGCGCGATACCGCCGGCAGTGGAGATGGCGCGTTCGAGGCCGCGCTGGGCCGTCACCTGCAGGGGAACATGCTTGATCAGGCGGGCCAGGGTAGCAGGATCACGAGGCAAGGCATTGTTCGTGGCTTCGCGCAGGAGGCCGATGGCTGGCGGCGCCAGCTTGGCGGCCTTGCGCAGATAGGTCGAGAGAGACTGGCTGCCCTGTGGCCGGTCGAGCAAGCGAGCCAGCGCCGCTTCGTCGAGATCGGGACGCAGGTCGATGCCGATCTCGGCATGTCCATGCTTGGCGATCGCCGTGCGGACGAAAGGGGAGAGCGCGTAGATCACGCCGCCTTCCAGCCCCTGTTCCGTAATGACGGCCTCGCCGCGGCGCGTAGTGTCGGCAATGGAGACGGCGATGCGCTTGAGCGGTTCGCCAGCCGATTTTTCCGTAAAGGCGCGGCTCCAGGCGATTTCGACGCCGCTGTTTGCCGCGGCGAATTCGGTGACGGCGATGTCGCGTTCGCGCAGCAGAGGGGCCCAGCCGCCATCCGAGCCAAGCCGCGGCCAGGAGGCGCCCCCGAGTGCGAGCAGGGTCGCATCGGCCTTGCGGTGAAGAGGCGTGCCGTCCGGATCCAGGAAGACCAGAGAGCCGTCATCGTCCCACCCCGTCCAGCAATGACGGATGTGCAAGGTCACGCCGAGGTGAGCGAGCCGGGCGAGCCAGGACCGCAGCAGCGGCGAGGCCTTGAAGCTTTCCGGAAAGATCCGCCCGCTCGAGCCGACAAAGGTCTTTTCGCCCAGCCCCTCCGCCCAGGCGACGAGATCGCTGGGCGCAAAGGCGCGCAGGGTGGACTCGAGGAAGCTTCGTGCGGCACCGTAGCGGGCGAGGAAACCATCGAGATCCTCGCCATGGGTAAGGTTCAGCCCACCTCGGCCAGCCATCAGGAATTTGCGGGCAGGCGAGGGCATACGCTCATAGATGGCCACGCCATGCCCGGCCTCGGCCAGCTTTTCGGCGGCGATCAGGCCCGCTGGCCCGGCGCCGATGATGATGATGTCGCTCAAGTCGGCCACGTCCGTCTTTATTTCCCGTTCGCGTTGTGCTCACTGCCCTCATGGCATTCTCCTTCCGGCAAATCCAATATTTCGTGGCGGTGGCCGAGAACGGGGCGGTGTCCCGCGCCTCGCACGAGCTCTCCATCTCGCAATCGACGGTGACGGAGGCCATTCGGGAGCTGGAGGGCGATCTCGGTTTTTCGCTGTTCGACAGGCGTGCGCATGGCGTCGAGCTCACGCTGAAGGGGCACCAGTTCCTGCGCCATGCCCGCAAGATCCTCTCCGAGATCGCCGATGCTCGCCGCGCCCTGCGCTCGGACACGGCGCCGATCGAGGGGCGCCTCGCCGTCGGGGTGACGCCTTTGGTCGCCGCTTATGTGCTGCCTGACCTGCTCGCCCGTTTCCGCAGGGCATTCCCGCATGTCGCCGTCGAGATCATCGAGGATGGGCGTGATTATCTCGATCATCTGCTGGTCGGTGGGGAACTCGACGTCGCGGTGATGGTAGCGGGCACCGAACGCAGTTCGGCGGCTCTGCATGTCGAGACGATGGAGGCTTCGCCCTATCGCCTCTGGCTGCCGATCGGCCATCGCCTGGCCGAGGCCGAGAGCATCGGCATCGCCGATCTCGCCGAGGAGCCCTTCGTGCTGCTGATGTTGGACGAGATCGCGGAGGCGGCCGAATATGCCTGGCGGCGGGCCGGCGTGCGGCCGCCGGTGGCGATCCGCACCCGTTCGGTGGAGGCCGCCCGCAGCCTGGTGGCGACGGGGGCGGGGGTCGCCATCCTGCCCGATCTTACCTATCGGCCCTGGTCGCTCGAAGGCGACAAGATCGAGGCGCGCGACCTCGCCGAGGCGCTTTTGCCGGTAGAAGTGGTGATCGGCTGGCGGCGCGGTTCGCCGCTGGACGCCATCGCCACGCAATTCGTCGCCGTGGCGCGTACCTATCGGGCCGGACGCGGGCGCTGATTTCTTAGAAAAAGACGCGGCAGCAATGGCTTAAAGCAATGGTCCGCCATCACCCACGCGTGAATTTCAGCCGCCTCCACAGCGACGCAAAGCGTCCGACCACCATGGGATATAGCGAAACGATCCCTTGGTGCTGGTATCGATTTTTCCGATATCACCGATCTCCCGAATGGTGTGGCGTGTGTGGCTTTTCCAAGGCATGCTCGCCGCAATCAACAACGCGTCCTACATCCAAACGGCAACCGGAGGAACGATCAGCATGTCCAAATCTGGCGTGAAAAAGTCTCGATGGCTCAAGTCTCGATCGTTTCTGGCGCTGGCTGGCGTGGCGGCTCTGGCGCTGCCAGCCTTCGCTGCCGAAGTCGGCAAGGGGGAGGGCGAGGTCAATATCGTCGCCTGGGCCGGCTATATCGAGCGCGGCGAAACCGACAAGAGTTATGACTGGGTCACCGAGTTCGAAAAGAAGACCAGCTGCAAGGTCAAGGTGAAGGTTGCCGGCACCTCGGACGAGATGGTCACGCTGATGAACCAGGGCGGCTACGACCTCGTCACGGCCTCCGGTGATGCTTCTCTGCGCCTGGTTGCCGGCAAGAAGGTACAGCCCGTCGACACCTCACTCGTTCCCAGCTGGAAGACGGTCGACGAACGCCTTCAGAATGCGCCCTGGTTCACCGTCGAGGGCCAGCATTATGGCGTTCCCTATCAGTGGGGCCCCAATGTGCTGATGTACAACACCGAGGTGTTCAAGGAAGCGCCCAAGAGCTGGAGCGTGGTGTTCGAGCCGCAGAATTTCCCGGACGGCAAGCCCAACAAGGGCCGTATCCAGGCTTATGACGGGCCGATCTACATCGCCGATGCCGCGCTCTATCTCAAGGCCAAGAAGCCCGAACTCGGCATCAAGGATCCCTATGAGCTGAACGAGGAGCAATACAAGGCGGTCCTCGATTTGCTGCGCCAGCAGCACCCCCTGGTGCAGCGCTACTGGCACGATGCCAATGTGCAGTCCGACGACTTCAAGAACGAGGGCGTGGTCGCCTCCTCGTCCTGGCCCTTCATGGTCAACCTGCTGCAGGCGGACAAGAAGCCGATCGCCTCCGTTTTCCCCGAGGAAGGAGCGACGGGCTGGGCCGATACCACCATGCTGGCGGCCAACGCCGCCCACCCCAACTGCGCCTATATGTGGCTGGAGCATTCGCTCGAGCCCAAGGTGCAGGGTGACGTCGCCGCCTGGTTCGGTTCGCTTCCGGCGGTGCCCGCGGGTTGCAAGGCCAGCACGCTGCTCGGTGAGAATGGCTGCAAGGCCAATGGCTTCGAGAATTTCGAAAAGATCAGCTTCTGGAAGACGCCGGTCTCCAAATGCGAAAGCCAGGGGACCTGCGTGCCTTATCATCGCTGGGCCAGCGACTACATCGCCATCATTGGTGGACAATAAGGGGTGGCGGGTTTTATCCGCTCCATCGGCTAGGGCGCGCGCATCCGGCGCTTTCAAGACAGAGCGCGGAAATCCTTCCCCGGTTTCGGGGAAGTCGCACGCACAACTTGTGTACGCTGGGGCCGGGCCGGATGGAGGCGGGTGGCGCGACTTCGCCGCTCTGTCGTCCGTCCGACGCGACTCTACCCTACCCCTTCCGCCGCCGCTGCGCGGCGCCATCTTCCCCGAAACCGGGGAAGGATAGTCGTGCCCTTTTCGGTACGGCTGGGGTGCTCGTCATATTCTGCGACGCATCCAGGATCCACTTTGCAAGAACCCACTTTGCAAGCATCGGGACGCCCCATGGCTGAGCCAAGCACCATACCCGCCGTTTCCTTCCGAGGCGTCGAGCGTCATTTCGGCGCCGTCAAGGCCGTCGACGGTGTCAATCTCGACATTGCGCCGGGTGAGTTCTTCGCCATGCTCGGCCCTTCGGGGTCCGGAAAGACGACGTGTCTGAGACTGATCGCCGGTTTCGAACAGCCTACGGCCGGCCATATCGAGATCTTCGGCGAGCATGTGGAAGGCATGCCGGCCTATCGCCGGCCGGTGAACACCGTCTTCCAGGACTATGCCCTGTTTCCCCATCTCAACATTCTCGACAATGTCTGTTACGGCCTGATGATCCGCGGCATCGGCAGGCAGGAGCGCTATCGACAGGGGCGCGAGGCCCTCGCCATGGTCAAGCTCGCCGGCAAGGAGGATCGCAAGCCTGGACAGCTATCGGGCGGCCAGCGTCAGCGCGTCGCGCTGGCTCGCGCGCTGGTGGTTCGTCCGAAGGTGCTGTTGCTCGACGAGCCGCTCGGCGCGCTCGACCTCAAGCTGCGCGAGGAGATGCAAAGCGAGCTCAAATCGCTGCAGCGTTCGCTCGGCCTCAGCTTCGTGTTCGTTACCCATGACCAAAGCGAGGCGCTGTCCATGGCCGACCGGGTTGCCGTCTTCAACGATGGCCGCATCGCCCAGGTCGGCAGCCCGCAGGAAATCTATGAGCGGCCGAGCAACCGCTTCGTCGCCGATTTCGTCGGCAGCTCCAATGTGATCGAACCGGCGCAAACCAAGGCCTGGCTCGGTATCGACAAGCCCTCCAGCCTGAGGCCGGAGAAGATCGGTCTGCTTGTCGACGGGACAAGTCCAGCGGCCGACACCATCACCATCACCGGCACGATCACCCAGATCCTCTATCATGGTGCCGTCAACCGCGTGGAACTGGCGGCCGAGACCGGTGGCCGGCTGATCGCAGCCATTCCGGCTTCAGCGACGGCCGGGATGCCGGCCCAAGGAGCGACCGTGCGGCTGAATTTCTCCGCTCAAGCCCTGCATGTGATGGAGGGCGCATGAGTACGCCAGTCACCATCGCGGCCCCTGCCGACGGACTGTTGCGACGTTTTTCCGACCTGCTGGTCAGGCGGCGCGGGCTCTATCTCATGCTGTTGCTGGTGCCACCCCTGCTGTGGCTCGGCGTCGTCTATCTCGGCTCGCTCTTCATGCTCTTGATGGAGAGCTTCTATTCCATCGACGATTTCTCCGGCGTGGTGGTGCGCGAGCCGACCCTGAGCACCTATGGCCAGCTGTTCTCGCCAGCCAATTTCAGCATCATCATGCGCACGCTTTCCGTCTCGGCGGTGGTGACGGTGCTGTCGGCGATAATTGCCTTTCCGATCGCCTATTATGCTGCCCGCTACGCCAGGGGGCGGATGAAGGCCGCCTTCTATCTGGCGGTGATGATGCCGCTGTGGTCGAGCTATCTCGTCAAGGTCTATGCCTGGAAATTGCTGCTCGCCAAGGAAGGCATCGTCGGCTGGGCCATGAACGGGATCGGCCTCGGCCGTTTGCTCGAAGCCTGGCTGGCACTGCCCGTGGTCGGCGGCCCCTCCCTGTCGGTAAGCTATACAGGCATGATCCTGGTGTTCCTCTATCTGTGGACGCCTTTCATGATCCTGCCGCTGCAGGCGGCGCTGGAGCGGGTGCCAGCCACGCTGATCGAGGCCTCCGGTGATCTCGGTGCCAGCCCGGGGCAGACATTCCGCAAGGTGATCTGGCCGCTGGCCTTTCCGGGCTTGGTGGCGGGCGCGATCTTCACCTTCTCCCTGACGCTGGGCGATTACATCGTGCCGCAGATCGTCGGGCCCTCATCGCTCATCCTTGGGCAGGTCGTCTATGTCCAGCAGGGCACGGCCGGCAACATTCCGCTCGCCGCAGCTTTTTCCGTAGTCCCGGTGGTGATCATGGCGGTGTTCCTGACCGTCGCCAAGCGATTGGGAGCCTTCGATGCGCTGTGATCTCCGACAAGTCCGCGAGGCAGGCTGCCATGACTGAGAATCGTGCTTCCTTCGGCCTGCGCGTTGCCGCCGGCGCTTCGCTCGCCTTCCTCATCGTCCCGCTGGTCTTCATCATCCTCTATGCCTTCACCACGGAAGAAAACAGCTATCAGTTTCCCCCGCCGGGCCTGACGCTGAAATGGTTCGGTGTGGCCTGGGAGCGCCCGGATGTCTGGGCGGCGTTGTCGCTCTCCGTCCGGGTTGGGCTGCTTTCCACCCTGCTGGCGATCATTCTCGGCACGCTGGCGGCGGCGGCGCTCTCGCGCACCCGCTTCTTCGGCCGGGAGTCGATCTCCCTGCTGCTGATCCTGCCGATCGCCTTGCCGGGCATCATCACCGGCATGGCCCTGCGCACGGCCTTTCACGAAGGTGGCATTCCTTTTTCCTATTGGACCATCGTGCTCGGCCACGCCACCTTCTGTATCGTGGTTGTCTACAACAATGCGGTCGCCCGTTTCCGCCGGCTGTCGCCCTCGCTGATGGAGGCGTCCATGGATCTGGGAGCCGACGGTTTCCAGACCTTCCGCCATGTGGTGCTGCCCTCGATCGGCACCGCCTTGCTGGCGGGCGGCATGCTCGCCTTCGCTCTGTCCTTTGACGAAGTGATCGTCACCACCTTCACCTCCGGCCAGCAGCAGACCCTGCCGATCTGGATGTTCGAGCAATTGATCCGGCCGCGCCAGCGACCGGTCACCAATGTCGTCGCCGTCATCGTCATCCTGGTCACCGCCATACCCATTCTCGCGGCCTATTACCTGACCCGCGAGGGCGAGAACGTTGCTGGTTCGGGGAAATAGGTACAGGCCCCGATTGCAAGCGATGGGGCGCCGCGGCAGCCATGCACCCCATCAGGATCACTTCCCGTAGGAGGGTAAGGCATGGTGCATGCCGCCCTCAGCCCTGCCTTCACATCCGCCCTGACCCAAGGAGATTGCCATGCTCGACACCAAAATGCTGATCGGGTCGAAATTCGTGCCCGGCACCGAGGCACCGGAGAAAGTACTCAATCCCAAGACGGAGGAGACGCTGATCGATCTTCCCGAGGCCTCCGTCGAGCAGGTCGACGAGGCGGTGGAGGCGGCGGCCACGGCCTTCGCCGGCTGGTCGCGCACCACGCCGGCCGAGCGGTCGGCTCTCCTGCTCAAGCTTGCCGATGCGATCGAGAAGGATGCGGAGGCCTATGCCACGCTCGAGGCGCTCAATTGCGGCAAGCCGCGCATCCGCGTGCTGCAGGACGAGATACCCGGCGTCGTCGATTGCTTCCGCTTCTTCGCCGGCGCCGTGCGCAACATGCACGGGCTGGTGGCCGGCGAATATCTGGCTGGACACACCTCGATGATCCGGCGCGATGCCGTCGGCGTGGTCGGCTCGATCGCGCCCTGGAACTATCCCCTGATGATGGCGGCCTGGAAGCTGGCGCCGGCGCTGGCGGGCGGCAATACCATCGTGATCAAGCCCTCCGAGCAGACGCCGTTGACGCTGCTCAAGCTCGCGGCCAGCATTGCCGAGATCTTCCCGGAAGGCGTGGTGAATGTGGTGGTTGGACGCGGCGAGAGTGTCGGCAATGCCCTGATCCATCATCCCAAGGTCTCGATGGTTTCGCTGACCGGCGACATCGCCACAGGCAAGAAGGTTCTGCAGGCCGCCGCCAAGACGGTCAAGCGTACCCATCTCGAACTCGGCGGCAAGGCGCCGGTGATCGTGTTCGACGATGCCGATCTCGAGGCCGTGGTCGAGGGCGTCAAGCTGTTCGGCTACTACAACGCCGGCCAGGACTGCACCGCCGCCTGCCGCATCTATGCCGGCAGCAAGATCTACGACAATCTGGTCGCTGATCTTGCCGGCGCGGTGAAGAGCCTCAAATACAACCAGGCCAATGACGATGAGAACGACATCGGCCCGCTGATTTCCGCGCGCCAGCGTTCGCGCGTCGCCTCCTTCGTCGAGCGGGCTACCGAGCACAAGCATATCGAGATCGCCACCGGCGGCCATCAAGCGGCCGGCAAGGGCTTCTTCTACGAACCCACCGTGGTCGCCGGGGCCCTGCAGAGCGACGAGATCGTACGTCGCGAGGTGTTCGGGCCGGTGGTCTCGGTGACACGCTTCGACGATGTCGAGGAAGCCCTGGGCTGGGCCAATGATTCCGACTACGGCCTGGCGTCCTCGGTCTGGACGCGCGACCTTTCCAGGGGCATGCAGATGGCCTCGCGCCTGCAATATGGCTGCACCTGGGTGAACTGCCACTTCATGCTGGTGAGCGAGATGCCGCATGGCGGCGTCAAGTCCTCCGGCTATGGCAAGGACCTGTCGATGTATGCCCTGGAGGACTACACTGTGGCACGCCACGTCATGGTCAAGATGGGCTGATTCCGGACGCGAGACCGTCGGGCGCGAGACCGTTTCGCAAGCAAAGCAAGGATGGGTCTTGCATTCCGCCAAGGCCCATCCTTTCGTTTTGGACAGCAATGCCGAGTTCGGGCATGGTCTGGTGTTGTGCGTGGAACAGCCCGCGCAAGCCATTGATTTCATCATGTCATTTCATGAACGAGGTGATTGCCATGAAGCTTGCGAAGAAGCTTGCCTCGGCCGCGCTGTTGGTCTGCGCTCTGCTGGCGGCGCCGGCAATGACCAAGGCCAACGCGGCCGCTGTCGAGCCGATCTGGCAGGTCTGCCGGGCTATCGGGAAGGATCCAGCCGCTAGCGTCAAGGCCTGCACCCAATTCCTCGATTTGCCCGAGGGAAAGCTCAAGCAGTTTCGCACCTATGCCTTTTCCAATCGTGGCAACGCCTATGTCAGCCTGCAGCGTTATGATGAGGCGCTGGCCGATCTGAACGAGGCGCTGCGCCTCGATGCCGGGAACGAGACCGCCTATGTCGGTCGCGGCAACGTCCATTTCTGGCGCGGCGAAAACGATCTCGCCCTCAAGGATTTCGGGCAGGCCGTCAAGCTCGATCCGCGCGATGCCAATCCCCAACACGGCCGCGGCAATGTCTATTTCAACCAGGGCCGCTACGAGGAGGCGATCAAGAGCTATAGCGAGGCGATCCGCATCAATCCGAAATTCTTCAACGCCTATAGCGGCCGCGCGAACGTCTATGCCGAACTCAAGCAGACCGATAGGGCGATCTCGGATCTCTCCCAGGCGCTCAAGCTCAATCCGAGCTATGTCAATGCGCTCGTCAATCGCGGCAACAACTATATGATCGGCAAGCGTTTCGACGAAGCGATTGCCGACTACGACAGGGCCCTGGCCCTCAAGCCGGAGACCATCCTTGCCTTGAGCGGGCGGGCCGGCGCCTATGGCATGAAGAAGGATTATGAGCGCTCGGTCGCCGATTTCACCAAGGCGCTGGAGCTCGATCCGTCCTATCTGAACGCGCGCTATAGCAGGGGGCAGGCCTATAAGGAGTTGGGCAAGCTCGATCTGGCCGCGGCGGATTTCCGCAACATTCTTGCCCAGAAATCTGATTTCCTGAATACGCGCGACCTGTTGGCCGACGTCGAAAAGGCCGGTGCTGCGGCGTCTGTTCCCTCACCGGGCACCATTGCGGCACCTGCGGCCGGCGCGCTCGCCGCCATCAAGGCACAGCGCCGCGTCGCTTTGGTGATCGGCAACGGCGCCTATCCGCAGGCGGCTCTTGCCAATCCCCACAATGATGCCGCCGATGTCAGTGCCCGCTTGCAGCAGCTCGGCTTCGACGTGGTGACGGGCTATGATCTCACCCTGTCGGGCTTTTCCGACACGGTGAACCGGTTCGTCGCCAAGGCGCAGGGCGCCGATGTCGCCGTCTTCTATTATTCTGGCCATGCCATGCAGGTGGATGGCGAGAATTGGCTGCTGCCCGTCGATACCAGGGTGCGCAGCCTGTTCGACGTCCAGCAGTTCAACGTGTCGTTGCAGCGTCTGCTGCACACCGTGGATTCGCAGGCCAAGACCACGCTGGTCTTCCTGGATGGCTGCCGCAACAATCCGTTCGCCGACGCCCTCAAGGCCCAGCTCAAGGCGCAGAATCGTGCCTATGCCGAGACGCGCGGCCTTGCCCGCCTCACCGTCGATTCGCCCGATACGCTCGTGGTGTTCGCCACCCAGCCCAATGACGTGGCCGCCGACGGCACTGGGCGAAACAGCCCCTTTACGCAGGCCTTCCTTGCCAATGTCGGTGCGCCGGGCGTCGAGGTCGAGACGCTGATGAAAAGAGTGACGGCCGATGTGAAGGCAGCGACGGGAGACAAGCAGCGTCCCGAACGTCTGTCGGGCCTGACCACGGAATTCTACTTCGTCCCGCCAAATTAATGTGCGTTGCCGTCGTACAACTTGCCCACCGCGACAATTCCGTCATGATATCGCCAACCATAAACGGGTTGGGAGGAATCATGACGGCGGTTTCGTCTGCGCAAAGGCCATGGTTGGCAGCTTATGACGGAGACATGAAACCGCATGTCGGGGAGGTGCCCTACAGATTGCTGGGGGACATGATCGTCCAGAGCGCACGCGAAACCCCGCGCAAGACGGCCTACAGCTGCGTCATGCCCAACGGTATGCACGGTTCGCTCAGCTATAGCGAGGCCGATCGATTGTCGGATCAGTTCGCCGCCTATCTGCATGGCGAGCTGAAACTGCCGCCCGGCTCGCGCGTGGCCATCCAGGCCCCCAACGGGCTCGCCTATCCTGTGGTCGCTTTCGGCGTGTTCAAGGCAGGCTGCGTGCTGGTCAATGTAAACCCTCTCTACCTGGCCGAGGAGGCCGGTGCGGTCTTCGCCGATGGTGGCATTTCCGTGCTGGTGGTGATCGACATGTTCGCCGACCGCACGGCCAAGACCCTCGCGACGGTGAAGGTGCCGCATGTGGTCATGATCAGCGCGGCCGAATTTTTCCCGGTCTTGCCGCGCACCGTGATCGGCCTGGTGCAAAAACATGTGCGCAAGGAGATCCCGGCCGCGACCTTCCCGCATGTCCGCCTCAAGCAGGCCCTGGCGCTTGGCCAGGCCAAGCTCGCACGCGGCCTAAAGGTTGCCGACATCACCGCCGGCATGGACTCTTCGGCGACTGCCTGCCTGCAATATACGGGCGGCACCACCGGCGTGAGCAAGGGCGCCATGCTCACCCATCGCAACCTGGTCATGAACGTCATGCAGGTGCTGGCCTTCGGGGGCGGTGCCTTCACGCGGGACGACGTGATCATGACGGCGCTGCCGCTCTATCACATCTTCGCTTTCACGGTGAATTTCCTCACCTTCACGGCGCGGGGCGCTCATGTGCTGCTGGTGCCCAATCCGCGTCCCCTGAGCAATTTGCGCAAGGCTTTCGAAAATTATCCGGTCAGCTACATCACCGGCGTCAACACACTCTATAACGGCCTGCTCAACGAGGCCTGGTTCACGTCCATGCCCAAGCCCCATCTCAGGGTCTGCATTGCCGGCGGCACGGCGCTGCAGGCTGCGGTGGCCGAGCGCTGGCACAAGAGCGTCGGCGTGCCGGTCGGGGAGGGCTACGGCCTGACCGAAACGTCACCGGTCGTCTGCTTCAACCCTTTCGGCTCCGGGCACAACGGCGCGGTCGGCGTTCCCTTGCCGGACACCGATGTCAAATGCGTTGACGATGATTTCAACGAGGTGGCGCTGGGCATGCCAGGCGAACTGGCCGTGCGCGGGCCGCAGGTGATGGCCGGCTATTGGCGCCGGCCGGACGAGACGGCCAAGGTGATGCGCGGTGAGTGGATCCTCACCGGCGACATCGCCGTGATGGATGCTTCCGGCTATTTCCGTATCGTCGACCGGCGCAAGGACATGATACTGGTTTCGGGCTTTAACGTCTTCCCCAACGAGGTCGAGGACGTGCTGGCCAAGATGCCGGGAATCAAGGAAGCGGCGGTGATCGGTGTCCCCGATGGCGCGGCCGGCGAGGCGCCCAAGGCCTTCGTGGTCAGGAGCGACCCCACTTTGACGGTCGAGGCCGTACGTGCTTATGCCAAGCAGCATCTCACCGGCTACAAGGTGCCGAAATTCGTGGAATTCAGGGATGATTTGCCGAAGTCCAATGTCGGCAAGATCTTGCGCAAGGATTTGCGGAGCTAGAGCGTTGCGATTTGGCGGAATCGCCAGGAATCGCAAAGACGTGTCGAACCAGAGAGTTAGAGCAAACAAGCGTTTCCGTCCAAACGCGCTTTGCTCTAGCTGGGGAAACTCGACTGCTTCCTACTTAGCAGCCCGGCGACATCATTATCCTCAGCGAATGATCTCCGGCCTCGTCGTACGGAATGTCGGGCGACCGCGCTTCCAGCCTCGTATCACGCGGCTGTTCTCGCGTATCGCCTGTTCGGGCGTCACGCAGTCGATCAGTACGATGTCGGCTGCCGCTCCGACCGATAGGCCGGATGCGCGCCGCATTCCGCGCGCTGCAAGGGGACCGATCATGTCGAAGATGAGCCGTAGATGCTCGGTGCGCGAAAGTTGAACGACATTGGCATAGAGGTTCGCCATGCGAAGGAGTGAGGCATCACCAAATGGCGTGAAGGGGTTGAGAATATTGTTGGTGGCGATCGAGGCATTCACACCCCTCAAAGCCAGAATATGGGTCGGAGCGACCCCACGCGGCACCAGTCGCTCATACTCGCGGCCATTTAGGAACAAGTCGGTGGCTGGCAGGGCCACCACTGCAATACCGGCCTCCCGGAGCCCTGTCGCGATCGCTTCAACTTCATGCGACGGCCGCGCCGAAAGGCTCGTCATGTGTCCGAGCGAGACGCGCCCCTGCCAACCGCGTCGTATCGTTTCCTTCAGGACGACGGGCAGATTGCTCTTTTCGGGTGCGAGATCGAAATCGAGATGGAAGTCGACAGCGACGCCGTGCGCTTGCGCGAGGTCGAAGATCAGGCTGATTTGTCCAGCCGGATCGGGATCGGTGTAGGGAGCACCACCCACCAGATCCGCTCCGTCCGCCAGGGCCTCATTCAACAAACCTAGCGTTTCCGGCTCGTTGGTGAGCCCTTCCTGCACGAAAGCGCAGATCTCGATATCGATGGCGAACGCGTAATCCCGGCGAACGCGTTTGACGGCTTCAAAGGAGCGCAACCCGGCCCGCGGATCGACTTCGACGAAGCTGCGCATCGCCATGGTGCCTTGTATGATGGCCTGCTCGACGACGCGAGCGGCCCGTGCATAGACATCCGCCTCGGTGAAGGACGCCTTGGCTCTTGCCGTCTCGCGCACCGCCTCCGCCAAGGTACCCTCGCAGATGCGGCAGCGATCGAGGATACAAGCTTTGTCCAGATGGATGTGGCTGTCGACGAAGCCGCTGCAAGCCAGCGCACCTTCGGCGTCTACGATTTCAATCGCTTCACAACGAAGCTCTCGACCGATCGCGGCGATCGACTTGTCGCGTATCGCCAAGTCTACCGGCTCCTCACTGGTCGGCAGGCGGGCATTGCGGATAAACAGGTCAGCTGGGGGAATGTCCATCGTCAAAGACCAATCGCCCCGCCATCGCTGCGCGGATCATGCGCGGCTATGATCGTCCCGTCAGGTCGCAGGCGAATGATGCCGGCATGTCCGCCGAGTTGGCTGAAGGGTTCGATCCGGCCCACCTGATGTCCCTTGTCTGCAAGCTCGGCAATGAGCGAACCTCCGGCATGGGCCTCTATCTTCAGGCTGTCGCGACTGTCCGAGAAGGTGCGCCCCAGAAGGAAACGCGGCCGGGATAGGGCCGCAAGCGGATCGAGCCCGTGGTCGATCAGCAGCGACAGCAGCAGAGCGAGGGTCTGCGGCTGTCCGTCGGCGCCTTGAGTGCCGTAAAGCAGGCAGGGGCGCCCGTCCTTCAAGCCGATGCCGGGGTTCAACGTGTAGAAGGGACGCTTGCCGGCCCTGATGCAGTTCGGGCTCGCTGGATCGAGGCTGAAGGCCGCGCCGCGGTTCTGCCATAGGATGCCCGTGTCGCCGGCGACGACGCCGCTGCCCCAGTCGAAATAGAGGCTCTGCAGCATGGCAACGCTCCTGCCCGCGCTGTCCGTCGCTGCCAGGAAGGCCGTGTCGGCGGTCTGGAAGGGGTGCGGCCAAGGCAACGCCCTGTCCAGATCGATAGAGCGTGCCTTCGCAGCCAGTCGGCGCCCATCGAGCAACTGCGCGACATTCACGTCTGTGAAGGCGGGGTCGACGATCGACGGGCGATCGAGGAAGGCCTGTTTCACGGCTTCCACGAGGAGGTGGTAGAATTCGGCCGAGGCAGGGTCGAGCCGGCCCAAATCGAAGGAAGACAAGACAGCCATGATGGCGAGCGTCGTCGCGCCTTGCGTCGGCGGCGGCGGCGCAAGAAGGGTCACGTCGCGATAGCTTTGCGCCAGTGGCTGCTCACGGAGTGTGCGGGTGCTGGCGAGATCCGCAGCAGTCAGGGGTGAACCGGCGGTTCGGAGGCCCGACGCGATGCGCGCACCGAGCTCGCCTTCGTAGAACTCGCGCACGCCGTGATCGGCTATGGCGCGCAGCGAACTCGCCAAAGTCGGCTGGCGCTGTATGCCGTTCCGGAAGAAGACCCCTTGGAAGCCATGCCATTGCGTGACCTCGCTTCCGCGGAAACGATGCCAGAATTCTTGAGAAGGACTGACGTCGAAGCCGTTTTGTGCCAGCGCGACGGCGTCGTCGAGCAGGCCGGCGATGGACAATCGGCCCTGCCAGTGGCTGTGGGAGTGATCGAGGACTTGTCCCCAACTGTCGACGAGGCATGCCGTCGTTATGGCCGAAAGCGGCCCGCGAAGCGGGATGACAGACAGATCGGGGATGAACCTCGCTGCCTGGCCAATGCCCAGGAAGACGGTGGCAGTACCCGTGCGATCGGCAACCAGCCAAACCGCGTCTCCGCCGAGACCACAAAAATGTGGATAGAGGACCGAGAGTGACGCGCTTGCGGCAACCAGCGCCTCGATGGCATTGCCCCCCCGCTTGAGGACCTTTGCTCCGGCCTCTGTGGCGAGCCAGTGCGGCGCGACGACCATGCCTCCGCTCGACGTCGCGTTCTCGCTGGGCCTTTGCCGTGGGACGGTCTTCATGCAATCGCTGCGATTGGGTGAACAGGCCCCCAGTCAAGCAAGTTCCGGGCCATTTCCGTCGTAAGCGCGTTCGAATTCTTCCGGGCCCCGACGTCGGTGCACCCAGCGGAAATCCCTGCGATGGGCAGACGACAGCGAAGCGTTCACAGTGCTGGGCAGGCCAACCCCAAGGCGTCCGGACGTTGTCTATTCGTGGCGTCGCTGGCGTCCTCGTCTGCTCCTCCGATTCGCCAGTCGGAGCGCTTTAAAGAGCGGGCGAGGACGCCAGCGTTTCCAGGAAGGTCATGCTCCGACCGGGCAGCATCTTCGAGACTTGGTATGACGCCAAGGCCCCTTGTGTGGGGTGCATCAACCCGATCTCGCAGACCAACTGGCTATTATAGGCCGTGGATGTGTGGCTCGCCGTCCGACAAAAAAAGAGCAGGTTGCGACTTTTGGTCATCGCAATCTGCTCTTGGACTGTCATATCCGCTGCAAGCGGAAAGAGCAGGCCGGACGGCCTGATCCCAGATCTATTGCCGGTAATGCTGAATGCGCGTGGTGCGCAGGCCCGCCAGGCCATGGCGGTCGATCGAGGCCTGCCAGGACAGGAATTCCTCGGTAGTCAGCACATAGCGGTTGCAGGCCTCCTCGAGGCTGAGAAGTCCGCCACGTACGGCGGCAACCACTTCTGCCTTGCGCCGGATCACCCATCGCTGGGTACCAGGCGGCGGCAGGTCCGCGACGGTCAGGGGGCTGCCGTCGGGGCCAATGACATATTTCACCCGAGGGCGAAGAGTTTCGGTCATGGGTACGCTCACACAATTCGAATGACCATGTAAGCTGCAGGCTAGGGGGGCTCGCTTAAAAATTGTTGAAGGAAATTGAGAAAAGCCATTGATCTCGCTTCGATCATTACAATTCGGCAACAAGCTGAATCAGGCCTTAACTTCGTCGCCATCTATTCGTTTGCCTGGCGGCAGAAAGGGTTTGGCCAGAGCGTGGTAGAGCTTTTCCCGGCAGATGAGAGCCGAGATGCCGTCGGCGATGATGGCGGTGGCCAGCAGCGGTAGTACCATGGCGCGGCTGTCCGACATTTCCGAAATGATGATGACGGCTGTGAGCGGTGCCCGCACCACGCCGACGAAATAGCCGATCATGCCGAGCAGCACGATGGCACCGAGCGGCTGGCCGGGAAAGGCAAGGGCGATCAGATTGCCGACGCCGGCACCGGTGGCGAGCGAGGGCGCGAAAATGCCGCCCGGCACGCCCGACAGCACGGTGATCAGGCTCGAGAAGAATTTGGCCGGTCCGAACCACAAGGGTTCGGCATGGGATTCCACCAAGCGGCGGGCGACCTCATAGCCGGTGCCCCAGGTTGCGCCCTGGCTGAGAACACCAAGGATCGCGACAAGGAGGCCACAAATCAGGGCAAGCCAGATGGGCCGGCGGCGCAGGGCCGCAATGGGGGAGAGGGCGGTGGCGCCGAAGGCCAGAATCAGCCGCGAGAACAGGCCACCGGTGATACCGCCGATCACGCCGGCCAGCGGCGCGATGAGCAGGGCGGCGCCGAGCGGCAGCGCCTCGTGCACGGAGCCGAAATAGATGTAGTCACCGGCGATGCCGAGACTGACGAGGCCCGAGATCATCACGGCCGCCATGGCCAGCAAGGCGAGGCGCTGGTGATAGGAAGCGGCGAGTTCCTCGATGGCGAAGGCGATACCGGCGAGCGGCGTGTTGAAGGCGGCTGAGACCCCCGCCGCCCCACCGGCGATGATCACGGCGGGCGAAAGATCGATCTTCAGGAGGCGATGCATGAAAGCCATGAGGGCGGCACTGATCTGCACCGTCGGTCCCTCGCGGCCGACCGAGGCGCCGACCAGGATGGCGCCGATCGTCGCCACGAATTTGAAGGCGGCGACCTTCATGGAAATCAGGTCCGCCACGACGGCATGCTGGGGATCGCGGGCGCCGGCGCTCACCTGGGGGATGCCGGAGCCGCGGGCCGCGGGCGCAAAACGCCGTGTGAGCCAGGCCAGGAGAGCGAGCCCCAAGGGCGTCACCAGCAGCGGTGCGTAGGGGGCCTTGTCCACCATCAATTCGAATAGTTTCGCGGCCTGGTCCGCCGTCCAGGTGAAGGCGAGGGCGACTAGGCCGAGAATGACGGCACCGATGGTCGTTGCGGTGCGGCGGCGCAGTAATATCGGCAATTCGCGAGGGGTCATCGGGGGAATAAAGTCCTTTGCTTCCCCTTCTAAACCGCCAAAGCCTTGCGACGGCAAGGAGGAATGCCTGATCGCGATCTGCGAGCACCCAGTCAGCCCCGCCTAATCACTCGCCCGCTCGGCGCTGATGATCCATGCACGCGAATCGAAAAGCACACCGTCGGTCGTCATATGGGCGTCCAGCAAGTCACGCAGCCGCTGCAGCGGCTGATCCGGTGTTTCATCCGTGCGCGCAAGCGTGTCCTTCACCAGATAGAGGCCGGTGAGGGCATCGAACGCGGCGTCGACATTCGGCCCGTAGAAGACCGGCTCGTTCACCTCGGTAAAGTCGATCGAGATGAAGCCCGCAGTGCTCAGAAGCGCTGTCGCCACGGCGGGATCCCCGAGCGAAAACGGCTTGCCGGCGTCGATGGACAGCACGCCTCCCGGGGCCAGTGCCTGCCTGATGGCACCAGACCATCTGTTGGCCTCCTGGCTCTGCCACACCATCCACACAAGGCGCGCGCCCGGACGCAGCGCGCGGGCAATATTGGCAAAGGCCACCGCTGGATCGGCAAAGAACATCACGCCGAATCGGCTGATGCACAAATCGAAGCTGGAGGCTGGGAAGGCGTGGTGCTGCGCGTCGCCCCGTTCAAACACGACGTTTCCCAGCCCAGCTTCCAGGCAACGCCGCCGCGCGATTTCCAGCATCTCGGCAGACGTATCGACGCCGACCACGTTCGCCTCCACCGCGATGCTGGCGGCCTCGCGCGTGGTCTGGCCTGCACCACAACCGATATCGAGCACTCGGTCGCGTTTGCCGACCCTGGCGGCAGCCCGCAAGTGCCGGTTGTGCCGCGATAATTCCGCGTCATAAAAATCAGCACATTGCAACGCCATCAGACCCACCCGCTTTTGTCTTGGCTACGAAAGTTCGTCTCTCTGCTGAGTTCCTCGGTCGCTGGCGGGGGCAGCACCCCATGCCTGGGCGCGTACCCACAGCCTCCGTTACAAACTGATTGCACAATAGGATCAGATGTGCAATCTGAAATCCAGTTGCAATTTGCAATTAGAAGGATCGCGTTCATGGAACGGGCCACATGCCTGGTTACCGAGAAGGTCGTCGAAGTCAAAGGGGCTGATCTCCAGACCCAGGCTTTCGGTGTCGCCTCCAGCCCACCCATCGTGCTGATCATGGGGATGATGTCTTCGATGCTGTGGTGGCCAGACCGGTTGTGTGAAGAACTTGCGGGTCGTGAGCGCTATGTGATCCGCTACGACCAGCGTGACACCGGGCTTTCCACTCACTATCCACAAGGCGAGCCCGGCTACTCGCCCAGCGATCTGGCAGACGATACGATAGCCATTTTCGACAGTTACGGCTTGGAAACGGCGCATCTGGTCGGCATGTCGATGGGCGGCTTCGTCGCGCAGGAGGCCGCATTGCGCCATCGCCGGCGTGTGCGGACGCTCACCCTGATCAGCACATCGCCGTTCGCGGTCGAGGGATTGCCGTCCTCGACCACAGCCTATCAGGAGCATTCCGCAGCAGCCGAGGGGGTTGACTGGTCCGACCTCGAGGCCATCGCCGATTTCTTGAGCCGCGATGCGGCCATGCTTGCTGGCACCCGGCATCCGCATGATGCCGGGGCCGCAAGCGCGCTGATCGCCCGCGACATGGCCCGGGCGCCGTCCTTTGCCAGCGCCACCAACCATTTCGCGCTGGTGCGTGAAGACGGGCCTGCAGGGCTGCAGGCTTCCGATCTCGATGTGCCGGTTCTTGCGATCCACGGCACGGCCGATCCGCTGTTTCCCATCGCGCACGGGGAGGCCTTCACAAAGGTCGTGCCACATGCGCGATTGCACCGGATTGAAGGGGGAGGGCATGAAATCCACGATCATGACATTGACGAGATGGTCCAGGCCATCGCCCATCATGCGGTGTAATGCATGCCCGGAAAGCTAGGCATGCGGATCCCGGCCATCGTTTGACCGGCTCCGTACAAGGCTCTGATTGAGGCAGCAGCCTGATGGTTTTTGAAAGTCGTCGTGCCGGCAATCAGGCGCATCTTTCATGCTGAATTCGTAGTATTTTTCGTACAGCGCGCGATGCTGATTGAATACAGGCTGGAAGGCTATTTCGCGCTGGCAAAAATAAACTGGAGGGGGCAGGGTAGTCGGAGTCTTTCCAAGGCAATCGAAAGAATTCGGCTATGCTGATGTGTCACCAGGGTAGTAAAGAGGCCTCTCGATTTCGGCGCTCGCTGGCGGCAACCATCGTCGCCAGCTCGATGACGCTGTCGGCTATGGCGGTCGCGCAATCGCTCAAGCCCGATCTCGGCCCTTCGCCGCCGCAGGATGCCATGCCGCTCTACAAGGGCGGCATCGACAAGGCGGTTGGCCGGCTGCCGGACATCGTTCGCGATATCAGGGCAAAATCGCATGTCCCCGGCATTGCCGTGGCCGTCGTGCATGGCGGGAAGACGGTGTTCGCAAGAGGGTATGGCGAACGTGTCAAGGGCGATGCCACCCGGCCGGTCGATGAATTTACGGTGTTCCAGGTCGCCTCGGTTTCCAAATCCATTTCCGCCACCGTGGCCGCGATCGCGATGACCAAGAGCACGCAAGCTGGCAAGCCCATCAACTGGGACGATCGCGTCCGCGCCTATCTGCCCGATTTCAGGCTGGGGAACGACTATGTCTCGAATCAGGCCACCATCGGGGATTTCTTCGCCCATCGCTCGGGCCTGCCGGAAGCGGCCGGAGACAATCTGGAGGATCTCGGCTTCGAACGCCGGGACATCATCCCTCGGCTCAGGCTGATGCCGCTCGATGCCTTCCGAACCTCCTATCACTACGCCAATTTCGGCACGACGATCGGGGCCGAAGCGGTTGCCGCCGCCATGGGCGAGCGTTGGGAAGTCCTGGCCGATCGCCTGCTCTTCCAGCCCCTGGGCATGCGGTCGAGCAGCTACCTCCATAAGGCCTTCCTGGCGCAGCCGAACCGCGCCGTCCTGCATGCTTTCGTGGGCGGCGAGTTCAAGCCCCTTTATGACCGCAATCCCGACGAGCAGGCCCCGGCGGGCGGGGTTTCCTCCAATGTCACGGAACTGGCAAAGTGGTTGCAATTGCTGCTTGCCGGCGGCAAGCACGGCGGCGAAACGCTGATGACCCCCGAGGCCATCCTGCCAGCACTCACGCCCCAGGCGGTGAATGGGCGTGGCGATGCGCTCGACGCACGCACCGGCTTCTACGGCTACGGCTTCAACGTGAACGTCAATGCCAACGGCCGAACCTCCATGAGCCATTCGGGCGCCTTCCTCCTGGGGGCGGGCACCACCTTCCAGATTCTGCCCTCGGCCGATGTGGGCATCGTGGTCCTGACCAATGGTGCACCGGTCGGCGCCGCCGAGGCCATTGCGGCGCGCTTCATGGACATCGTGCAATATGGCGAGGAAACGCGGGACTGGTATGGCCTTGCGCATCAGCGCATGATGGGCTTCTTCAAACCGATCGGGGATCTTGCGGGTGCCGCGCCGCCGGCGCGTCCCAAGCCCGCACGAAATCTCGCGAACTATGCCGGCCAATACACCAATTTATATCTCGAAGCCGCCGCGGTCGAGGTGGAGGGCGATCATCTGGTGTTGGTGCTCGGGCCGCGCCTGATGAGATTCCCGCTCCGCCATTGGGACGGAGACATGTTTGCGATGAGCCCTGGCGGCGAGAACGCCCCGGAAGGCTCCTTGTCTTCCGTCAAATTCTCGGGGCAGGAGGCCAATCCGAAGGTGATGACGGTCGACTATTTGAACGCCGACGGCCTGGGAACCTTGAGCCGATAGACCGGCTATTCATGGCCGTGCCGTCTTGCTCTCCGCTGCCGTGGAGACTGGTCGTTGCAGCACATGCCTCACGCTCTTGTCGATGAGGGCAAAAAAAGCCCGCTTGAAAGAGCGGGCCTAGTTGCGGAAATCACGCTTCCCGGGGGCGCTCCGCCGCAGGGGAAGCGGCGGGATTCTTCTGGATCGACGTCACGCATGGAGGCGGGCGTTGGCGTCAGGGTCAGATCAGGCATAGCGCTTGGCGCCGGCGACGCAGACCACCACGCCTCCTGCGACGGCCCACACCGCCAGCCCGACCTGCTCGTGCAACAGCAACGCGGCCAGGGCCAGCGACATGAAGGGCTGCAGCAGCTGCAACTGGCCGACGGCGGCGATGCCCCCCTGGGCGAGGCCGCGATACCAGAACACGAAGCCGATCAGCATCGAGAACAGCGAGACATAGACGAGAGCCGAAAGCGCCGGCCAGCCGATGGTCCTGGGATCGGCTGGTTGCCACCACAGGGCGAGCGGTAACATCACCGGCAGGGACAGGACGAGAGCATAGGAAATCACCTGCCAGCCGCCGAGATCGCGCGACAGCCGGGCGCCTTCGGCATAGCCGAGGCCGCAGACCAGGACGGAGGCCACCATCAAGCCATCGCCGAGCGCATTGCCGGCCGTGCTTTGACTGAGGGCGTAGGCCGCAACCATGGCGGCACCGGCAATCGAGAAGAGCCAGAAGCCGAGCCGAGGGCGCTCACCCCCGCGCAATACGCCGAAGATGGCGGTCGCAAGCGGCAGCAGCCCGATGAAGACGGTGGCACGCGAGGAGGTGATGCTCTGCAGGGCAAGTGCCGTCAGCAGGGGAAAGCCGACCACGCAACCTATGGAGACCAGGCTCAACGAGCCGATCTGTGAAGCGCGTGGCCATTTCTGCCTGAGGACGAGCAGCAGGACGATGCTGAGCAGGCCGGCGATGGCGGCACGGGCTGTGGTCAGGAAGAGGGGGGTGAGATCGTGCACCGCGATGCGGGTCGCTGGCAGCGATCCCGAAAAGATCGCCACGCCCAGGAACCCGTTGAGCCAGCCTGCCGACTTGTCGTCCATTTCCGCATCTTTCCGTATTTTGTTCGTTCTGCCGGCGAACGGCCCTGGGTCGATTGCCTCCTTCGGGAGGAAGTCCTCGACTGTCCTGCTTCTTGTCTCAGAAAGGGGCTGGCGAAGACAGGGACGGGCCAGTACAATTGATCTAAACTGTACTGGGTCATGGAGGGGTACGGATGCTGAACCAAGTCGGCGGTTCAACCCTGATCGATGCGACGATGGCGGAGATCCGCCGTCTGATTGCCACGGCGCCCGGCGCGCGCCTGCCGTCCATCCGTCGGCTGGCCGAACGGCAGAGCGTGTCGAAATCGACCGTCGTCGAGGCCTATGACCGGCTTGTGGCGCAAGGCGCCGTTGAAGCGCGGCCCGGCTCGGGATTCTTTGCGGCAGGCCGTATTCGTCCCTTCGCCCTGGCGGAGAGCGGGCCGAGCCTCGATCGCGCCATCGATCCCCTTTGGATCTACCGTCAGTCCCTGACCCAGCAGATGAGCGCGCTGCATCCCGGCTGCGGCTGGTTGCCCGATTCCTGGTTGCCCGAGGATATGGTCCGACGCGGGCTTCGCGCGGTGGCACGCGACGAGACCGCCAATATCTCGACCTATAGCGTGCCCCAGGGCCTATGGCAGCTACGCGAGCATCTGGCCCGCCGCTTCACGGAGCGGGGCTTGGAAGTGGAACCTGCTGCGATCCTCTTGACCGATTCAGGGTCCCGCGCCATCGATCTCGTCTGCCGTTTCCTGATCGAGCCGGGCGATGCCGTACTGGTCGACGATCCCTGCTATTTCAACTTCCAGTCCCTGCTGCAGGCTCAGCGGGCGCGCATCATCGGCGTGCCCTATACGCGCCAGGGGCCGGACCTCGAGCGCTTCGCCAGCCTGTGCGCCGAGCATCGCCCAAAGCTCTATCTGACCAATGCGGTGCTGCATAATCCCACCGGCGCAACGGTGAGCGTGGGTACGGCGCATCGCCTGCTGAAACTGGCCGAGCAGCACGATTTCATTCTGGTCGAGGACAATATCTTCGCCGATTTCGAAGCCCGGCCTTCGCCGGGGCTGGCGGCGCTCGATGGTTTCGAGCGGGTGATTCATCTCGGTAGCTTTTCCAAGACGCTGACGGCCGCCTTGCGCTGCGGTTATATCGTGGCACGTGCCGATTGGATCGAAGGGCTGACGGATCTGGCGCTTGCCACCGGTATCGGCTGCAGCGATGTCGCGGCCCAGACCACGCTGCGCCTGCTCACCGATGGCAGTTATCGTCGCCATCTCGAAGGGCTGCGACCGCGCCTCGCCAAGGCGATGGCCGTGACCGCGGAAAGGCTGCAGGCCTGCGGCCTGCGCCTGTGGCTCGAGCCACAGGCCGGCATGTTCCTGTGGGCCGAACTGCCCGAGGGCCTGGATTCGGCGATGATCGCCCGCAAGGCCCTGGAACGGGACGTGGTGATGGCGCCAGGCAACGTCTTCAGCGTCTCGCACAACGCTACCAGCTTCATGCGCTTCAACGTGGCGCAATCGGCCGACAAGCGTATTTTCGAGGTCCTCGCCGACGTCATGGAGAAGGCAGCGATACCCTCCGGGGGACGATGATGTCTGGTTAGCGCCAGCGCTTGCGGGTCAGCAGCCCAGCGGCAAGATAGGCGAGCGCCCCCAATGCCGTGATCCAGAAGCTGGTGGGCCAATCGGTATAGAAGGCCAGGATCAGGCCCATCCAGGCGATGGCGACCGCCAGAGCGATCGAGATGATCAACCCCTGATGGACACGGTTGCTGATCTGCATGGCGGCAGCGGCAGGAGCGACCATCAACGCAAAGACCAGGAGAACGCCGACGATCTGCATCGCTTCGGCCGTGGCCAGGGCGACGATCACCATGAATAGCGCCGAGATGCGCGCGGTCGATACGCCCTTTGCCTCGGCGAGCTCGGGCTGCAGGCTGGCGAACAGGAGGGGCCGTCCGATGACGGCAAGGCCGATCAGGCAGGCGAGGCCGAGCCCGGCCAGCACCCAGACCGTGCCCAGGCTGACCCCAAGCACATTGCCGAAAAGGAGATTGGTCACGGCGCCAGCATAGGCCTTGTAGAAATACAAGAAGAGCAGGCCGATGCCGAGCGAGAGGGTTAGCACGATGCCGATGGCGACGTCGCGATGGGCGCGCTCGCCCAGAAGGCCGATGCCGATGCCGGCCAGAACGGTAAAGACGGTGAAGCCCACAAAGGGCGACAGGCCGATCAGAGCCGCCCCGGTGGCACCGGGAAAGCCGACATGCGCGAGGGCATGGCCGGCGAAGGTTTCGCCGCGCAGCACCAGGAAATAGCCCACGGCCCCGGCGACGATCCCTACGATCGTGCAGGCCATGAAGGCGTTGCGCATGAACTCATACTCGAACATTACCGGGTTTCACCCATCATGCACATGGCTTTCCAGCTCGCCTTCCTCGGCCATCACGAAGATGCGGCCATTCACGCGGGCGACATGGATGGGGGTACGGTAGAGATCGGACAGGACATGGCGGTTGACGACCTCGTCGACGGTGCCGATCGCGGCGCGGCCATGGCCCAGATAGAGCACCTGGTCGACGGCGTTGAGCAGCGGGTTGATCTCATGGGCGCAGAACAGCACGGCGATGCCTCGCTCTGAAGCGACCTCCTTGATCAGTTCGACGATGCCGCGCTGGTGGGCGGGGTCGAGGCTGGCCAGCGGCTCGTCCATCAGCAGGAGCCTGGGCTCGCCGATCAGGGCCTGGGCGATCAGCAGGCGCTGGCGCTCGCCGCCGGAAAGCTGGGAGATCGGCCGGCGGGCGAGATCGGCGGCGCCGACACGCTCGATTGCGGCCCAGGCCGCTTCCTTGTCGGCCGCGGAGGCAAACGGCCACCCCCAGCGGGTGCCTTCGATGGCGCCGAGCACGAGTTCGTAGCCGCTGAGGCCGAGCTGGGCTGCGCTGCGGCGCATCTGCGGCATATAGCCGATTTTGGGATTGCCGCGCCGCGGTGCTTCGCCGAGCACACTGATCCGTCCGGCCTGCGGGCTGACCAGGCCGAGCACGGCGCGCATCAGCGTGGTCTTGCCGGCGCCATTGGGACCGAGCAGGCCGACGAACCGGCCTTCGGCAATGGAAAAGGAGACGCTGGACAGGATCCGGCGCCTCCCGAGGGTCAGGCTGACTTTTTCGAAACCGACAGCACTCACTGCGTCAAACCGGAAAGGGCCAGACCCACCTGGCCGAGCTGTCCGTCGAACCAGGCCTGGATCGCCGTTCCTGCCGGCATGGTTTCGGTGACGCCGACCACCGCAACCTTGTGATCCCGGGCGATCTGCAGGAGCCGCTTCGTGGTCTCGTCGGTGACCTGATTGTTATAGAACAGGATCTTGGCCGAACCATCCTTGAGACTGTTCTCGAAGGCGGCGACCTGGCTGGGGCTCGGCTCGCTGTCATTCATGATCGCGGTCTGGAAATCCTGGTTGAGCATCTTGAGGCCAAGGGCATCCGCCATATAGCCGAAAACCGGCTCGGTGGCGGTCACTTGCGTGTCCTTATACTTGGTCTTGATCGCATCGACCTGTTTCGTCAACTCGGAGAAGGAGGCTTGGAACTTGGCGAGATTGCCCTTGTAGTCGGCGGCATGGGTGGCGTCGCGCTTTTCGAGCTCGGCCGCGAGTGCCGTAGCCACGGCAGGGAACGTCTTCAGGTCGTACCAGAGATGGGGATTGTCACCTGCCTTATGCCCGGTCAGCTCTGCGGCGACGATCGCCTTGCGATCAGGTTTGGCAGAGGCGGAAAGCAGCTTGTCCATCCACGGATCATAGTCGGCGCCATTATAGACGACGATCGCAGCGGTCGAGAGGGCGCGTGCGGTGGAAGGACTCGATTCGAACAGATGCGGGTCGTCCTCGGGATTGGAAAGAATGGAGGTGATCTCGATATGGTCGCCCCCGATCTGGCTGGCGAGGTCGCCGTAAAAATTCTCCGCAGCGACGACCTTGATCTTCTCGGCGGCTGCGGCCGGGTGGGGCATGATCGCTGCTGCAGCCAGCAGGACGGCGGCAAACATCATCGAACGCATCGTGATCTCCGTAGGGGCAAAGAGGCGGACTGTCCGTCCTGATCGTGAAATGTTATAATATAACAGTTCATATGAAGCGAGGTGGAAGATGTCAACCACGGCGAACGGACTTGGTGGGTCGATCTCCAGATCGATCACCTTCATCCTCTTTCACACGCTGCGTTTCCAAGATGGTCGATCTGGAGATCGCCCCCCAGTTGCACTCGTCTGTAACCCCCGATACACCTCGGATAAGCCGTAAAGCTGCTACAACAGCACCGAGACCCGTCGCCGATCTCTTAGAGCAAAGCGCGTTCAGGGCTGGACGCTTGTTTGCTCTCACTCCTTGTTTCCAAGCCAATCAATGGATTGGCTAGCGCGTCTTTGCGATACCTGATGGTTCAGTCCTATTGCAAAACGCTTTAGAGGGCTTTTCATGCGTTCCCCCCTTCTTCTTGTCCTGATGGCCACCACCATGCTCACCGGTACTGCCGAAGCCGCCGAACTCGTCCTCAAGCGTGCCGTGCTCGGCACGGGGGGCGTGGGCTATTTCGAATATGCCGCCGAAGTCACCGGCAAGGAGACGCTGACCCTGCGCGCCCGGCTCGACCAGGTCGACGACATTCTCAAGAGCGTGCTGATTCTCGATCCGGCCGGCACCGGCTCGGCCACTCTGCCTGGCAAGGCCGGTGCAGACGAGACCTTCGCCTCCCTGCCTTTCGCCAAATCCGACCTCGACAGCATGCCGGCCTTGATCGGGGCGCTGAAGGGAGCCGAGATCAAGCTTTCCGGCCCACGCAAGCTCGAAGGGCGCATCGCCAGCGTGCAGACGGAGACGGTGACCGGCAAGGACGGCGCTACCATGACGCGCACCCGCGTCTCCGTGTTCTCGGGAGTGGCGATCGAGCAGTTCATCCTGGAAGAGGCCGAAGGGCTGGAGTTCAAGGATGCGCGGTTGGGCGAACAGGTCGAGACGGCGTTGAAGGCCCTGCGCACGGCGCAGGACCGTTCCGGCCGCGACATTTCCATCCAGCTCGCCGAGGGCGGCAAGCGCACCGTGCGCATCGGCTATGTCGCGGAAGCCCCGGTATGGAAGGCGGCCTATCGCCTGACGCTGCCCAAGGCCAGCGAGGACAGGGCGCGCCTGCAAGGCTGGGTCGTGCTGGAGAACATGACGGGCAATCCCTGGAAGGATGTCGAGGTGACCTTGTCCTCGGCCTCGCCGGTTACCTTCCGCCAGGCGCTCTACGATCCCTATTACGTCACGCGCCAGACCATCGCGCCGCCGGTGAGCCGGACGGCATTGCCGCGCACCGATGCCGGGCAGCAGGCCCTGGAACTAAAGGCATCGGGCAGCGCAGGCATCGACCAGCCCATGTATGATTTGGCACCGGCCCCTGCTGCTGCACCCGCCCCGATCGCACCGTCCGCGCGGCTCCGCAAGAACCAGGCTTTTCTCGGCCAGGGAGGCGGCGCGCAGGAATTCAGGATGGCCGAGCCGCAGGAAGCCGGCAGCGCCGCCGAGGAGAACACAGCCGGTGCCAGCTTCACCCTGTCGAAGCTGGTCAGCGTTGGCTCGGGCGAAAGCCTCACCATTCCCTTCGTCGATCTCAAAATGCCCTCGCAGGCCGTGGCCTGGTATCAGGGCGGCAGCCGCAATCCCTGGCAGGCGCTGACCTTGAAGAATGACGCCACCACCTCGCTGCCGGCGGGGTCCGCCACCATTTACGAAGCTGCCGATGCTGGGCCGCTGTTTTCGGGCGAGGCGCAATTCCCGCTGCTGCCCACCGGCGATTTCCGTCTGATCGGCTTTGGCGCGGACCAGAAGGTGCTTGTTGACTCGGAGTCGAGTTCGGCCAAGGCGGTCACCAAGATCAAGGTGGTCGACGGCACGCTCAGTGTCGAGAGCCGCCTGCGCCAGACCACGACCTATCGCGTCAAGAATGGCGCCGGTGAACTGCGTCATATGGTGGTGGAGCAGCCGCGGGTCGCCGATTGGACCCTGGTGGAGCCCAAGGCCGAGGAGGCGACCATCGCCGGGCAGGCCTATCGTATCCGCTTCGATGTCGAGGCGGGCAAGTCCAAGCAATACAAGGTCACGCTTGAGCGGCCGGTGGTCGAGGCGATGGCGATTGCCGATGTCACGGGCGAGCGCGTCCAGGCCCTGATGGCCGCGCCCGATCTCGACGCCGAGACCAAGGCCCGGCTTGCCACGGTTGCCGAGGCTGCCAAGGTGAGCGACGAGGCGCAGGCCGCCACCGCCCGCCTCGAAGAACAGCGCGACGGCATTACCCAGGATCAGGAACGCATCCGCGAAAACCTGAAATCGGCGCCTCAGGGGTCCGACCTCGCCCGGCTCTATTCGCAGAAGATGCTGGAACAGGAAAAGGCCCTCGACAAGCTCGATGTGGCGATCAAGGAGGCGCGGGCCAAATATGAAGTGGCCCGCAAGGTCCTGGGCGATCGCGTGAGGGCCCTGTAGCGGCGGGGGCCAAGGCCGGCCCGACAGGCTCGGCCTCGATCCGCGGATAAACTCCCTTTTTTGGCAGCCGTCGAACGGTTGCAATGCTGGCTCAATGCAGCCGGGCAAAATGGTCGTGCCTGCCGGCGAAGGTTGAGTCGCGTTTCGCGTCCCGACTTTGCGACAGGCCCGGCGGTGCATGCGCGATCGAGGCTGTATCCGTTCCGGTGGATGCGTGGAGCGTGCTTCAGCCGCGGTCTTCCATGTGGTCTCGATCATGTGCGGACGATGGCATGACCCTACGCGACGTGTTGCCCTTCTTGCGGGCCTTGAGTTCAGATCCCCTCAGTGTGGGTGCCGTCGCGCCTTCGGGGCCCGCCCTTGCCGAACTGATCACCCGCGAGATCACGCCCTCCTCGGGACCTGTCGTCGAACTGGGACCGGGGACAGGCGTCTTCACCCGGGCGCTGCTGGCCCGGGGCGTCAAGGAGGATGATCTTACGCTGCTGGAGCTTGGCACCGATTTCGTCGAACTGCTGCGTTCGCGCTTTCCCCTGGCGCGCGTGCTGCGAGAGGATGCCGCCAGCCTCGGTACGCTCGGCCTCTTCAGCGGGCCGATGGTCGGCGCAGTGGTTAGCGGGCTGCCACTCCTCAATCTGCCCAAGGACAAGGTTCAGGCCATACTGGCTGGCGCCTTCGAGACGCTGCGTCCCGGTGGAGTCTTCTATCAATTCACCTATGGCGCCCGGTGCCCCGTGTCGGGGCCGATGCTCGAAAGCCTCGGCTTGCGCGCGATTCGGATCGGCCGGGCCTTCGCCAACATACCGCCGGCAACGGTATATCGGATCGGCCGGCGGGGGGCCTCTTTGCTCCGCTGATCTCGCGGCCGGGCGTCGTCAGGGCGAGGCCCTGCGGGACAAGGTGGGACGAGAGCCTTGCCTCAGCGACCAACCAGCTTCTTGACCTGGCGGACGCAGCCGATAGTGGCGGCCTTCGAGCGGTCGACGATCGCCGAGTGGCCGGGCGAACGGGGCTTCAGACCCATGCGGCGCAAATAATAATTGGCCCGGTAGACGTCCTTGTACTTCCAATTCGGAAATTCGAGATTGAGCGACAGGCTGACCGAAATATTGTCATGGTTCTGCAGCCAATGCGCGCCATGCGTGGGAATATGCACAGCGTCGCCGGGCTGAAGGGTGATCTTGCGGGCCTTCCGCTCGGCTTCCGGCTTGAAGGTGCCCGCCGTGGTCGTCACCGCATAATAACGCTCGAGTTCATCCTCGGTGGTGATGCTCCGATCCATCGGATCGCAGACCCAGATGTCCTTGGTGCCATGAATCTGGGTGAGGACGTTGACCTCGGCATCGAAGTGATAAGGGGTCTTGCGCCGCGGTGAGGTGATGAATATCAGCATTTCGGTGTTGCTGAGCAGCTTGGAACCTTCGGGGCCGGCAATCTGGCGAATGAAGTCGTCGAACTCGTCCAGCAGCTTCTTATAGCGGGGATCGATTTCGATATGCTTCAGCACCATCCAGGCGCCGGCCGTCTCGATCCGGTCGATGACCTGGCGCACCGTCATGTCCGGCTTGGGGACCGAGCCCCATTTGTCGGTGATCGAAAGGTCGCCCGCATCCCAGTAGAGGTCGCCCGGACGCTCGGCCGCTTCCTCCGCCACACTCGCCAAGGCGTCGATCGAAAACAGTGGATGGCTGGCCAGAGGGTGCTGCATCGAGAAGGCGGCTTTGTGAAGCAGGCGTCGGCATTCCTCGAACGGCTCCACGGTCGACCACTGACCTGAATGCTGAACAATAGATGGCTTCGTCAGCATGCCTTGCTTCCTCTGAATTGGACGGAGTGTTTCAGTAGTTGGGTTATCATTTATTGATTTATTGATTTATCGCAGAATTTTACTTTGCGGGCGAGGAGGGCGAAGGAGTCTTTCGGAGGCGTTCAAATCAATCTTTAGTAGGGGGAGTTGTTCTCTCGCTCGATCAGAAGCCGTATGACTTAAGGGAAGTCGATGCGGCGCGAATGGCAAGATGAGCGCCTAGGACGAGCGCCTGCATCCCCTGCAGGCGCAGTGCGGAAGGTGGTTGAAGTGCGCAAAGGCACGGTTCGGCTTGCAAACATCGTGCCTTCTACCGCCAAGCGAATTATAAAGGCGCGGCCGGCGACGCCTGACTGATCCTGCCGGTTTCGAGGGTATCATGCGGCGCTCGGCACGCTTCTTCACTGGTCTGGTTCTATCGCTCGCGCTCGGCTTGTGCGCGGCCGAGGCTGCCATGGCGCGTAATCTCGCGCTGGTCATCGGCAATAATTCCTACGCCAATGTCACGTCTCTCCAGAAGGCGGTCTCGGACGCCCGCGCCATCGCGGACCAGCTCGAAAAGCTCGGCTATGTGGTGAGGCGGGTCGAAAATGCCGATCAGCGCGGCATGAGCCGGGCTCTCGTCGCCTTCAACGCCGATATCCAGCCCGGCGACCGGGCGCTGTTCTACTATGCCGGCCATGGCTTCGAGATCGGCGGTACCAATTATCTGCTGCCCACCGACGTGCCTTCCGTCCAGGCCAACCAGCAGGACCTCATCCGCGACGCTTCCTTTTCGGTGGAGCGCGTGGTCGACGGGATCCGGGACAGGGGAGCCGGCGTTGCCGTGCTGGTGCTGGATGCCTGCCGCAACAATCCCTTCGCCAATGACCGCTCGCGTTCGGCATCGGCGACCCGTGGCCTTGCCCGTGTCGACGCGCCGGAGGGCGTCTTTGTCTTGATGTCGGCGGGAGCCAAGCAGGAGGCGCTCGATCGGCTGTCGGACCAGGATGGCAACCCCAATTCCGTGTTCACTCGCAGTTTCCTCGGCGAATTGTCGAAGCCCGGCCAGACCCTGGTCGAGATTGCCAAGAAAACACAGGTCGATGTGCGCGCTCTGGCGGCCAGTGTCGGCCATGACCAGACGCCTGCCTATTACGACCAGGTCATCGGCGACGTCGTGCTGTCGGATGCGGCCGGTACCGCAGCGGAGCCCGGCCAGCAGGTCGCGATGGCCAGCCAGGCCGGACGGGCGGGCCCGAATATTCCCACCGAGATCAACACGGTCGGACGGACCGAGGCCGGCAAGGGCGTCTCCATCGGGCCCGGTGTGAAGCTCGGCCCGGGCGTCACCATCGGCGGCAAGGACGCCAAGATCGCCCTGCAGCACCCGGCCAATCCGCCCACGACCGATCCGGCCAAGGCGCTGAACGTCCAGCAAGGCGGCGCAGCGACGGGCCAGCAACTGGCCTTGGTCAGTCCGGATATCAAGCCGAGCCAACTGATGCAGCCCATCGGCCGCGCACCCATCGCCAGCTTCTCGCGCTCCAATGCCGGCTGGACTGTGACATTGTCCCTGCCCGAGCCGGCGACAGCCCTGTCGTACCGCATCGGCGAGGCTGGCGAATTCAAGGAGACCGGCCTGCTCGACGTTCTCGACCAGCGCACGGGTGGCCGCATGCCCAATCCGTCCTTCTCGATGTCGCCACGCGCCCAGGCTGGTATTGTCCAGGTGCGCTATCGCAGCATCGACGGAGCCGATGTCGGTCCCTTCTCGATTCGATTCGACCCGGATATCGCGCTCTACGAAGACCAGCGCCGCAATCTCACCTCGATCCAGGGCAGCTGGGTGGAGTTTCGCGACTTCAACGGCGTGCTGGTCTATTTCACCACGATGGTAAGCTATCGCTGCGCCGTCACCGAGGTGCGCTATGGCCTCAATGGCGCGCCGCCCCTGACCCGCTTCGACCTGCCAGTCTGCAATATGAAGGATCCCTATTCGATCCCCAACAATGCCAAGACCTATCTGAAGGTGCCCGGCAATACCAAGTCGATCAGCGTGCAGGTCACCTGGCGTGACGGCTCGCAGTCCGAGGTCAACACGGTGGAGAAGGATTGAAGCCGGAAGATTCGGAGAGCAAAGCGCAACTTGGTGGAATGGCCTCCTTATTCCAGCTCTTTGCTTCGACGTATCTTTGTGATTTGAAGTGATTCATTGAGATCACAAAACACGTCAGCATTGTTCGGTTCCATGACCTCCTCCACTCCCGTTCTTCCCGCCGGCTATTCCAGCGTGCCGCCCGGCATGCTTGCCAATGTGGTCACCTGTCTCGAGATGCGGCAAAGGCCCAGGCCGAAGCCGGCCAAGCCGCTCGAACGGCCGCTGACCCTGGAGCGGATCGAGAAGCCTGAACTGGCCGACTACCGTGCCCTCTATCGGGCCGTCGGCGAGGACTGGCTGTGGTTTTCGCGCCTGGCCATGCCGGACGCCGAACTCAGGGCGATTCTGGAGCACCCCGATGTCGAAGTCTACGTGCTCGGCGGGCGCAAGCAGCAACTTGGCTTGCTCGAATTGGATTTCCGTCAACAGGGACAGTGCGAACTGGCCTTTTTCGGCCTGGTGCAGCAAGCCATCGGGCAGGGGGCCGGCCGTTTCCTGATGGACCAGGCTCTGGCCAAGGCCTGGGCGAGGCCGATCGAGCGGCTGTGGGTCCATACCTGCACTTTCGATCATCCTGGAGCACTTGGCTTCTACCGCCGTTCGGGCTTCGTGCCCTTCGCCTTCGAGGTGGAGGTCTGCGCCGATCCGCGCCTGAGCGGATGCCTGCCGCGCGAGGCGGCGGCGCATGTGCCGCTGGCAGACTTCACCGGCTGATCATTCGTTATTTTGCCGGCGTCAGGCGCAGCAGACGTCCGTCTGAATCGTCCTCGATCAGCCAGAGCGCGCCATCGCGATCGACGGCGACGTCACGGATGCGGGCGCCCATGTCCCAGCGATCTGCCTGGCGCGCGCCGTTCTTGCCATCGAAGGCGATGCGCACCAGCGCTTCGCCCCCGAGCGCGCCGATGAAGGCCGAACCCCGCCATTGCGGAAACAGCTTGCCCGAATGGAAGGCCAGGCCCGCGGGGGCGATGATCGGGGTCCAGTAGACGACTGGGGCTTCGAATTCCGGCCTGGTCCGGTGGCGGGGGATGGGAACGCCGCTGTAATTGTCGCCGTTGGAGACGACGGGCCAGCCATAATTCAACCCCCGGCGGATCAGATTGAGCTCGTCGCCGCCGCGCGGCCCCATCTCGTTTTCCCACAGGCTGCCATCGGGGGCGAAGGCCAGGCCATAGGGATTGCGATGGCCGAGGCTCCAGATCTGCGCCCTGACGCCGCCCTGGGCCGCCATCGGATTGTCGGCGGGCGCGGAACCGTCGAGATTGAGCCGGAGGATCTTGCCGAGATTGCTGTCGGCGTTCTGAGCCGTTTCCGGCTCCATGTGGTCGCCGGAACTGAGGAAGAGGTGGCGCCCGTCGGGGTCGAAGGCGATGATGCCGCCGGGCTGGCCGCCGCCGCCCTTCGGCGAAGCACGCCAGATCACGTCAAGATCGCTCAGGCGCGCCTTTCCGTCCGCTTCGGTCAGCTTGGCCCGCGCCAAAGCGAGAGTGCCGCCGCCCGAGCTCGGCTCGACATAACTGAGATAGACCAGGCCATCTCGCGCAAAGCCGGGCGAAGCGGCAATGTCGAGCAGGCCGTTCTGGCCTCCGACCTGCGCACGTGGAACGCCGGCGACCTCGGTCTTGGCGCCCGCCGGCGTCACCAGGAATAGCCGCCCGCCCTTTTCCGTGACCAGCATGCGCCCGTCGGGCAGGAAAGCGATAGCCCAGGGCGTATCGAAACGTGCGATGGTCGTGGCCTTGAAAGGGCGGCTTGCAGAGGCGGGGCCGGTCGCTGCGTTCACCTCGGCGCGGGCCAGGCTCGGAAGGGCAGCTGCGCTTCCGATGATTGTGGCGGCCAGAGTGATTCGGACGGCATTGCGCATCGATGATTCCCCCTCAGGCTCGCGCATCCTGCCGGCGCGAACCCGGATTCATCAATCTCAGCCGATTGCGTCGTTCCAATGACCGGACGAAGTCGTCCGTCGACGGCGCCACGGACAGATGCCACCCTTGCGCAGGATGGCCTCGGCGCAGCGCAGGTTGAGCCAGGTCGCGGTCAGGAAGATCACGGCAAAGATCAGGCTCTGGGGCGACAGATCGATCATGGCCATGCCGCGCCGCGCCAATTGGATGGTGAAGGTCGCCGCGACCAGGGCCGAGAAGCCGGCGCCGATCGCGCTGAAGGCGAGGCGCAGCAACGGCCAGACGCTCGACGAGCGCCGACGCTCCCACAGGAGGAGCCCGAAATTGGTGAGCGGTGCCACCAGAAACACCGCCACGATCGGGCCGAAGAAGAGCAGAATCCATTCGAAATTGCACAGGAGTTCGCGGCAGGGCAGGCTGTCGATGTAGAGATAGACGCCCCAGTAGAACAAGGCGAGCACGATGCTCGCGAGCCCATAGGCCAGCAATCCGGTGGAGAAAGCCTTGGTCTGTGACGGCGTAGGAGAGGTCATGGTCCTGTCCCGCTGGCTTGCTCGAGATCATTTAAGTTAGTGAACGAACGCTAACTTAAATGATCTCGCGGTCATCGTCAACCGCATTTGCTCTCCGCGCGAGGCGGAGAGAGGGCAGTGTGCGATCAGACACCAAGACGCCTAAAGGATGAAAAGATCGTCGTCGCGATGTCCGCCGCGGCATCTCACGCCGGGGCCGCCAGTTGCAGCAGGTCCCAGAGATTGCCGTACAGGTCCTCGAAAACAGCAACGGTGCCATAGGCCTCCACCCGTGGCTCCTCGTGAAATCGCACGCCACGCGCAAGATAGAGGCGATGATCGCGCCAGAAATCGTCGGTGTTGAGAAACAGGAAGACGCGGCCGCCCGTCTGATTGCCGATAGCCTCCGTCTGCGTGGGAGAGGCGGCCTTGGCGAGCAGCAGGCGGGTTTGGCCGGCGCCCGGCGGGGCAACAAGCAGCCAGCGCTTGCCGTCGCCGAGATCGCTGTCCTCGACCACGTCGAAGCCAAGCTTGCCGACATACCAATCCCTGGCCTCGTCATAGTCGCGGACGACCAGTGTGATTGCACCCAGATGCTGCGGCATCGTCTCTCCCTGTTTTGAAACGCCGGCCAGATCAGGCAGCCGGTACTGCAATTCTGCACATGTTTGGAATCTTGCTGGGCCGGACGGGCGCGACAATACGGCATCCCGATGCGGCGGCGAGAAAATTCACGTCGCTCTCGCGCTGTGGCACAACCCGTCCTGCGTGCCACATGCGGCCGCAGGCCCTCATCGGATCGCCCCTTTATGATCGTTCGCAAAAACCCGCAGGCATGGGAACTCTTTTTCATCATGCGCGGCTCCATCGTGCCGCAGATTTGGCCGCAAATGCTGGTGGTGGTGCTGATTTCGGTCGCGGTGACGCTGCTGGAAACCCGCGGCTTCATCCATGTGCCGCCGATCGCTGCCTTGCCCTTCTCCCTGATCGGCGTGGCGCTCTCGATCTTCTCGGCATTTCGCAACACTGCGAGCTATGACCGCTGGTGGGAGGCGCGCAAGATCCTGGGGGCGCTGGTGATCGATGCCAGGGGCCTTTCACGCCAGGCCCTTGCCTATCTTGCCGCCGAGCCGGCGGCGGCGCGGCGGCTGGCGCTTCTCGCCATCGCCTTTTGCGATCTGGTGCGCTGCCATTTGCGGGACGAGGCACCGGACGAGGCGGCGCTGCGCCATCTCGCTCCGGCCGATCGCGCAGCCATCACCACAAGCCGGCATGGGCCGAATCGTCTGCTGCTACAGATGAGCCGCCTGGTTGGCGAAGTCCTCGACAAGGCACGGATCTCGGCCCAGATGGGGCAAATCCTCGAGGAACGAATCTCGGCGCTCTCGGCCGATCTCACCGCAGCCGAGCGCATCAAGCAGACGCCGCTGCCCTTCGCCTATTCCCTGCTGCTGCACCGCACCGCCTATCTGTTCTGTTTCCTGCTGCCCTTCGGGCTGGCTGACAGCATGGGGTTGTGGACGCCGGTGATCGCGGCCATCGTGTCCTACACCTTCTTCGGTCTCGACGTGCTCGGTGACGAACTGGTGGCACCTTTCGGCTCCACGCCGAACAGCCTGCCGGTGATGGCGATCTGCCGGACCATCGAAATCAACATTCTGGAAGATCTCGGCGAGACCGATCTGCCCGAGGCACCCAAGCCCGTCGATTTCGTGTTGAGCTGAAAGGCTGTCCGGCAAGCTGCGATCCGCAGCTTGCCGCGCAAGGCTCACGAATGCTGGGGCGGATCCTGGCGCACGGTTTCGAGCTTGATTGCCGGCGGAGCTTCCTTGCTCTCTACCGCCTTGCCGCCGACGACCGAGCCGAGAAGACCCCCAAGGGACTGGCGCTCGGTGTAAAGCACGATGACGCAGGAGATTGCCAGCGGGATGAGCAGATAGAGCAGGCGGAACATCAGCAGAGCCGCAATGATCTCGGCCTTGGACTGGATCACTGCCGGATCGCTCGGATTGGCGCCAGCCGGCAGCATGATCAGCAGGAAGACGGCCTCGAACACGCCGACACCGCCCGGGGCGTTCGAGATCAGCCCGGCGCAGAACGAAGCCAGGAACATGCCCAGCACCATGAAGAAGCCGGGATTGAGCGAGTCGGGCAGGGCGAAATAGATGATGCCGGCGGCGCCGATGATTTCGATCGGCGCGGCGAAGAGCTGCCGGAAGGCGATGGTGGGCTTGGGATAGGCGATCTGCAGCGAGCGGATGCGCAGGGGCTTGAGATGCAGGATCGAGCCGGCCTGGTAGAGCAGCACGAAGCCGAGCATGGCCAGACCCAGCATGAAGGCGGCGCTGGTGGGGAAGTGGAACAGGCGCGAGAGCAGCTCGGGCTCACCCACCAGCACGATGCCGCCGAGGAACACGGCGCCATAGGCGAAGGTGAAGGCGCAGAACGCCGTGACGACGGCGACCTCGGCCGCGTTCAACCCCATCTTGGAATAGGCTCGGTAGCGCACCAGGCCGGAAGAGAGAACGGACACACCGATATTGTGCCCCAGTGCATAGGCGACGAAGGAGACGATCGAGACCACCGGCCAGGACAGTTTCTTGCCGACATGCATCAGGGCGATGCGGTCGTACCAAGCCAGGGCGGCGTAGGCCAAAGTGGTCGAGACGAAAGCCAGCAGGATCATCCACGGCCCACGATCGACCACGGCCTGCCAGACCTGGCCGACTTCGACGCCCTTGAGTTCCTTGGACAGGAGGTAGACCGAGAAAATGACGGCGGCGAGCCCGATGACCGGCCAAACATATTCGAGCTTGTTCTTCATCACATCCGTCTGGGTAAGGTTTCGAACCGGTTGCCGAAGCGTGTCGTTGCGCCATGTCCCGCCAAGCAAATCCCTTTTGATGGTGCCACGGGCGCCATCAAAAGGGATTTGCTTGTTATCGGGCATTTGCAGAGTTATGCGAAGAGGCCCATCCGAGGGCCTCTTCGCATAACTCTGCTGGTGCCATAAACAACGGGATCGTGTCGAAGACAAGACAACCGGATGATAACTGACGCAGAACAGTCACGCCGGAGACAGTCCTACTTTTAACGCAACTAACATGTATTTCCTTTTGAGGCGCGTTAACTCGCTGTAATTCATGCGTTGTCGGCAAAGCGCCACGAAGCTAGCATTCGATCAAATCGTTTTTCACTCGGACTGTTCCATGCTTGCACCACCGCCTTTCATGCTGACGACCGGGCCGGTTACGGCCTATCCGGCTGTGCTCAGCGCCATGGCGCGGCCCGCCGTCTATGACGGGCACCACGCTTTCCAGCAATTCTACCGCTCGGTGGTCGGCAAGCTGCAGGCTGCCTTGCGCCTTTCGAATCTGCCTTTGATCCTGCAGGGGGACGCACTGCTGGGGCTCGAGGCTGCCGCCGCCTCGCTGATCGGCCGCAAGGACGTCGTGCTCAACCTTGTTTCGGGCGTCTATGGCAAGGGCTATGCAGGGTGGGCGCGCCATTATGCCGGCGAGGTGATCGAGCTCGCGGTGCCGTTCGACGAGGCGATCGACCCGGATCGGGTGCGCGAGGCGCTGGCGGCGCGCCCCGATATTTCGATCATCACCGTCTGCCATCACGACACGCCCTCGGGCACGCTCAATCCCCTGGCGGAAATCGGGCGCCTTGGCCGCGAGCACGGTGCCTATGTCATCGCCGATGCCGTTTCCTCTTTCGGCAGCCTGGACGTGCACCCGGCAGAGGCGGCGATCGACATTTTCGTTACCTCCGCCGCCAAATGCCTGGGGGCCACGCCGGGCCTGAGCCTGCTCGCCGTCAGTGACCGAGCCTGGGAGAAAATCAAGGCCAATCCGGATGCCCCGCGCGCTTCTTTCCTGTCCTTGCTCGATTGGGAACTGGCGGCCGAAGTGGGGAGGGCGTTCCCGGTCACGCCGTCGCTGGCCGAGATTCATGGCCTCGACGCGGCGCTCGATCTCTATCTCCAGGAAGGACCCGAACGGGTCTGGGCCCGCCATGCCCGCACGGCGGCAGCAGCGCGGGCTGGACTGGAGGCCCTGGGCCTGAAGCTATGGCCGGCGCGCGAAGCGATCGCTGCGCCCTCCGCCACGGTCTTCCACGTGCCGGTGGGCATGGCAGACATCCGCTTGCGCGATACGCTGCTGGAGCGCTTCGGCGTAATGCTGTCGCTCGGCCGTGGCGAGACGGCGGGCAAGGTGCTGCGCATTGGTCACATGGGGCCGGCAGCCGAGCCGATGCTAGCCGTGACAGCCATAGCCGCGCTCGGTGGTGCCCTTAATCATCTCTGCTGGCCGGCCGATGCGGGCACCGGGGTCAATGCCGCGCTTGCCATTCTCGAGCGGGCGTCATCCAATCACGCTGATTCGAAGGGCTCCTCCCGGGAGGTTGCACATGCCGATCCTGCTTAATCGCCGCTCCTTCCTGCTTGCCAGTGCCGGGATGGCCCTGGCGCTCGGATTGCCGCATCGCCTGCAAGCCGGCGAGGTGCCGGCCGGTCGCCTGACCGTTGCCGCCGATTCCGAGCCGACCAATCTCAATCCTGCCATCGTTGCTTCGAACGGCGTATTTTTCGTCGCCAGCAAGGTGATCGAGCCCTTGGCCGAGGCCGATTTCAACGGTCCGGACGGTCTGGCGCCGAAGCTTGCCTTGTCTTGGGAGGGGGCGGCGGACGGCAAGGCCGTCACCTTCAAGCTGCGTCCCGATGTCAAATGGCATGACGGCAAGCCCTTCACTTCCGCCGATGTCGCCTTCTCCGCCCTGGAGGTATGGAAGAAGCTGCAGAATCTCGGCCGCGTTGTGTTCAAGGATCTCGACAGCGTCGATACGCCCGATCCCCTGACGGCGATCCTGCGTTTTTCGGCGCCGACGCCCTTCCAGCTTATTCGCAACTGCCTGCCGGCTCTGACCTCGGTACTGCCCAAGCATGTCTTTGCCGGTAGCGACATCATGAAGAACCCGGCCAATGAGAAGCTCATCGGCACCGGGCCGTTCAAATTCGCCGAGCACAAGCCGGGCGAATATTATCTGCTCAAGCGCAACGAGGCCTACTGGGCCCAGGGCGAGCCGCACTTCAACGAGATCCTGTTCAAGGTGCTGTCTGATCGGCAGTCGGCCGGCGCGGCGCTCGAAGCCGGCGAGATCCAGCTTGCTGCTTTCTCGGCCGTGCCGCTGGCCGATCTCGACCGCATCTCCAAGGTGCCGGGCCTCAAGGTCTATGCCAATGGCTACGAGGCCCTGACCTATCAGATGATCGTCGAGATCAACCATACCCGCAAGGAACTGGCGGATCTGCGCGTACGCCAGGCCATCGCTCATGCGATCGACAAGGGCTTCGTGGTGCAGGCGATCTTCCGCGGCTATGCCACCGCAGCCACGGGTCCCGTGCCGCAGACCGACAAGACCTTCTACAACCCCGATGTCGAGCGCTATGAATTCGACCCGGCCAAGGCCGAGACCCTGCTCGACGAAGCCGGCTACAAGAAGGGCGCGGACGGTGTCCGTTTCCATCTCAAGCTGCTGCCGGCGCCCTTCTTCAATGAGACCGTGCAGTTCGGTGCCTATCTGCGACAGGCCTTGGCTAAGATCGGTATCGATGCCGAGATTGTCTCCAACGATTCGCCGGCCCATTTGAAGGCCGTCTATACCGACCACGCCTTCGATCTGGCTGTCGGAACGCCGGTCTACCGCCAGGACCCGGCGATCTCGACCACCATCCTGTTCCAGAGCGGCATCCCGGCTGGAGTGCCCTTCTCGAACCAGTATGGCTACGCCAATCCCAAGACCGATGCGCTGATCGCCGCGGCAGCGATCGAGATCGATCCCGAAAAGCGAGCGGAGCTCTATAAGCAGTTCCAGAAATTGGTGGTGGATGATCTCGCGCTCATCAACGTCGCCGAATTCTCCTTCATCACCGTGGCCAGCGAGAATTTGCAGAACGTCTCCAACAATCCGCGCTGGGCGGTGTCGTCCTGGGCGGATACCGCCTTGCCGGAGATGGCGCCGTGAATAGCCGCCCGTGATCTCGCGCTTACTTCGACGCCTGGGTGGGGCCGTCGTGGTTCTGCTCTTGGTTGTCATCGGCGCTTTCTTCATGCTCGAATCGGCGTCGGGCGACGCCGTCGATGCCTATGTCGCCGGTATCGGCGGTGCCGATGCGGCGAGGATCGCCGAACTGCGGAGCGAGTGGGGGCTGGACCAGGGGCCGGCCTTTCGGCTCAAGGCCTATCTGTCGGCCCTGGCGCAGGGCGATTTCGGCTGGTCGACCGCCTTTCAAAGGCCTGTGCTCGGCATTTTGCTCGAACGCTTGCCGGTGACCCTGATCACCATGGGCTCGGCGCTGGCGCTGGCTTTCCTGCTCGGCATCGTGCTCGGCTTCCTGGCGGGTAAACGCCCGAATGGCTGGCTGGATCGCATTCTGTCGCTGAGCTCGCTCGCCCTCTACGCCATGCCCGGCTTCTGGCTCAGCCTGGTGCTGATCCTGGTATTTTCCGTGATGCTGCGCTGGCTCCCGGCCAGCGGCTTCGAGACGATGGCTTCCGGCAAGGCGGGCCTGGAACGGGCCAGGGACATCGCCTGGCATCTGGTGCTACCCGTCAGTGCGCTCGGCCTGCTCTACATGACCCTGTTCCTGCGCCTGTTGCGGGATGGCATGGAGGAGGTCTGGCATGCCGACTTCATCCGGGCCGCAAGGGCTCGTGGCGTTTCCGGCTGGCGGCTGGCGCTGAACCATGTCGCCCGCAATGCTCTGGCGCCGGTGGTTACCATGCTCGGCCTGCAGTCCGCCTCCCTGCTGGGCGGCAGCGTGGTGGTGGAAAGCGTCTTCGCCATCCCCGGTTTCGGCCGCCTGGCGGCAGAGGCGGTCTCCCGCCGCGATACCCCGCTGCTGCTCGGCGTGGTGCTGTTCAGCGCCGTCGTCGTCATCGTCATGAATCTGCTGGCCGATCTCGTGCAGGCCTGGCTCGATCCGCGCATCGGCGCCAGCGAGCAGGTCGCATGACCATGCTGATGGCCATGCTGCGCAGCGGGGAGGGGCGTGTCGGCCTGTTGTTACTCGCCGTGTTTGGTGTGCTTGCCCTGACGGCGCCGGTGATCTTTCCGGGCGATCCGCTTGCCATCACCGCGCCGCCGCTGCTCCCGCCCTTCGCCGATGCAGCCCATCCCCTGGGAGCCGATCGCCTGGGGCGCGACATTGCCGCCGAGCTTGCCTGGGGCAGCCGCACCACGCTTCTCGTGGCACTTGCTTCGGCGCTGGCCTCCCTTCTGCTCGGCTGTCTCGTCGGCACGCTGGCCGGTTTTCTCGGCGGCTGGACCGACGACATATTGATGCGCCTGAGCGATGCCTTCCAGACGGTACCGGCCTTCCTGCTGGCCATGGCGCTGATCAGCGTGACCGGGCCGAGCCTGCCGGCCATCGTGCTGGCCATCGCCGCCGGTGCCTGGCCTCAGCCAGCCCGCATCGCAAGGGCGGAAATTCGTTCCCTGTGGGAACGCGATTTCGTTGCTTCGGCCCGGGTTGCCGGCATGCATCCGCTCGCCATCGGCTTTCGGGAGATCCTGCCCAATGCCCTGCCGCCGGTGATCTCGCTCGCGGCGATCATCGCGGCAGCGGCGGTGCTGATCGAGGCCGCCCTGGCGTTCCTCGGTTTCGGCGACCCCAACAGGCCGAGCTGGGGCAGCATGGTGGCCGAGGGGCGTTCCCTGCTGCGTAGCGCACCATCGCTGTCGCTGGTGCCGGGCCTCGCTCTCGTTGTGATGGTGCTGGCGATCCATCTTACGGGGCGGGGTTATGCCAAGGCGCTGCGCGTGAGGGAGCCGGCGGCATGAAGCTTTTCTCCCTCCGCGGCTTCGGCGTCTCCTATCGCGATCGCGCCGGCATGCAGCCGGCCTTGCAGGGCATCGACCTCGACATCGAGGCCGGACGGCATCTGGCTCTGCTGGGGGAAAGCGGATCTGGCAAGTCGACCTTGGCATCCGCCCTCGCGGGACTGCTGCCGGCCAATGCGGTGAGCACCGGCAGGTTGACCCGGCCGGGCTTTGCGTCTGAACCGCGTCCCGGACGCGATATCGGCATGGTCTTCCAGGATCCCGGTGGGAGCCTCGATCCGCTGATCCGGGTGGGCAACCAGATTGCCGAGGCGCGCCGAGCCTGCCGGGGAGGAAGCCGCGCGGACGCGCTGGCGTTGGCGAGGGACTGGCTCGAGCGGGTGGCTTTGCCCGAGCCTGACACCGCATCCCGTAAATACCCCCACCAGTTTTCCGGTGGTCAGAAGCAGCGCATCGCCCTCGCCGCAGCGCTGGTCAGCGAGCCCATCGTGCTGATCGCGGACGAACCGACCAGCGCACTCGATTCGATCACCCAGCACGCCATCGTCGAGCTGCTTCGCACACTGATGG
>NZ_JBMDIH010000002.1:0-2500 GCF_051161885.1 Labrys methylaminiphilus subsp. lupini | reverse complement strand
GGGGTCTTACCGACCTACCAAACCTAACCAAACTCCGAATACCTGGAAGTAGTGTGCGGCAGACAGACGGCGGGTGCTAACGTCCGTCGTCGAGAGGGAAAAAACCCTGACCACCAGCTAAGGCCCCTAATTCGTGGCTAAGTGGTAAAGGATGTGAGGATCCCATAACAACCAGGAGGTTGGCTTAGAAGCAGCCATCCTTTAAAGAAAGCGTAACAGCTCACTGGTCTAAACAAGGGTCTTTGCGCCGAAAATGTAACGGGGCTCAAGCCACGAGCCGAAGCTGTGGGTGTGCATGCGAGAGTATGTACGCGGTAGCGGAGCGTTCCATAGGCCTGTGAAGGAGTACGCGTGAGCGGCTCTGGAGGTATTGGAAGTGCGAATGCTGGCATGAGTAACGACAAACAGTGTGAGAGACACTGTCGCCGAAAGTCCAAGGGTTCCTGCGTAAAGCTAATCTGCGCAGGGTTAGTCGGCCCCTAAGGCGAGGCTGAAAAGCGTAGTCGATGGGAACAAGGTGAATATTCCTTGACCAGTGGGTAGTGACGGATCTCTTCCGTGGTGTGTGCTTATTGGATTGTGCATGCCATCACGAGGTTCCAGGAAATAGCTCCCACATCAGACCGTACCCGAAACCGACACAGGTGGACTGGTAGAGTATACCAAGGCGCTTGAGAGAACTATGCTGAAGGAACTCGGCAATTTGCCTCCGTAACTTCGGGATAAGGAGGCCTCGTTCGTGGGCAACCATGGGCGAGGGGCACAAACTAGGGGGTGGCGACTGTTTAACAAAAACACAGGGCTCTGCTAAGCCGCAAGGCGACGTATAGGGTCTGACGCCTGCCCGGTGCCGGAAGGTTAAGAGGAGAGGTGCAAGCTTTGAATCGAAGCCCCGGTAAACGGCGGCCGTAACTATAACGGTCCTAAGGTAGCGAAATTCCTTGTCGGGTAAGTTCCGACCTGCACGAATGGCGTAACGATCTCCCCGCTGTCTCCAGCATAGACTCAGTGAAATTGAATTCCCCGTGAAGATGCGGGGTACCTGCGCTTAGACGGAAAGACCCCGTGCACCTTTACTATAACTTTACACTGGCATTCGTGCTTGCATGTGTAGGATAGGTGGTAGGCTATGAAGCATGGGCGCCAGCCCGTGTGGAGCCACCCTTGAAATACCACCCTTACGATCATGGATGTCTAACCGCGACCCGTCATCCGGGCCCGGGACAGTGTATGGTGGGTAGTTTGACTGGGGCGGTCGCCTCCCAAAGAGTAACGGAGGCGTGCGACGGTGGGCTCAGACCGGTCGGAAATCGGTCGTCGAGTGCAATGGCATAAGCCCGCCTGACTGCGAGACTGACAAGTCGAGCAGAGACGAAAGTCGGCCATAGTGATCCGGTGGTCCGTTGTGGAACGGCCATCGCTCAACGAATAAAAGGTACGCCGGGGATAACAGGCTGATGATTCCCAAGAGTCCATATCGACGGAATCGTTTGGCACCTCGATGTCGACTCATCACATCCTGGGGCTGGAGAAGGTCCCAAGGGTTCGGCTGTTCGCCGATTAAAGTGGTACGTGAGTTGGGTTCAAAACGTCGTGAGACAGTTTGGTCCCTATCTGGCGTGGGCGTAGGAGAATTGAGAGGATCTGTCCTTAGTACGAGAGGACCGGGATGGACGTACCTCTGGTGGACCTGTTGTGGCGCCAGCCGCAGTGCAGGGTAGCTATGTACGGTCGGGATAACCGCTGAAGGCATCTAAGCGGGAAACCCACCTCAAGATGAGTTCTCCCTCGAAAGCCGTGGTAGACCACCACGTTGATAGGCCGGGTGTGGAAGCGGAGCGATCCGTGCAGCTTACCGGTACTAATAGCTTGATCGGCTTGATCGCTCTCATTTATCAATACTCACTCGCGGTGAAAAATACCGACAGTGACCTGGAATATTCCATTCTTGCTTCAGATTTTGCTTCGCCGGCCTGGTGGCACTAGCGAGGAGCCTCAACCCGATCCCATCCCGAACTCGGCCGTTAAACTCCTCAGCGCCGATGGTACTATGTCTCAAGACCTGGGAGAGTAGGTCGTTGCCAGGCCTGCAAAGCAAAAATCTCGAATACCATGTAAATTACCTGCCGCGGGGTGGAGCAGCCCGGTAGCTCGTCAGGCTCATAACCTGAAGGCCGCAGGTTCAAATCCTGCCCCCGCAACCAAATCGCATATCAAAAACCCCGATCGAGATAATTACTCGGTCGGGGTTTTTGCGTTCCAGGGATATGGCAAGGATCCCAGCCAGATCGCCGCGGACGTCGATCTGAAGTTCGCCGTTCTCTGGCGTCAGCACGATCTCCTTTATCAACGAGCGGATCCGCTCGGCCGCCATATGCGATATGTCCCTGGGAATCGTCGTTGAGCGCAGCATAGAGATGCTCGACCTGGATCCGGTAATGCTTCGTCATGTTGGGATGTAGCAAAGGAGGTGGTTCAGCGGCGTCTTCGAGAAACTGCT